>JBELAI010000409.1:0-3895 GCA_049508975.1 Occallatibacter sp. | reverse complement strand
GCGTTAAAGTCGAAATGACGCCAACCATTCACTTCGATCATGACGTGACGCTGAAAATCAAGATTGAAGTGTCGACGCAGAGTGGCTCTGTGACCATCAGCGGCGTGACCGAACCGATCATCTCGCAGAATATTGTGGACCAGGTGATTCGCCTGCGCGAGGGCGAGGCCAGCATCCTTGGCGGCATTCAGGAGAACCAGGAACAGGTCAGCTGGACCGGCATCCCAGGGTTAAGTTCGATTCCCATCCTCCGATACCTGTTCGGCTCCAAAGATCACACCATTGCCGACACCGAACTCGTTTTCCTGGTAGTGCCGCATATTGTCCGCACACAGACTCTCGATAGGGCTAACCTGCGCACCATCGATACGGGTGTTGGCACTACGGTAGAGTTGCGGCACGTCTCGGCTCCGGCAGCGGACAGTGGTAGTCCCGCATCTGCGCCGGCGTCGCCTGCTGCTCCGGCTAACCCCGTCGCTCCCGGCCGTCCCTCCGCGGATATCCGGCCTACCGTGGGCGTGGTTCCGGGACAGAGCGCCATGGCGGCCGCACCGGCGGCACTGGCACAGCTCAGCGCATCGGCCAATGCTAACGGACAGCAAGCGACCGCAGTGGCAGCGAGCCCGCCAACCACAATTGCTACGAACCCGCCAACCGCAATGGCCGCGGTTCAGCCAGTGAGCAACATCCCGCCTCCGCCGGCTTCAGTACCGGCTGTTTCAGCACCGGCTGCGGCGGGAAGCGTGAATCTCATGTTCAGTCCGCCGGGTAGTCCTGTTGCGGCTGGATCGACATTCCAGGTCCCGGTTGTACTTACGGGCGGAAAAGACATTGCCTCGGTCCCAATGCTGATTGAATACGACTCAGCGATGCTTTCCCTGGTGAATGTGACCAGCGGCGATTTTCTCAGCCGCGATAACCAGGCGGTGGCGCTGGTGCACCGCGACGACGGGGTAGGCAATATTACCATCAATGCCGCTCGTCCGCCGGGAGTAGCCGGAGTCAACGGCGCAGGGGTGGTCTGCGTGCTCAGTTTCCAGGCCAAAGCGGCCGGAGAAAGCACGCTCTCAATGACGCGCGCCGGAGCGCTCAGCAGCGCTCAGCAGCAGATACCGATACAAAGTAGCAAGGCCACCATTGTTGTGCATTGAAACGATGAGAAACAAGAGACCAATACGGATCGTCCGCGAGCAGGAGCGGGGGCTCACGCTGGTGGAGTTGATTGTGACGGTCACGATTCTCTCCATTCTTGCTTCGGCCGCCGTGCCGGTCACCATGTTCACGGTGAAACGCGCCAACGAGCATGAATTGCGCCGCGATCTATGGGAGATGCGCGACGCCATCGATGCCTACAAGGACGCTGCCGACAAGCACGCATTTCAGACCAAGGTCGACAGCCAGAACTATCCGCCCGACCTGGAAACGCTAGTAAACGGAGTCGACGTGCAGGGCAAGAAGGTGAAGTTCTTGCGGCGCATTCCCATCGATCCCATGACCGGCAAGGCGGAGTGGGGGTTACGATCGATGCAGGACGACCCGACCTCCGATTCCTACGGCGGCCAGAGCGTTTTCGATGTGTATTCCAAGGCCCAGGGAACCGCCCTGGACGGGACGAAGTATTCGACGTGGTAGGTTGGTTGCGAGGTTGGCTGAAAGTCTGAGAGCTGACAACTGAGGACTGACAACTGAAAACTGACAAGAGGTCAACAATGGGCAGAATCAAAAAACAGGATGCGGGATTTACGCTGGTCGAGTTGATGATCGTCATGGCCATCATCGGCGTCCTGTCGATGGTGGCCGTGCCCAGCTATATCAGCGCTATCAAGCACGCCAGGGAAGCCGTGCTCAAGGAAGATCTGCACACCCTGCGCGCCGCCATCGACTCCTACACCATGGATAAGCAAAAGGCTCCGCAGTCGCTCGACGACCTGCTTCAGGAGGGTTATCTGAAGTCGGTTCCCGAAGACCCGATGACCAAGAGCAACACAACATGGGTCACCGACACCAGCGATTCCATGCACTCGCTGGACCAGACCGATCCTGGCATTGACGACATACATTCCGGCTCTGAAGAGACGGGCTCCGACGGGCAACCCTACAACACCTGGTGAGTGTAGAGTGGATTCAAGAGCGCACCGAAGGCGCGAAGAGAATCCCGGAGGCGAGCCCCCTTGACCCGTTTGTCCATTCTGACTCGTTTGTCCTGTCTGATCAGTCTGACCGGTCCAGCCGCGATCGTGAATCGACGTGCACTGCGTGTCTGCCTGCTGTTGGTCTGCATCGCTGGTATGTGCAGCCGGGTATGGGCACAAAACCAGCAGACCATCACGATCCGCATGATCGATAATCGCACTGGCCTTCTGATCCCCTCTTCTTACTTCCTGGTGCGCATCGATCACCAGCAGCTTGAACACGGCGATTGGGTGAAGAAGAGTGAAGACGGCACCGGCGCCCTCACCCTGCCCGCCGATGCCAATCTTCTCTCCGTTCATGCCACCTACGACACTTCTTCGTATGTCTATGCCAATTGCGATGCCGATAAGGATCGTGGTTCAGCCGAGCACGCGCCCTCGCCCGATCGTTGGTACTCGGTTGCAAAGATTCTAAGTGATGGGGTTGTCGCACCCAACAACTGCATCGGGAAAAAGGTTCCGGACAGGCTTCAGGTAATTGCCAAACCCGGCGAGTTTGTTTTCTTTGTGCGAGAACTCAATGCGATGGAGAAATTCCGGCAGTAACTGGCTAGGTGAGCGGAACCGAAGTTCCGGCCGAATGGTGAAGGGTACGGGCTTCAGCCCATACATCTCAGCCAACAAGTAGCTTGGCTTTAGCCCCTGAGGGACGGGTTTCAAGAGTTTGCATTCTCTCGGCAGCTAAAGCCGGGATGAATCCCGTACCCTTCAATCCACAACCGAATTAGACAGGTTCATAGAGAATCCTTCTGCAATGCCCGATCTCATTTCATCTGCTGCGTTCGAATTCACACTTCAAGTTGAACGGCTTTATGCTGCGTTGACAGCCTTCGCCGACGCCGCGGAACCCGGAACAACTGGAGATCCGAACCTCGGAGGGAAACTGATCTACGCCGGGGAACTCGAGCCTCACGGCCGCGCTTTGCTGGTTGCGGGCAACATTGCCGGCGCTGCATCGTTAGCGGTCACCGCCGATCTTGCCGCACAGAAGCAGGCCATTCGCGATGGCGTCGCTGACTTCCTTGTCAACTCGCTTGACGAGGCTTTGCGCATCCTCAAGAACGAAATTCGAAAACGAGAGGCCGTTGCGGTTTGTATTGCCGCCGCTCCCCAGGCGGTGGAGAACGAGATGCTGGAGCGAGGCGTGTTGCCGGATCTACTTGCTCCGTTGTCTCCTCCGATCGTGGAGCTTTTCGGCAAGGGAGTGCGGCACATTGAGCTAACAGAAACGCCTGGCAGCCGGGTCCTGGTGACCTGGACCGTGGCCGCCGCGCCTGCGCAGTGGTTGCCCAAGCTGGACGGCATCGCTCTTGAATGCATCAAGCCGGCCGATGGCGCGGCCCGCCGTTGGCTGCGGCTTGCACCGCGCTATCTCGGCCGCAGGTCACAGGGATTGCGTGTGCTGCATTGTGAACCGGATGTGGCAAGAGAATTTGTCGCGCGCGTGCAGAATGCGGTTGAACGCGGACAGATCGCCGTCGAGGTCCGGATCGGCTGGAATCTAGACGAAGAGGTTTTTGTATTTCAGCCGTCGTCAGGGCCGGCTTCCTGAACATTTAACTCGCCGGCACGCTGCCTGCTTCTTCAATCCGGAGCCAGAGTTCTTTCATCCCGTAGTCGGTCTTCGACGAGATGGGAAGAACTTCGTCCAGTCCCAGGCCCTTCTTCAACGCCAGCAGATTGCGCGTTCGCTCGTTGCCGCT
>JBELAI010000408.1:0-3243 GCA_049508975.1 Occallatibacter sp. | reverse complement strand
CCTTGCTTTCCTTGGCGTCCGTGCTGCTGTTCTCAGTGAGCGCTCCGCAGCCTGTGTATCTCCGTTACGCGCAAGAGTACGTGAAACAAGGCAGCATCGCGGAAATCGGCTTTCCCCTCGAGTTCTCCTGGTTTACCGGCCTGAGCATCAAAGCACTCGGAGCACGCGGTCCGGAAGCGTTGGAAGTAGCCCTGTATCTGCTGGTGGTGATCTCGATTTGGGCCCTCGCCCGCCAAGGAGGCGCCACGGCCCGCAATGCTCTGTTGGCCGGACTCGCCGCGGCCCTTTATCCGCGGCTTGCCGAGGGGGTCACAAAGATCTGGGACGTGGAGATCTCCGTTCTCCTGATGGCCTTGCTGATGCTCGGCACGGTTAGCCTCCTGCGTCACGGGCTCCGGCCTTCGGTCGTCCTGGGCACGGCGGTGGTGTTCGGGCTCAGCGTAGCTCAGCGGCCGAATATGCTGCTGTTATTTCCCCTGCCCCTCATTCTCGTCCTGGCAACTGCGGAAACATGGCGGCGCAGGCTCCTGACTCTTCTTTCCGCAGGCCTGTTGAGCCTATTGGTGCTTGTCGCCGTGAATACGCTGGCGCATGGCAGCTTCTTCTGGCCGCAGAACGGTCCTTACAACTTCGTCCAAGGGCACAATGAGTATTCCCGTCAAGCGATGCTGCAGGATCTGTCCTCCGAACAGAGCGTGCAGTTCATCGTGCGAGCTGACGGCAAGAATCCCGTGGGTGAGGCGCAGGAAGGGGACCCCGAGCTGCAGCGCTACTTCGTACGGCGGGCCTTGGCCTACATGAAGTCTCATCCGCTGGAAGAAGCCAAGTTGTTGGTGGTCAAGCTGTGGACGATTTTCCGGCCGGATACGCGGACCCATCGCGGGTCGATCGCGATGACGGCCCTGATCGTAGGCATGGCGCTCATTTTCCCCGCTTGGCTCATTCTGCTACTGCGCCACTCACTGCGGCAACATGCCCGAGGAGGGTTCGGCCGCCTGGATTGGGTTTTTATTGCCGCTGTGGTGTTGTACGTTCTGCCCTTTGTATTGACGGCCAGCGACCCGCGATATCAGATTCCCCTCGAAATCTGCCTTTTGTCGCATATCGCGTGCATGGCGGGTGGGGGTTCTCGAAACGCCCCTCCGGTGGTCGGAGCGATTGCGCTGCCTGACGCGTCCCTGTGATCCGTCTCGTGGCGCCCCGGATCGGTTCGCAGGTATGAACGGCCTCAGCAACAGAAACCGCTTGGGCGCTTAACCGTTTTGGGGGAAACATAGATTTCGTCCAATTCAGAGTACGCCGGCAGGGCCGGTCGCACGCCGGTCCGATATGTGCTACGTGTTCCGTTTGATCCCGGAGGGATCTCAGCTTGTAGCCGGTGGTTGAGCGTTTTTTGCGACACCACCGGTATATTCGGCAGAGCGATGCACCCTGAAGGGGTAATGCCACATAGTTTTTCCGACGAGGTAGCTGGGGCATGGGCGGTTTTGTCTCTTAGGATCTGTTTCGCTTCGTGTGGGCAGTTTCCTCTTGTCTAGCCAGCGCAGCAAGGGCTGTGCGAGATGTGCGTTCCAGGCGCGTGAGCAGGGATTTCAATTTTCGGTACTGCCGGACGGCGGCTTGGTAGATTGGACCGGAGGCCGGGCTCAGCTTGACATTGACCGTTTTGGCTTGCGATTTGTAGGTCCATTCCCAATACGGACCGTGACGTTTGGCGGGATCGACGTGGCAGGCACAGGTGGACTTGCCACACTTCATGGTGCGAACCAGGACCGTTCCCTTACAAAAATACTTCAGGCTCTGCAGTTCCTTGCGTAGTTGCAAGAAGCGCCGCTGGTGACGGCGGAGAGGAGAAGAGTTGGGCGGTGTGCGCATAAAGTTCTTGTGGATGTCTCTTTCCTACGGTATTACTACCGTAGGACAATGTCAACCTCCACCTCCCTTCCTGTCAACGGCCCGGCTTCGATCGCCGATGCGCTCTCGCTCTATCGGCGCCTGGCACCCATCGAGTTCTTCGATCAGCTACGAAGCCGAGAAAACATTCGTGAGAACAACCGCGTCTACAGCACCCCGGTCGTGATCTGGCTGATGATCACACAGCGGCTGCAAGGCAACGGTTCCTTGGAAAGGGCGGTTCTGGAGGTGCTGCGCGGTTTGCCCTCCAGTTTTTGGCCGCAACCCTGCCAACGGCTGCAAAACAGGTCGCACCACTCGGCGGCGCTGTCCAGTCACACAGGAGCTTATAATCAAGCCCGGCAGGGCTTATCGGTGACCATTGTCGAGGCTTGTTGCGACCGCATCTTCGAACAACTGACTCGTTCGCTCCCCGGCGCGCTGGGGCCGTGGGATCAACGCGCCTTCTTCCTCGATGGCACCACCGTGCGCATGCCTCATAGCAAGGAACTGCTGAAACTCTATCCCCCCACCGCCAATCAGCACGGAGAATCACACTGGCCCGTGCTGCGCATGCTGGTCGCGCACGACCTGCAAACCGGACTGGCCATGCGGCCCGAGTGGGGTGCGCTCAATGGGGACCAGGCGGTGGGCGAACAAGAGCTCCTGGAGCGGGCCATTGACCGTCTCCCCAAAGGCTCGATCCTGATGGGGGATGCTAATTTCGGCGTCTTCTCGGTGGCCTATGCCGCCGACCAACGCCAGCAGGCTGTGCTGCTGCGACTGACCGCCGTACGGGCGAAACATCTGGCGGGCCGGTCAATCGAGGATGGCATGGACCTGACGATTACCTGGAAACCGTCGCCCGTAGAGCGTCGCAAACACTCCACTTTGCCCCTGGACGCCTCGGTCTCGGGCCGTCTGATTGTTCGCCAGGTCCAGCCCCGCAATGGAGCCGTGCCTTTTCTGCTCGCAGTTTTCACTACGCTGCCGGGAAAGGCCGAACTGACCGTCGCTTGCTACGGCCAGCGTTGGAACATCGAAACCGACTTGCGCCACTTGAAGTGCACCCTGCAATTAGACCAACTCCGTTGCTCCACGCCGGACATGGTCGCCAAAGAAATCGAGTTGGCCATGGCGGCCTACAATCTGGTGCGCGCCGTGATCTGCTTGGCGGCCCAGGAAACAGGTGCCGCTCCGCGCGATTATGGATTCACCCGCGCCCAGAACGCCATCCTCGCCTTTGCCCCGCTGATTGCCGCGGCCCGAACCGAGCAAGAAGCCCAGATGCATTTTGCCCGCATGATGTTTTGTGTGCGCCAGGCCCGAAGGCCCAGGCGCAAACGCCCT
>JBELAI010000407.1:0-3271 GCA_049508975.1 Occallatibacter sp. | reverse complement strand
CCGTTGTTTCAAGCGGCTTTCGAGAAAGCAACGAATTCTGGCCTGGTGGCTGCCAGCCGCTGGGCCTTCAGCAGGAGATATCTTAGGTTCTTGTATCCCCGGCCGCGTCTGAGCAGCGCTTTGATATTTCCATTGATGGCTTCGACGACTCCCAGCGGTACTTTGACCTGGCAGTAGTTCAAGATCCCGTCGAGGTGCGTCACCAGCATGTCTGCAAGCTTCTGAAAAGGCGTCAGGCGTTGCCACCGCAACTGATCGAGCCAGCCCTTGAAGTACCGCATCATCGCGCCTGCGTAGCGGAAATCCCACAGCCGATCCAAACTCGCTTTGAGCAGGTAGGCTTTCAGCAGCCGGCGGTTGAGCGTGAAAAGCTGATTGAGTTGTCTGCGTTTTCCCGCCGTCAGATTCACCCAGCGCGTCAGCAGCAACCAGGGTTTCCCCTTCACCAATCCGCGCATCTGTCCGCCTTTGCGGAAGAACTCCGCCCGCCGCACTTCGTCCACCGCCCGATTGGCGTGCTGCATGATGTGGAACTTGTCGTACACGATTAGACCTTGCGGCGCCCACTGCTCGAGGCTTTGCCGAAAGGGCTCCCACATGTCCACGCACGCCGCTTCCATCCCTCTCCGTTGACGGGTATTCAGTTCTTCCTTAAAGAAAGGGTCTAAGGTCTCTTTCTTCCGCTCCCGCCCGAACCACAGTGGCTCGCCGCTCTCCAGGTTGCTCGCCACGGTTAGGAATTTCTGCTTCTTCCCCAAGTGCATCTCGTCCACTCCCCATTGCCGCAAGGCTGGTTTACGCCGCTGCGCCGCCCAACGCTCCAGATAGCGTAGGTCGATGGATCGCACGGTGCTCGCTGCCAGCCCGAACTGCTTGGCCACCCGGCGCGCCGCCGCGCTCTCGCAGGATTCGCCGACGGCATCCTCGAAGCGCTTGCTGAAAGGAGCTTTGCTCGGCAACTGCGGGATCTTCTCGGCCTTCACCCCGCAATCCGGACAGCGCACCCGATACAACTCCACCGCCACCCTCGTCCGGTACTCAAAACACGGCAAGTCGCGCACTTCCCGTTCGTAGACCTCAGCGATCTCGCGCACGCCCCGGCCGCAACCTGAGCACGCCGTCTTGCCGAGTTTCCGGCGCACCCACAGCTTCAGCGTCTTGGCCGGTTCGTTGATCTCGCTCCGATATACCCGGAAGCCCGGCCAGCCCAGTATCCTCGTCCAGTCGTTGTTCCTCAAACTGGGCAGTGTAGCGAAACTGCCGACTTCTTCCAAGCCCCGTCAATCGGCCACACCGCCGGATTCTTGCGCAGAGCCTAAATTTCAGGCGTGAGAACTTGTTTTGATGGGACTTGTTGTCGCGACGGAAAGTTTCAAAACGGAAAGCATCGGTAATCGGGGGTACGAGGAGTTTATCGACAATTTCCCAGTCCAGGTTTTTGCCGCCGAGGAAATTGTCGCCATTATGGCCCAGGACTGAAAGAACGCCATCCTTAGAGGAAATGAGCGCGACGTCGAAGGTGCCTCCGCCCAGGTCGTAAATTAGCCAATTTTCATTGGTGGTGCTGCCGAATCCCTATGCGATAGCCGCCGCAATGGGCTCTTGCAACAACACGACGTGTTTAAATCCCGCGAGGTTTCCGGCCCGCTTCGTCGCCTCACATTGCAAGACTGAGAACGCCGCTGGGATCGTGATGACTGCGGCCGTCGTGTTAAACTGCGGATATTTGCGCAGAATGTCTTGGACAAGGCCCTTCAATATTTCTGAGGAGATTTCCTCCGCTGTCATTTCGATGCCAGCACGCTCGAAATAAAACTTCTCAGGGGTTCCAATGATGCGCTTAACTTCAGGTTTGAAGTTCTTGATTCTCGTATCAGAGGTGTCTGAGTACAGGGCGTCGTAGGCTCGCTGGCCCACAACTCTATTTTTGGCCTTGTCAAATCCGAAAACGGACGGGGTATACTCGACACCGCCAGGCTTCGTCACAATTTCGATGACATTGTTTTGGTTGATCGCGACCGATGAATTGGTGGTGCCAAGGTCAATGCCGATTGAGATCGTCTGATACGCCACAGCCCCTCCAGATATACTGAAAGCTCCGGAGGTCGCCTGGGCTGCCTACAGATTTGTGCTGCCGCGACGTGAGCTTTCTAAGTTCTCCGCACGTGTCTTTGCTCTTCGATTCCCCAGAGTTCAATACTACAACAAACCACTGGCCGCACCGAGTACCAACGGTTCCCTGCGTGGGAGCCTAAGTAATCTGGAAAATGGTCGTGCGCAAGCTGCGCTTCCGCACAAGGGATCGTAACCCGCAAGGGCCGAAACCTTTCAGGGGCTCGGGGCGAAACCTGAGAGCTTGGTCGGCCCCCGCGGGCCGGGTGTGCCCACGGAAAAATAGCGCCGGATGCGCTCATCCTCCATCGATCGTCTGCTATCCAAATGAAAAACCTATTCAATCATCAACCATGCGTAGAATAGCTGGATAGATCCAGGACCCCTGCGCCATGGCTCCTCATTGACTTAACGTGCAGTATACGCTACATTAGAGGACTTAAGGTAGCGTATATCAGGCGTTAAAATGAACAAGCCATGCCCATCGCCCGGTCTCCCTGTACCTGTCTTGCGGGCACTCCGCAAGCTGGGACAGGACATTCGCGACGCTCGCCGGCGGCGGCGCATTCCTGTTGCGATCCTGGCGGAACGGGCCTCGATCAGCCGCTGGACGCTGAACAGGATCGAGAAGGGAGACGCCGCCGTGGCTGTCGGGAACTACGCGACGGCGCTTTTTGCCCTGGGGCTTATCGACCGCATCGCCGATCTTGCCGACGCCTTGCACGACAAGGTCGGGCGCGAACTTGAAGAGGAACATCTGCCAGAGCGCATCCGTCTGTCCCGGCCCCGCAAGCCCACACCTCCGAAAGAGAGTGACCGTTAATGGACCGCGAAGTCCTCGTCTACGTGGACCTGCAAGGCACCCCGCATCTTGTGGGGCGCTTGTGGGCGCGCGTGCGCAAGGATCGGGAAAACGCGACTTTCGAATACGACAAAAGCTGGTTGGAGCATCGCGAGCGATTTTCGCTCGAACCTGCCCTGAAGCTCGGTCCCGGTCCGTTTCACCCGCCTTCCGACAAGCCTTTGTTTGGTGCCATCGGCGATTCTGCGCCGGACCGCTGGGGCCGCGTGCTGATGCGCCGCGCGGAGCGGCGCCGCGCGGAGCGCGAGGGACGAACCCCGCGCACCGTGCGCGAGATCGATTACCTACTGCTCGTCG
>JBELAI010000406.1:0-3282 GCA_049508975.1 Occallatibacter sp. | reverse complement strand
ATCCAGCCAAACGATCCGAAAGCTCTCCGAATTGACGAACTCGACTCATCAGACACCAGCGACAGTCTTGACGAGATGAAAATCCGCGTCAGCTACAAGCATCTCACGTATCAGTACCTGTACGACGGGGATACTCAGCAGGTGGCGCGCGCTTATGGGCCGCAGGCGACTCCGCACGTATTCATTTTCGACGAGCAACGGCGTCTTCGCTATGAGGGCCGCATCGACGACAGTTATCGTACTGAGTTGGTAAAGACACAAGATGCACGTAATGCAATTGATGCGCTTCTCGCCCACAAAGAAGTTCCTGTCACACATACTGGCGCCATGGGCTGTTCGACTAAATGGAGCGAGAAATCTGCGGACAGACTAGCCACGCTTCACAAAATCGAAGAACAGCCGGTCACTGTTGAATTGGTATCGAAGGCCGATCTGGCCAAACTACGCACTAATCCTTCCCATCAGATGATGCTGGTGGATTTTTGGGCGACATGGTGCGGCTCCTGCATCGCAGAATTCGCGGATATTCAGGACACTCTCCGCATGTACAGCGATCGTGATCTGTCGCTAGTAACGGTCTCCGTTAATATGCCGGATGAGCAGGCGAGCGTTCTGCGATTCCTGCAGAAGAAACACGCCACCAGCCGCAATCTGCTCTTCTCCTCGACGGATACTGTCGCACTGCAACAGGCATTCGATCCTGCATGGGACTCCGCTGTCCCGTATACCATTCTCCTGTCACCTGACGGAAAGGTCCTCTACAAGCAACTGGGATCCGTCGATATACTCGAACTTCGACGGACGATCCTGGCGAATGTTGCCGCGGAATATGCAGGATTCAACGAATACTGGAAGGGCAACTGATTCACCGGAGGGGTTTCCTGCATCACTCGCGGTCATTGAATCCGTCGAACGAGTGGAGGCTCAGCTTGCAGTCTGAGCCGTTTCTTTATTGGCCGTTCGCAATGCCATGAAAATCGCGCCAATCAACTGCGCGTCCGCGCCCAATGAGCTGTGGATTAACCTGGGCTGCACCTGCTCACCCCGCTCTGCAAGCACCTGGCGCGTGGCATCGACGAGCGCCGGATGAATTCCGACGCTTCCGCCGAGCACGAACAAAGGCGAATTCAGAATCAGAGACGTGTTGTAAATGGCATACGCCAAAGTGCGAGCGGCGAGCTCAAGAACTTCCTGTGCGAGCGAATTGCCTTCCAGCGCGTGATTGAAGATCTGGGTTGCTATCGCATTTATCGGAAGCGGAGTGGCATCCCGGTTCCACCGCTGTCGCCACTGAGCCTTGATTCCTTCGCCGCCAACCATGGCTTCAAAGGCGCCAGGCCTGCCGCGCTCGACGGGAGCGGCAGACGTGCCGGGAACGAGCATGTAACCAATCTCTCCAGCGGTCCAATTGGTGCCACGGTGAACTTCTCCGTTCAGCACTATGCCTGCGCCAATTCCTGTGCCGATTGCCAGGAAGACAAAGTCGCTTTCACCTTGTGCCGAGCCGGCACGCTGCTCCCCGATGGCGGCCAGGTTGACATCATTGTCCACGAAGGTCGGAACTCCGAATTCATCTTCCAGCATCGAGCGGAAGGGGACGTCGCGCCAACCCATCAGATAAGATGTCGCAATCACGACACCTCGATCGACATCTGTAACACCGGGCGCGCCCACCGCTATTGCGTTCACTGAACTCGGCGGTAACGATGCTTCGCGCAGGAGCGCATCAACGCCCTCGCGAATGAGGAGTAGAACCATTGAGGGGTCCACCAGGCCGGCTGTCGAGCTAGACCATCGCCTAACAATTTCGCCGGTAGCGTCCGCGAGAGCAAGGCGCAAATTGGTCCCCCCGATGTCTGCAGCAACTACATAGGGCGAGGCAGCGTCCTGCCTGTTTGCGGGGGATGAGACTCGTATTGACGGGCGTTCTTTTTGCATTGTTTGTGATGCCTCGACGATCGTTTTCATGCCTTGTAGCCTGCGGGAACACCGCTGTTCATGATGCTTGGGTTGGTCCGTCTGCGCTGATGCTTTCCAACTCGCGGCCTTTGGTTTCAGGCATAACAAAGCGTACAAAGAACAACGTCAGGACGCAGAATGCCCCATAAATACAAAAGGTGGCACTGTTCCCAACCACTTTGATGAGCGAAAGGAAAGTGAGCGAAACAATTGTGTTGGAAATTCCTGAGCCTAGTGTCGCGGCAGCCACGCCGCGTCCTCGAAGGCGCAGAGGAAACACCTCCGCAACAATGATCCAGGCAATTGGCCCCATGCTGAATGCAAAGCAGGTGATGTACAGCATCAAACATCCGGTTGCAATCAAGCCGAGTGAAGGTCCCAGTTGCGCCTGGTTGTGAAAGGCGCATGCGAGAACTAGAAGGGAGAGCGTCATGCCACCAACACCCCAATACAGAAGGGGCTTTCTACCTAAGCGGTCTACGAGCACTAATGCGATAATCGTCGCGAGCACATTAACGATGGCCACAAGAAGCGTAGCGAAGATGGCGTTCTTATCCGAGCCGATTCCGGCTAGCGCGAAAATCTGCGGACCGTAGTAAATGATCGTGTTGATGCCGGTCACCTGTTGCAGCACTGTGAAGCCGATCGCAACAACGAGCGCCTTACGCAAGGTTGGCGTCCACAGAGCGCTCCAGCGTTTTTCCGCCGCGATCATCAGGCTTGCGCGAATATCTGCGAGCAGCAAGCGAACGGCCACCTCGTCGAAATACGATCTCAAAACAGTCTCCGCCTCGCTTGATCTGCCATGTGCAACAAGCCAGCGCGGGCTCTCTGGGACGGTCAGCACTAGCAATAAGAAGAAAAGCGCCGGGATCGCTCCAAGGCCGAACATCAACCGCCACGCATGTTCACCCGCGAGCCAGTAGCCAACCAGGTCCGCAAGGGCAATGCCGCCGGTGAGGGCAAACTGATAGAGCCCGATCAGCATGCCCCGGGATTGGGGCGGCGCAAGTTCAGAGACATAAACTGGCGCCGTGACTGAAGTCAGGCCGATGGCGACTCCAAGCAGCGTTCGAGAGAGGATCAACGAGAGAACGTTGGGAGATAGGGGTGCAAGAATCGATCCGGCAATGAAGATCGCCCCGCCCCAAATCAGGGTGGTGCGTCTACCGGCACGGTCGGCAAACACTCCGCCAACGATCGCACCGACCATGGACCCGACAAGAACAACGCTGACCACGACCTCTTCCATCCGGGTAGAAAGCGAAAACGTGGTTCGAACGAAGATCAGCGCCGCCGCGATAATCCCCATATCAAATCCGT
>JBELAI010000405.1:0-3316 GCA_049508975.1 Occallatibacter sp. | reverse complement strand
CCGGCCTTGAAGGCCTTGATCGCTATATCGTTGCCGAGTTGAGCGCGCAATTGCTCACCCATGCCGGCGAAATGGAGCTGCTTTACGGCGATCAATTGCCAATCGCGGTATCCGGCGGGGATCTTGACGCCATAGATTGGGGAGGAGTCTCCATCGGACTGTCCGGACGCGTGCGCCACGTGGGCGACAATGCCAGCCACGGTTACAACCGCAAGCAGCAAGAAACCGATCCGTTTCATATTGTTCCTCCTCTTAAGATCGGGTTCCAAGCGCTCTGCCGAGTACGAATGCCAGAAACCGGTTTCCGGATTGCCGGCGAATCGAGAAGTGGAGAGCGCCCGATGAAGCTTACCTTTTGGGGTATGCCGTAAAAATGTAATCCTTTGACGCCGCCAACTCGTGACATGCGGCGCCGCACTTGGCGTCGTGACCCACCGGAGGCTTGCTGGCCTTCGTGGCCGGGGCGAACGTTCCGGACGCGGCGTCGTAGTCGAACATCCCATATCCCCATCCGTGCGTGTCGGAGAATCTCTTGCTGTCCTTCACGATGAACTCGACCACCGCCAAGTCGCCAGGCACTGTGTCCGGCGTGCTCGCCGAAAAAGGTGGATCCGTTATCTTTTTGGGCCTCCACTCCAGCTTCACAATCTTGGAGCCGTCGGGGAAGGGCTTGCCATTGCCGGGAACGCCCTCCTGGTAGGCGTTGGTCATCACTGGATTGGCGACGATCACCCGGATCACGTTTGCAGCTTCGGTGAAGCTGGGGCCGACCACTTGCCATTGTTCGTATCCCCTGATCTCCGAAAACGCGAGGCCACCCGGTATCTGCAGCGTGTACTTGTCCTGCTTCTCCTGTGCAGAGCTGGACCTGCCGCCCACCAGGGTGATCACCAGGGCGACGATCACCGCCGCCCCGTATAGAGTTGTCTTCATGGCTTATTCCTCCGCCGGCTCGTTTGGATGCTTGGAATTCGCTTTCCGATTCCGACGAATCTTAGATCACTGCAACCGTGTTGTCAAGGTTTCTGGTACCTGATGATTAAGAGCAATCCGACTACTACGGCAGTTATTATCGATGGTGCTATAAAAAGTGAGCAGTGGATCGTTCTTAGCGGCCTCGATCCCGCAGCAAGAGTCGTTTGAGATGTACGCCAGCGCGTTCAATGGCTTTGCAAAGTACCCGATTGCGATCTTCGCCTTCGGTTTACTTACCGCTTGCATGGTCGGCCCCAATTATCAGCGGCCACCTGTCCAGACTCCAACCGCTTACCGTGACCTGTCGGAGAATGCCCAGTTTCAGGCTCAAGCCGCTTCGTATGCCGATCTTCTCTGGTGGCAAGTGTTCCAGGATCCCAAGTTGCAAGAGCTCATTCGCACGGCGCTTAAGCAGAACTACGACTTGCAGCTTGCAACCGAGCGCATCGCCGCCGCCCGCGCGCAACTCGCGATAACCCGCTCCAGCTTGTTTCCTCAAGTGCAAGGCGACGGCAATTTTAGTGGCGGGAAAGAATCCAATTTTCAAACCAATTACAATTTTCTGATTCTTGCGGCCGACGCCACATTCCAGTTGGATTTCTTCGGCCGTCTGCGCCGCGCCACGGAGGCGGCTCGCGCGCAACTCTTGGCTACTGAAGCCGCACGCAAAACCGTTGTATTGACCCTTGTCAGCGATGTCGCGGCGGACTACTTTGCACTCCTGCAACTCGATCTGCAGCTCCAGATTACGCGTCAGACAGTCGAGACACAGATAGATTCGGTCAAGTTGACCACGAGACGCCTTGAGTATGGTGTGGCCACCAAACTAGATGTACTGCAAGCCCAGCAAACACTCGATACCGCCAACGCCCAAGTTCCCGACCTAGAAAGGCAAATCGCTCAGGAAGAAGACGCTATCAGCATCCTGCTCGGCAATTACCCGCAGGCTGTGCCGCGCGGGCTCCCTCTGGTGGAGCAAACACTTCCCCCCGAAGTGCCGCCTGGCCTCCCCTCCTCGATCATCGAGCGCCGGCCCGATATCCGGGAGGCGGAACAGAACCTGGTTGCCGCGAATGCGGAGATCGGAATAGCCAAGGCTCAGTTCTTTCCCCAAATTTCACTGACCGGGTCAGCTGGAGGGGCCTTCGGCCGCAGCAGTGCCTTCGCGAGCTTCATGAGTTCGCAGATTGGGACCTGGTCTTACGGTGCGCAGGTTAGCCAGCCAATTTTCACAGGTGGAGCCCTGCGCGGGAATCTGCGTCTGGCTGAGTCACAGCAGCAGCAGGCGCTTATCGCATACCGGCAAACCATTCAGCGCGCTTTCGGCGATGTGTCCGATGCGCTGATCGGGTATGAAAAATTCCACCAAGTCCGGATTCGACAGCAAGAGTCTGTAGCCGATTTGCAGGAATCCGTCCGCCTTTCTACACTTCGCTACCAGGGTGGTACGACGACCTACCTCGAAGTGCTCGATGGTCAGCGATCGCTGTATGCGGCTGAACTAACCCTGGCGCAGGCCCGTGGCAACGAGTACCAGAGCCTGGTGCAAGTCTATCGAGCGCTCGGTGGCGGCTGGCAGACTTAGTTGCAGTAATCGGGATGCCAAACTCTGGTCATCAGGATAGAAAGGAGACACCGTGAAAAAGGGTTATTGGGTCGTTGCCTATCGATCGATTTCGGATGAATCGGCGGTAAGGGCCTATGGCGCATTGGCAGTTCCAGCGGTTGAGACATTCGGCGGGCGCTTCTTGACCAGTTCTACGAGCCAGATTCAGGCCCACGAAGGCGGATTGCAGCAGCGGACGATTGTTGTCGAATTCGACAGCTATGAGACCGCCCTCGCGGCCCACAAAAGCGAGGCTTACCAAAAGGCACTGCAGGCACTCGGTTCCGGCGCGGAACGCGACTATCGCATCGTCGAAGGTGCGTGAGATCCGCCGAAACCGGATCGTGTCCGGGCTGAAGAGAGGACACGCAATGAGAATCTGGAATTGCGAGAGCAAATCGATATCACCACTCGATTGCATCGTCCCCTGTACGAACCCTCCCAGCCGAATCGGCGGGCCGAATGAGCTCATGACCTCCGGGTTTGAGCGTGCCCGTGACAACGCGACATCTGTCACGTCTGCGCCTTCACCAAGGACCAGAATGGTCCAACAACACTCGCCAGAGTGAGAGGCAGAATGATGGCCAACGACGTCGACAGTTCTAGTAAAGTGCGGCGAAGCATATGGCTTCTCCACAACTGTAGCCAGCGTTCAGTCACAGGCTATACAGCGTATCACCTCACGGGCAATGGGTGCTGCGGCGATGCGACCCCCAAACCGTTGTTTCGGCAATG
>JBELAI010000404.1:0-3340 GCA_049508975.1 Occallatibacter sp. | reverse complement strand
CTCGGAAAACCGAGCGCGCCCCCCCGGCAGTTTCGCCAAGGAGAGTATCAAGAAGATACTCCACTTATCTCCCACTTTGGTCAACAGCTCGCGAACCGCTGTCGGGTCTTCATGGCCGCAGACATATGAAGAGTCCAGCGGTTTCTTCCGATTGCTTTTTTTCATGCTTACTCCCATGTGCGCTACGAATCTCAAAGTGCCTTATTGTTCATAATAAGCTCTCACAATAGAATCAACGAACAAATAGTAAGCATCGAATCAAAAAGGAGGCACCGAATGAAGCGAATCCTGATTGTCGAATCAAGCCCTCGAGGTTCTGAATCCGCGAGCCGCAAATTGACTGACAAGTTGAGAGAGCGGCTTGCGGCCCAATATCCAGAGGCCACGTTCATCGAGCGCGATCTTGTGAAGGACAAACTTCCCCACCTGGATCAACCGACCCTGAAAGCAATTTCTACGAAGGACCCCGTGGAGGCGGAATCGCTGAAAGACGCTCTGCATCTGTCAGACCAGCTCACTGAAGAGCTTCTATCGTCGGATGTATTAGTGATTGCGAGTCCCATGTGGAATTTCGGCATCCCCTCTTCTCTGAAGGCGTGGATCGACCATGTTGTACGCGCCGGAAGGACCTTCAACTATGCCGGCGCAGGGGTTGAGGGGCTTGCCAAAGGCAAGAAGGCGATCCTGGTTCTCGCATCTGGCGGAGTCTTCAGCGAGGGACCCTGGAAGCCATGGGATACTGTCGAGCCTTATCTGCGTCAGATTCTAGGCTTCATTGGAATCGACGATGTGCAAACCGTGAGGGCAGAGGGCATGAACATACCGCCGCTTGCGATTTATGCTGTACCCAACGGCGAGAAGGCCGTTGAAGCAGTCGTGATTTAAAGGAGAGAACAATGCTCGGTTTCATGATTCTGACTGTCAGCAATATCGAACGTTCGTTGGCGTTCTATGAAGCGGCCTTGAAGCCTCTCAATATCAAGTTCTTCTTACCCTACAAGGGCGAAGGCGGTCATCCCGACCTGTGGGGATTTGGAGATGGCAAGCAGGCGTTCTTTTGGCTCCAGCAAGGCAAGCCCGATCCAGCGGCTATTCACTGGGGGTTCATGGCCGAAAGCAATGGCAAGGTGGATGAATTCTACAAGGCAGCGATCGCGGCTGGCGCCAGGGACAATATTTCACCACGTGCGCGGCTTGAATACTATCCGGGATACTACGCCGCGGATGTATTTGACCCGGACGGCTATTCGTTCGAGGTCGTCCATAAAAGTTAGTGATGGAACCTCATATCGCCCCCAGCGCGCGATGCACGAAGTGGATCTTCATTTGTGTTTCCAGGCGATTCGCCACATCTGATCGATAACCTCTTGTTCGCTCTTGAGGAAAGCGCTCTTCGTCCCAAATTGACGCGGTAGACGACCAGATTGTTGTCACTGCCCATGGCGCTCGGGAAAAGTAGGCCGGGTCAAGCGCCGCCTCCTGGATGCCGCTCCATTCCGAACCGCACCTGCGAGCCTTTGAGTAGCGGTCCCATCGTGCCTCTTCTAAGAGAATGTGGCATTCTTCTTTCAGGTTCGCACGGTCGAAAACAAAGCAGGAGTAGGCATCGCTTCATGAAGGTTGTCCTCCAGGAAGCGCCAGGCTCCTCGCAAATCGTGCGCCGTCGTCGAGCAGGCTCTTGAATCCCTCGCGGAGCAGGAGGTGACGCCTGTCCTTCTCGGTCTTCGCCAGGAACGGCAGCAACACGTCGCGGTGCTCCTCAGTTACGTGGTCGGTTTCGAGCAGTTGAAGTGCGTTGGCAAAGTCGATCATCTCCGAAACCGAAGGCGGCTTTTCGAGGGAATAGTTGCGGAACGATAGCGCGATCCCCGCCATCTCCCGGTGAAACTTCTGATCGGCCTTCGGAGTGCGGCTGGCAATAATCTCCGCTTCCCGCTCCGGCGTCGGATGCTCCACACGCACATAAAGGCTGCGTCTTCGGATGGGGTCGCCCAGCCTGCGCTCCTCATTGCTGGTGAGCACGACAAACGGAATGCTCTTTGCTGCGACGGTGCCGAACTCGGGAATCGAGAGCTGCCAAGCTGAAAGGATCTCAAGCAGCAAAGCCTCAAAACCTTCGTCCACCTTGTCGATTTCATCGATGAGCAGCACGCAAGGCTTCTCGCATTCGAGAGCTCGCATGAGCGGGCCGGGCCGAAAGAAGTCGCGGCCCTTGAGGTTGGCCTGCAACTCGCGCCAACTTCCCGCCCTTCCATTCGTGTCCTGCCCTTTCGAGAACTCCATATAGAGCCGCTGAAGGCTCTCATCGAAGCGGCCGATGGCCTTGTCCTCGGTGACCCCGCGGTAGCATTGAAGCCGCTCAATATGCGTACCTGCCGCTTGTGCAACTGATACGGCTAATTGCGTTTTGCCACTGCCTGCTGGCCCTTCAAGCAGCAACGGCTTCTGTAACTTGGCTGCCAGGAAAACAATCCTGGTCATCACCGGGTCGATGAAGTACCCCGTTGCCTTGAGTCGACTCATCAGGTCGTCGAATGACTCAAACATCCCGTCCCCCCTTATTCGTCGGTGACAGGATGGTTCAGGTTCACAACTCGGTCAACTTCTTATCTGGCGTCGTTTCCGCAGCAGGGATCCATGCTGAGTCGGAATGCCTTTTCCACGACATTTCTAAACACTCGCACTTTGCGAAACAGTGTGAGGTCATTTGACCGAATCGATGACCTGTTTTACACATAGGTCTCACGATTTCCACAGAACGTGGAAAAGCGGGCCGTCATTGGCCGTGCAGATCAACATCAGCTCTCGTTCAAGCCAACCCAAGAATTCGAGGTGATTTATGAGCAATGCAGCGATCCAACTACTTGAAATTACTGAGGATCTCGCGACGACTGTACGTCCTTCTGATATGGAAGCTACTGAGGACATTCCGGAATTGGAGGCCCGAAGTCAGCTCCATATTCTCCAGAATTCAACCTCCGGACTGCGCACGGTCCCTCAGCCGGAAACTTCGCGCCGTTCCGCCTCACCCGATCTCGTGGGCGATCGCCAGGCTCTCGAGCATCGCCTGGTTCCGCAAACGCCCGGACATGATCGACTCTTGAATGCCCGTCAAGTTGCTGAAAAACTGGGGGTTTCGGAGCGGTGGGTGCGAGACCATACCACCCGACGAGCCCCGCAAATCAGAGCAGTTAAACTGGGCAGCCTTATCCGGTATCGGTGGGCCGATGTTGAAGTCTTCATGGCAAACCTTGATACATCCCGGACTTCCCAGCGCCCGCGATTTGGTGTATGAAGGAATTGTTCTCCACGACCAGGACCGGAAGCAGAAAACGGAGAA
>JBELAI010000403.1:0-3340 GCA_049508975.1 Occallatibacter sp. | reverse complement strand
ATCATGCCTGAGCACAGCACAATCACGGGGTCTCCCGCAGCGGGAACGGAATTTGCGGTACCAATATGTATCACGATGCATATCAAGGACGGCAAGTTTGACAGGTTTAACGAATACCTGGATCTCGCGACGCTTAGTGGCGTGAAGCAGCATTTGTTTTCCGACACGAAGCCAAATCCAGTTTCCAAAGGCGACCTTGCGTAGGCAGCTCTGAGCACAAAGTTTGGATACCCGTCCTGACGTGCGGCATCCATTATCCCTGGCATCTACGGTATCCGCAAACTACTTATCGCGGCGCGTACACCACGAAGCGTCGCTGAGAGTACTTCAACAGGTTGAGCTCCACCGAGCACGTTCGTTGCATTGTTTGTTCGCAGTGGAGACTTGCTTCAAGATGAAAGCGGTTTGACACTCGCGCGTAACGACAGATTTTGAGAGAGGAAGTTGCAAATGAATGCCCAAAAGGTCACATATTGGATATCGACCGCGCTGGTTGCGATTGTAATCACAGTCTCAGGCGTTCTTTCTCTGATTCACTCCCCGAGCATGGTGCAGGCGTTTGCTCATTTGGGCTATCCACCTTATTTTGGCTATCTTCTTGGAGTCGCGAAGGTGCTGGGGGTTTGCGTTTTGCTGGTCCCTGGCTTCGCCACCGTCAAGGAATGGGCCTACGCGGGAATCGGTATTACCCTCATTAGTGCCAGCGTGTCTCACTTTGCCTCGGGTGATGGAATCGCATCGCTCGAACCACTGTTCTTTTTCGTCATGCTTATCGCTTCGTACTTAACGCGTCCCGTCAGCCGCGGTTTACTTTCTCAACCCTAAATTGTACCTTCCATTGTTTTGCGCAGCCATTGTCCGAGGCAGGGTCGATTGATCGCCGAGAATGCGGAACCCCATTCCACTGTAAGACACATGAGTCAAGTTGAAGTGAGGCGACATTTATGAAAGTACTTGTACTGGGTGCAACAGGCGGGATTGGGCTGGAACTCGTGCGCCAAGCGATCGAGCGACGTTATTCTGTGACGGCGTTTGTCCGCTCGCCGGAGCGGCTCAAGGAGTTTCAGAACCGAATTGCCGTCATTCAAGGGGATGTGCTGAACAGTGACGAGCTTGAACGAGCTGTCGAAGGACACGACGCGGTTCTGTCTGGATTCGGTCCGCAGGTTCCTATTTCAAAGGGGGACGCGAACCTTCTACGAGACTTCGCCACTGCTCTGACAACTGCGATGCAGCATGTCGGCGTTTGTCGTGTCGTGGTCGTGTCAACAGCCTTCTTGTTCAAGGATTCTATCCTGCCGCCAACATACCTATTTGGCCGGCTGTTTTTTCCAGGCATTGTGACCGATGCATCCGCGATGGAGGGGGTAATTCGGGCGAGCGAACTCGACTGGACCATCGTGCGTCCACCGCAACTTACAGACAAGCCCTACACCGGGAAGTATCGATTTCGAGAGGAGCATCTGCCTCGCTTCGGTTTCAATATTTCTCGTGGAGACGTGGCCGATTGCCTCATCAAGGCTCTCGATAATCGCGCCTCCGTGAAAAAGATACTAGGGGTAAGTAATTGACATCGACGCGAGGGCTATTGTTCTCGTCACCATGCAAAAGTGGAATCGGTGCTGGTAGAGGTACCTGCGATCACCAAGCCCCAACTCCGAGCAGTCGCTGATTCGGAAGCCCTCCAGTTCTTTTCTCGATTTGCAAAATCGCCAATGCACGTTCCCAGAGCCAAGAAGTTCTGGAAACGCGCTTAGGCCTGTTCACAACATCTGAGACTTGATCTCTGTATTACGGTGCCCGGCGGGAACGCGCTTGGAATTCCGGATTCAGCGCATGATGCAGAGCCCTCGCATTGCCAAGCCCCCATTGTCAATTCACTTTCTGCGCGGAAAGATTGTGCCGAACCTTCGACAGGATAGCGAGAAGCGTCTCGATATGCTGCGGTTCCGTTCGGTAGTTCGTGATGCACGCTCGCAGGGCCGGCTTCTTGCCACCCAACAGGATCGAGGAAATCCACGCGCTTCCGGATTCAACTACAGCATCGGCGGCACGTTGATGAATCGCCATATCCCAATTCTCATCCGAAGGAGTGAAACACACGACAGGAAGTTTGGTCTGGTTGAGGATATTCCAACCGCTCTCCGTCAGTCGTTCTCGTAAGAGATCTCCCATTTCAGACTGGCGCCGCAGGACCTCTGCGTAGCCGCTCCACCCGGTAGTCGCGAGTGTCAAAAACAATTTGAGTCCGATGAATCGTCTTGACCATTGAAGGGAATGAACATAAGGATCGACGACCGGCAGACGTTCGCCCTCTTTCGGCATGTAGGCCGTGTTTACGGAGAATACCTTGCTCAGAATCTCGCGATGCCGTGTCAGGAACAGGCCCGCTCCCATGGGAATCGAGAGATACTTGTGAGGATCGAAGGTAATCGAGTCGGCGTTCTCAATCCCATCCAAGGCGGTACGCAACTCCGGCACAAGAACCGCCGCGCCGCCCCACGCAGCATCGACATGGAACCAAAGCCCGTTCGCACGCGCCACGTCACTTATCGTAGTAAGCGGGTCCACGATTCCGGCCCCAGTCGTACCCGCAGTTCCAACGATCAAAAACGGCTCGTATCCAACTCCGCGATCCTCTTCAATCATCCGCCCCAAAGCATCGCAGTCCATTTGCAGCGTGTCCGTGACCGGCACGGTTCGAAGGGCTCCGCGGCCCAGCCCCGTCGTTCGCGCAGCTTTCAGGAAAGAGTGATGGCTTTCCGCCGAGGTGTAAAAAGCGGGTCTTGCGGAAATACCGTGTAGCCCGTTATCAAGAACGCCTGGCCATCGCTCCGCCAGTGCGCAAAGCAGAGCGGTTAGATTGGCCTCCGCGCCGCCACTCGTCAGGCATCCATCGGAGCTCTCTTTGGAGAGCCCGAACTTTCGCGCAAATGCGTCAATCAACCGCCGCTCGGTCTCGACTGCGAGTGGACTATGACTCCAAGCAGCGAGTTGGGGATTCAGAGTCGCCGCAATCGACTCACCAAGAATTCCCATGAATGCGGGAGCCGGATTGAACAGTCCGAAATAGCAAGGATGGGGCGTGTGGACCTGATGCCTCTTCAGCTCCTCCGTGAAGCGATGGAGCACGTCGAGACGGGAACCAGGCTCGTCGAATGAGAATCCATCGAGCAGCGCGTACAGCTCACTTTGGTCGAGAGCAGGCGCAACAGGCAGCGATTCGACCCCTTCGAAATACGACTCCGCCTGCCCGATCATTTCAGACCATAGAACGATCCGCTCTTCGCGGTTCGGAAGCAAAAAGTCAGCAGTCATACTATCCCCCTACGTCTTGACT
>JBELAI010000402.1:0-3422 GCA_049508975.1 Occallatibacter sp. | reverse complement strand
TGGTTTAGCGAGCGGGACGACTGGGGCAATCTGTGTCTTTATGACTTAGCGACGGGTAAGCTGAAGAACCAGATTACGCACGGGCCGGGGAATGTTACCCAGGTGCTGCATGTCGACGAGGATACGCGGACGATTTATTTTGTTGGTGTAGGGAAGGAAGCTGGCCGCGATCCTTACTACGAGCATTTTTATAGCGTTCATTTTGATGGAACGGGGCAGCGGTTGCTGACTCCGGAGAATGCGGACCATAACATCAAGATGTCGCAAGATGGTCACTACTTTGTTGACTCTTGGTCTACGCCTACGGAACCGCAGACAACTGTGGTTCGAAACAGCGATGGCAAGACGGTAATGGAGGTTGGAAGGCAGGATATTTCGAAGCTGCTTGCTGATGGATGGGTTCCGCCAATGCCGATCAAGGTGAAGGCAAGAGACGGGAAGACGGACCTTTACGGTCTAATGTTCAAGCCATCGCATTTTGATGCATCAAAGAAATATCCCATCGTCAATCATGTGTATCCGGGGCCGCAGACTGGTTCATGCGGAAGCCGCGAATTCGCTGCGTCCCGCGGTGATTCTCAGGCATTGGCGGAGCTGGGATTCATTGTGGTTTGTATTGATGGAATGGGCACGCCGTGGCGTTCAAAGAGCTTTCACGAAGCTTATTACGGCAACCTGGGAGATAACACGATTCCGGACCAGGTGTCAGGGATGAAAGATCTGGCAGCCCAGTATCCATTTATCGATCTTGATCGGGTTGGGATTTATGGGCACTCGGGTGGCGGGAATGCGACGGCCGCAGCGATGTTCCACTATCCGGATTTTTTCAAGGTTGGCATCGCAGAGAGCGGGAATCACGACCAGCGGGATTATGAAGATGACTGGGCGGAGAAGTGGGCGGGAATCGAAGAGAAACATTCAGACGGGACAAGCTATTACGATTCGCAGGCAAATCAAAACGCAGTAAAGAATCTGAAAGGCCATTTACTGCTGGCGCATGGAACGATGGATGACAATGTTCCGCCGAATAATACGATGCTGGTTGTCGATGCGTTGATCAAGGCCAACAAGGATTTTGACTTGTTGTTGATTCCCAACGTTCCCCACGGTTATGGGCCGGGATCGCAATACATGATGAGGCGGCGGTGGGACTACTTCGTACGATACCTGGCCGGCGGTGTGCCGCCTAAGGAGTATGAGATGAAGCCATGGCCGGCTGTGCAGGCGGTGACACGCGGCGGACCTTCGGGTGCCGATGATGCGAGTGAAGAATTGCAAAACGACTTGAACCCATGAGTGAGAGGACGCCTTGAGGAGGGCAAACTGTCGTGAAATTGATTGTGGCAGTCATCGCGATTGCATGGACAGCGAGTGTCGTTACAGAATTGCCCGCAGGCGGACAAGGTGCCAAGCCGGCGCCCGTTTTGATTGAGCTGTTCACTTCAGAGGGTTGTTCGTCCTGTCCTCCCGCGGACAAATTGCTTGCGCAGATGGACAGCTATCAACGGGCAGACCTGGGTCAGTTGATTGTCCTGAGTGAACACGTGGACTACTGGGATCACGACGGCTGGAAGGATCCTTTTTCCGATCCGTCGCTGACGGACCGTCAGAACGGGTATGCGCGGATGCTGGGGTTGAGCACGGTGTATACGCCGCAGCTTGTTGTCGATGGAACGAGCGAACTCAAGCTTGGCGAACAGGGGCAAGTGAGCCAGACTCTGCTAAAGGCTTCGAGTGTCCCGAAGATTTCTATCAGTATCGGGCCGATCCGTGTTGATGCCGGCGATCCAGCGGAAATCCACGCCGAAATTGATGCCGATGGCAGCGCTGAAGTGCAGAGTTCAGACGTGTTTTTGGCTGTGGCGTTGAATCGCGCAGAGACTCACGTCTTACATGGGGAGAATGCAGGACGAGTGTTGACTCATGTTGCTGTGGTGCAGCAGTTAATCAGGCTGGGTAAGTTGGAGAAGAGGAGCAAATTCAGCAAGGAGTTTCAAGTGAAGCTCAAGCCTGGCACCGATCCGAATAACGTTCGCCTGATTGCGTTCGCACAGAGTCCTGGATCGGGGAAGGTGGTTGGCGTCGCGCTGCGAAAGATGCCTCCCACGTAGCACTGGACCCAGAACGAACATGGTGCGCTTGCTGCGCGGGGGGCGCGATTAGCAAAAATTGCATGGAATAATCTGCCGCCGACCTGTGTGTGGTTCTCTAGCGCGCGGCCCGGTCCGCGGCGGGGCGTTGCTCATTCCGGAACTCCGAGGCGAAATGGGTCATCGGGATCGAAGATCAGGGTGCATTCCGCGGTTACATAGGCGGAACCGGTGACGGTGGGAATGATGCTTGCCATGCCTGCTGGAATTCCATTCGGGCTCGGCTTGGCTTCGATCGAAGTGAAGCTGCCTTCGAAGACAGTGTCCAGGATACCTTCCTGCCGCCACGGCTCGCCTTCCTGCAAATGACCCTCGGCCGCCAGGCAGGCCAGCTTGGCGCTGGTTCCTGTGCCGCAGGGTGAGCGGTCGTACGCCTTGCCGGGGCAGAGTACGAAGTTGCGGCTGTGATTGTGCTGGGCGTGAGCAGGAGTGAAGAGTTCAACGTGGTCAATTTCTTCACCGTTGTTGCCGGTGATGCCTGCTGCAGAGAGCGCACGGCGAATTGCCCATGTATAAGTTGTCAGCGGCTCGATCTGGTCGAGGGTGAGGTGGAAGGGATGGTCTCCGACTAGGAAAAACCAGTTACCACCCCACGCCACATCGCCCGTGACCGAGCCATAGTCCGGCACATCGACGGTGATGCCGGCGTGATAGCGATAGGCTGGGACGTTGCGGATGGTGACGAGGTTGTCGGGGTGCAATTGAATCCGCACAGTGCCGACGGGCGTTTCGATCTGGTGTTCGCCGGGTTGGATGCGGCCGAGATGTGCCAGAGTGACAGCCACTCCGATGATGCCGTGGCCGCACATTCCGAGGTAGCCCGCGTTATTGAAGAAGATGACGCCGGCGGCGCAAGCCGGATCGACAGGCTCAACCAGATACGCGCCGACAAGGACATCGGAGCCGCGGGGCTCGCAAAGAATGGCGCGACGATAAAAATCGTATTGACTTCGGAGCAACTCTGCTCGCTCAGCCAGCGAACCAGTACCCAGATCGGGCAATCCGCGAAGAACGCAGCGGGTCGGTTCCCCCGCTGTATGGGAGTCCACAACATCAAGGCGCTGAGGAATTTGGCTATTGGACATAGTGGTCTGCACACAGATTACTTGAATGCCAGACCGGGAGAATTGCCGGCCAGGCAGCAAAGATTACATTCGGCTAAAGTATACGACGTTGAATACAATGATTGAAGAGCGAAGTTCGTTTTTCTGGTCTTGAAAACGCTTTGCTTCAAAAAAATAGCTTGGGCGATCCCTTCGCTGTGCAGAAAGT
>JBELAI010000401.1:0-3436 GCA_049508975.1 Occallatibacter sp. | reverse complement strand
GTAATGATGGTTTCGTAATCGATATCGGCGATGTGGGTGCAAACCCGGTTCAGGAAATGACGGTCATGCGAAATGACCAGAAGCACTCCCTCATACTGATTCAGAAATCCCTGGAGCCAGTGGATGGAATCGAGGTCGAGGTGGTTGGTGGGCTCGTCGAGCAACAGGGCCTGAGGATGTCCGAAGAGAGCCTGGGCCAATAGCACGCGGACTTTTTGTCCGCCTTGCAGTTCGCCCATTTTTCGCTCATGCAGGTGATCGGGAATATCAAGCCCTTGCAGCAGGATGGCCGCGTCGCTCTCCGCCGTGTAGCCGTCTTCTTCACCGACAATGCCTTCCAGTTCGCCGAGCTTCATACCGTCCGCGTCGGTTATCTCTTCCTTGGAATAGATCGCATCTCGCTCTTCCATGGCCGCCCAAAGGCGCTTGTTGCCCATGATCACCGCGTCGATCACACGATAGCGATCAAAGGCAAACTGGTCCTGGCTTAGTACTCCGAGTTTTCTGGGGCGGGCAACAGTTCCTTTCTGCGGATCGATCTCGCCGGTCAGCAGCTTCATGAAGGTAGATTTGCCGGCGCCGTTTGGCCCGGTAAGACCGTAGCGCTTGCCCGGCGTAAAGCCGGTGGAAACCTCGTCAAACAAGACTTTGGCGCCGAAGCGCATGGAAACATTGCTTACTGAAATCATAATGTCCAAGGGAACTGCGGGAAATTGCCTGAAAAAGCGGAGGCGCAGCTACTGCCATTAGAATATCACGACCCATGGTTCATCCTGGTGGGACAGACACACGACGGCCTCTTCTGCTTTCATTCGGCCAGCTTTTTCTTCCGAAGGAAATCGCGCACAACTTCTTTCACATCATGATGTAGCCCATCGACTTCATAATTCAGCTGCCGCATTTCCTGGTCCGAAATGCTTCCCGCTAAACTCGCAAGCGCCCGCGCTACGTCCGGATGTTGCTTCAAGACCACCTCGCGAACCACTGGCACTGCCTCGTAGGGTGGAAAATAGTGCCGATCGTCTTCGAGGACAAAAAAATCCAGAGCGGAGATTAGCCCATCGGTGGCACTGCCCGCGGCAAGATCGATCTGATGATCGCGAAGTGCTCTCGCCAGCAACCCCAAATCCATCACGCGCGGCTGGGCTGCAAAATGCAGACCATAGGTCCCAGCCAGTCCTTGATATCCGTCGGGACGTTCCATGAATTCATAGCCGAAGCCGGCACGCCATTGCGGCGCATATGCGGCGGCCTGCGACAAGGTTCTGATCTTCAGCCGGCGGGCATCGTCGCCCCGAATCTCCATCGCAAACGTATTGTTGAATCCGAAGCCGGGTCCCAGTGTCAACCCCAGGCGCTTTTCGTATTCGTCCTTCACTCGCTGATAAACTGCGGCTTCGTTTCCTTCCGGTTTTTGCTTCAGAATTGCACTGAGAGCGGTGCCGGTGTATTCCGGGTAAATGTCGATGCGCCCGGCCAGCACGGCCTGATGGCAGATATAGGTTCCGGCAAGATAAAAGCGGCGCTCTACTTTGAGGCTGGTGTGAGTCTCGATCTGCTGCGCTATGAGCTCTCCCAGAATCAGGGATTCGGTAAAGTTCTTGGAGCCAATCACAATGCGATCAGGGTGCGCCGATGAACAAGAGGACAGCAGGGTTCCCACAATCAGAATCAGCAAGATACTCCATTCTCCCAACCCGGAGACGCACGACTTCCTGCCAAGCGGCCAACCACGCTGTGCACGGCGTCGCTGACTATGCCGATCACCCTTCATTGGTTATTTTCACTCTTCGTTGTCGTTCTTCACTGTGGTCGCAAGCGCCGCTCGACCCATCCCAGGCTGAGATCGGCTGACAGCGCCAGAATTGCCGCGGGAACTGCTCCCGCCAGAATGAGCTGAGTGTTCACCATAGCCAGGCCGCGGAAGATGAACTCCCCCAAGCCGCCAGCCCCGATGGCTGCCGCAATGGTCGCGAGCCCCACCGAGATGACTACCGCGACTCGCACACCAGAAAAAATGACACTGAGGGCCAGCGGCAGCTCGACCCAAAGCAAGAGCTGGAGATCGGTCAATCCCATGCCGCGGCCAGCTTCGACTATTGCGGGATCAACGCCGCGAATGCCGGTGTAGGTGTTGCGGATCACGGGCAGCAGCGCATACAAAGTTAAAGCCAGGATCGCCAAACGATCGACTCGCTCGCCCAGCCAGGGCACGGGCAGCAGGAATCCGAACAGAGCGAGACTGGGGATGGTCTGAATGATGTTCGCACCCGCCAGCACTGGCTTATTCCAGCGGGGCCGACGCGCAATCATAATGCCCAACGGTATGCCGACCAGCACAGCGAGCAGGGTAGAAATCCCCACTAGCCAGAGATGCTCCAAGGTAAGCTCCAGAACCTGGCCGCGGTTCTGCATGATGAAATGAAGGAAATTCATGACGCGTTCCAATCTTCGCTGCGACTTTTCGCCGAGACCGGCCCGACTCCAAAGGCCCTCACATATGCGGCCGCCCAGGGATCGTCGCTGCACAGGAAATCCTGAGGAGAAAGAACCGTGACCAGCTTTCCCGCTTCCATTAGCGCGATGCGAGACGCGAGTCGCAAGGCTTCGCGCAGGTCATGGGTGACAAAGACTACGGTCTTACTTAGTTGTCGCTGGAGAGCAAGGAATTCACTCTGGAGTTCGTCGCGTGTAAGAGGGTCGAGCGCGGCAAACGGCTCGTCCATCAGAAGAATGGCCGGGTCGGCCGCCAGTGCCCGAGCCACTCCAACTCGCTGCCGCTGTCCACCCGAAAGTTGCCGCGGATATCGGGACGCCATATGTTCTTCGAGTCCTACGATCCGCAGCAAATCCCGCACGCGTGTGCGAATCCGCTCTACCGGCCAGCCGTCAATCGTTGGGACGAGCGCAATGTTCCGCTCGACGGTGAAATGCGGGAATAGACCTCCATCTTGAATGACATATCCGATGCTTCGGCGCAAACGAATAACATCCCCGGCCGCCGCGCCGTTCACCCGCACTTCCCCTGCGCTGGGCGACAGTAGGCGATTCACTAGCTTGAGGGTCGTCGTTTTTCCCGAACCGCTGCGGCCGAGCAGCACAAGGGTTTGTCCGCGCCGTACCTCCAGATTCAATCCCGAAAGCACCTGCTGGCCTGTAGGTGCCGTATAAGAGACGTCCCGAAACTCAATGGCGAAATCGTCAGCCGCAGTTGATTTCATGTCCGCAAGGATAACGGAGTTGGCGAAGATTTTGGGGCCGAGTGTGATCGGACATTGCTGCCCTTCTTTAGCTTTGGTACCGGCACGCAATCGTGGTTACAGTCCTTAGTTTGGCCAGAAACGGGCTTCTGGGAAGCTTGGCCCTTCCTAGTTCAACTTGCGATGGCCGGTCCATTCGGACAAGATCGCATCGCTTCTCAACAACCCCGTTGTCA
>JBELAI010000400.1:0-3444 GCA_049508975.1 Occallatibacter sp. | reverse complement strand
AAGACCTCGAAGTAGACTCTTGGAGCCTTTCTCTCCTTGCCGGAGAGGAAGACCCTTCCGTAGCCGTTCGCGTCGCAGGCTCCGGTGTACTCCCAGCATCCGGTCTTGGGATGAATGCGGACGCGGGCGCGCAATGCCTCTTGGGTGAGGTCCGTGGGGCTTAGCGTACTATCGCGTACCATCCACCACTCGACCCCTTTCGAGTGGCAGTTTTGGTGGCAGTTGGGTTTGGAATCGGGTGCGCTCGGGTGCGTTTCGGTGCGAAGCATGATTTTCTCCTAAAACAACCATTTTGTGTGGTTTAGGAGGGTCCGTGCACTTCGGTGCGGGGCTGTGCGAAGGACCGAAATTGCCGTCCTAAGTCTGGTGCGTCTGCCAATTCCGCCACTTTCGCACTTCGTTAAACACATCGATTATATGGAATCAGGCACCCGGTCTGCTGGGGAAACTCGAGTGTGCTAAAAATGAGAACGCAATCTTTCGAGAGGTTTGAATGACCGCCAGTCTTGATGAGTCTGTGCTTGTGTTCGACGTTGGCGGCAGCCATGTTGCCGCCGCAGTCTGCTTTGCGAATGGCTATAGGCTGGGTCCGGTCTTCAACGCCCCGCATCCGGAGCAAGAGACCAGCGATGTTTTTGTAAGCACTCTTCACTCCCTGGGAGTGAAAGCTTCAGCCGGGTTTGAGGATGTGCAGGGTGCGTCGCTGGCCTTTCCCGGCCCTTTCGACTTTGATGCTGGCGTAAGCCATATGAGGCACAAGCTGCCTTATCTTTATGGCGTGGAATTGCGCCGGGAACTAGCTACGCAATTCGGCTGGGAACCGGGACAGGTGCGGTTTCTGCACGATTCGGCGGCATTCCTGCTGGGCGAAATCGGCGCTGGAGCAGCTCGCGGCATCGAGCGTGTGGTAGGCATTACGCTGGGCACCGGGATTGGATCGGCCTTCGCGGTGGACGGAAAGATCGTAACTGAGGGTGACGGTGTGCCGCCGGGTGGTGAGGTTTGGGACCTGCCGTATGAGGGCGGGATCATTGAGGATTCCGTTTCAACGAGGGGAATCCGCGGCAGCTACAAGCGGCGAACCGGCATGGCGCGCGATGTGGCCGAGATTGCTTCGAGTGCGGCCGGCGAACCGGCAGCAGCCGAGGCTTTTACGGAGTTTGGGCGTCACCTGGGCACGGCGCTGCGCGGGGCTTTGGCGGAATTCGCTCCGCAGGTGATTGTGCTGGGTGGAGGCATCTCGCGCTCGCCGCAGTTGTTTCTTCCGACAGCGCAACGGGAGCTTGACGGTCTGCATGTGGAACTGAGGGTTTCAGCTTTGCTGGACGATGCTCCCCTGGTGGGCGCAGGGGTGGCATGGTTCAATGCGAACAAGGGCTAGCTGGCCGAGGCCGCGCACGCAAGTGCAAATTAGCTGCTTGGCAATCGCCGCAATAAAATAGAAGAATGACTTTCATGGCTGAAGCTGAACACTCATCCCTGCCGCAGTTGGCGCCCTTCCGGATTGAGCCCTTGTACGATCCGCGCATCTGGGGTTATCGCGATTTGCGCCCATGGTTCGACCACGTCGCCGAGGGCGAGTCCATTGGAGAAGTCTGGCTCACGGGAGACCAGTCCCTGGTGGCGACCGGCCCGCACGCTGGGAAGAAGCTGGGCGACCTGTTTCACGAGGCTCCGGTACAGTTGCTGGGCCCCGGCGCGCCGACCACCGATTCACCCTTGCTGATCAAGGTGCTTTTCGCGCGCGAGAAGCTGAGTGTGCAGGTGCACCCGGACGACAAAATGGCGCAGAAATACGGCGACCCGCGCGGAAAGACGGAGTGCTGGTACGCGCTGGCGGCAGGGCCGGAAGCCAAGGTGGCGCTGGGACTGAAGCCGGGCGTGACGCTGGACCAGGTCAGGGCGGGAATCCACGATGGCACGCTGGAAGAGAGCCTCAATATTGTGCAGGTGGTGGCCGGGGACCTGATCTTCGTGGATGCAGGGACAGTTCACGCAATCTGGCCGGGGGCGATTCTGCTGGAGACGCAGCAGAATTGCGATCTGACTTATCGCATGTACGATTATGGGCGGCCTCGGGTGTTGCACATCGAGAAGTCGCTCGAAGCTACGAAGCTGGTGACACGCGCGGGCAAGATTGCGCCGACGGTTCTCGGGGATCGCACGGTTCTGATTGACGTGGAGTATTTTCGGGTGGAGCGGCTGGTGGTGGACGGAAAACGCTCGAGCGAAACGCTGGCTAGCGGAACTGGTACTGGTTTGTGCTATTTGTTTGCAGCGGAGGGTGCGGGACGACTGATCGGATCGGACTTCGAGCCGGTTGATTTGCCGGTGCGGGGAATTGTGGCGGTCCCCGCAAGTTCGCCTGCATTTGTGGTCGAGGATCTGGGAGGGCTGGAGCTGATTCGGATTGCTCCTAACTGGCCTGCCAAATAGCTAAAGCTGGATTCATTTCGTTACATCTTTTCCGGCGATGAAGACGCGCGGGCGCATGGGCGCTGCGACAAAGTAGGCTAGCTCGCGATAGTCGGCGCACTCATGGATGAGAAGATCTGCTTGCTTGCCGGGCTCGAGCGAGCCTAATTCACTGCCAAGGCCAAGACTGTGCGCGGCATTGATGGTGGCTGCCGTGAGGGCTTCAGCGGGCGTGAGACCCATTTGCAGACTGGCAAGCGACAGCATGAAAGGCATGGACGGAACGGGCGATGAGCCGGGGTTGAAATCTGTGGCTAGAACGATGGCCAAGCCAGCATCGATCATGGCACGGGCAGGCGGGTACTGGGTTCGATGAAGACAGAATACAGATCCTGGTAGGAGAACGGGCTGCACGCCGGCGGTGCGGAGTTGGGCGAGCGTTCCTTCGGTGACCGTTTCGAGATGGTCGGCCGTGACAGCGCCTAGTTTGGCGGCTAGCGCAGCACCGGTGCCGGGGCGGAACTGCTCCGCGTGGATGCGGAGACCGAGGCCGTGGCTGCGTGCGGCGGTTAGAACGGTGCGGCACTCTTCAACGGTGAAGGCGTGGTCGTCGCAGAAAGCATCGCAGTAACGCGCCAGCTTTTCTGAGGCCACTTCCGGAATCAGTTCTTCGGCGACAAAGCTGAGGTACTGCTCGCGTCGGCCGGCAAATTCAGGTGGAATGGTGTGCGCAGCCAGCAGAGTGGAGACGATGCGCGCGGGACCTTCTTCGTTGAGGCGGCGCAGGACGCGAAGCATTTTCATCTCGGTTGCGCGATTGAGGCCGTATCCGGATTTGGCCTCAATAGTTGTGGTGCCGAAGCGGAGCATCCAGTCGCGGTGTTTGCGGGCGGCGGCGAGAAGGTCGTCTTCAGTTGCGGTGCGGGTTTGGGCTACGGTGCTTAGGATGCCTCCGCCGGCGGCGGCGATCTGCTGATAGGTGGCTCCGGCGATGCGCTGTTCGTATTCGGCGGCGCGATTGCCGGCGAA
>JBELAI010000040.1:0-35217 GCA_049508975.1 Occallatibacter sp. | reverse complement strand
TGCCGGGAACTAACTCTGCGATTTTCACGTATTAGCAAAATATGCAATGCGTGGGTACATTAAGTTGGAGCGACATCGGGCTATCATCGCCGCCCAGCCACCCCCGCGACAAAGTTCTGTCGCCGGGGACCCCGGCACGCCAGACTCGGCGTACCATGGAGGCGCCGGAAATTCGCGTTCAAAAGACGCCTGTGGCCGGCAACGTCAAGGGAGGAAAGATGATCGCTCCAGACGTGCGCCAACTGCACCCGGAGGTTAATCCGCTGGAGATCGACTGGTCTCAAGTCGTCCGCCTATGCATGAATGGCGATTCTGGTGCGTGGGCGGAGTTGGTCCGCACTCATCATCGCCGGGTTTATGGGCTGTGCTATCGCTTTACCGGGAACCCGGCGGATGCAGAGGATTTGACGCAGGATGTGTTTCTGAAGATCTACTCCAACCTGGCCAGCTTCGATACTACGCGAGGCAGCCTCCAGGTCTGGATCACAACCATGACGCGCAACCTGCTGGTGGACAACTTCCGCCGCACCAAGAACCTGCGCGCTACGGGATCGTTGGACGATGGTTGGGAATCAAATGAGGAGTTGAGGCCGATTGACCGGCTGACCTCGAAGAGTCCTTCTCCGCACGAGTCGGCGGCGCAGAAGGAACTCGCAAAAATGGTGCAGAATGCCCTGGCGCGGGTTTCCGTTGAACTGCCGCGCGGAACTGGCGCGCCTGCTGGAACGTAATAAACGGGAGGTGATGTAACCATGGTAGAGCGCACAAACATCCCGAGTTCTCCGGCCTGCGGGCTTTGGGAGACCCTTTTAGCCGATGCGCTCGACGGGGTCCTCAAGCCTGAAGACGAGGCGACTTTTACCGCGCACATGGCGGTCTGCCCGGCTTGCACGGAACTGTTTGAGGAATCCCGCCGCGGCCGCGAATGGCTTGAATTCCTTGCCTCGGAGCCGGAAGTCCCCGCCGGCCTGCTGGATAAGATTCTTGCCCAGACCGGTCCCGGACAGGTTGCAGGCTACGGCCTGGTTACCGGCGACAGCGAAATGCTTCCCGTGCGTGCAGGGATTGCCCCAGCCTGGCAGCGGCCCGGCTTCATGGGCCAGATTCGCCGCTTCGCCGAGCCCCGACTGCTAATGACCGCGGCCATGGCATTCTTCTCGATCGCTCTTACGCTCAACCTGACCAACGTCAAACTGAGCAGCCTACGGCTGAGCGATCTGCGCCCGGCAGCAATTCGGTCATTTATGGAGCGCCGGATCACGATGGCTTCCACACCGATCGTGCGTTATTACGATCATCTCCGCTTTGTCTATGAAGTTGAGTCCAGAATGCGCGAGCTTCGCCGCAACACCGAGGGCGAAGACAGCAACCAGCAGAAACCCAAACAACCAGCGCCGGGGGAGTCAAAACAAAATCCCGGCCACAATAATGGAGGTTCCCGCGTGGACCCTCCGCAGCAGTCGGTTACCCCGACTATCACCGATCCAACTGATTCACTTGAATCTTCCCTCACATTTTCTGTCTTGAAGAGTCAGGCCCTGAAAAATCAGGCCCCGAAAAGTCAGGAAGGTCCCGCGCATTCCGGCGGCTCCGCTATGGAAATACGGGAAAGGAGCACAAAATGGACTGCGTAAATCACCCCGGCGTTACCGCGACCGCCTATTGCCAGACATGCGGCAAGGCTCTTTGCTCCGGCTGCGTCCGCAACGCCCCCGGAGGCCAGGTTCTCTGCGAGCCTTGCTTCTCAGCCTGGCAAACCTATCAACAACCGTTTGTTCCTGTGAACACCGGCACACCCAATCCTGCGGCTGCCGCGGTGCTGGGGCTTATTCCCGGCGTGGGCGCGATGTATAACGGGCAGTTTTTCAAGGGACTGATTCACGTTGTGATTTTTGCCGTGCTGGTGAGCATGGCCCACATTTCAGGGATCTTTGGCATCTTTATTCCCGCATGGATTCTCTACCAGTCGTTTGAGGCCTTCCACACGGCCAAGGCCATTCAGAATGGGCAACCAGTGCCCGATCCGCTGGGACTGAACGACGTGGGCCACTGGCTCAACCTGGGCAGGAACGCGCCGTATACGGGCCAGCCGCCTGCGGGTCAGCCACCGGTTAACCCTGGACCATTTGCAGGGCCGTATGCAGGTTCCGCTGCGCCCGGAGCTGTTCCACCGCCACCGGCCGGAGCATGGCAGCCGCCTTATACCGGGAGTGCCTACCAGGCCCCGTACCAGGCTCCGTACACGCCAGTTCAACCTGGGCCGCTTGACCCGAGTGCTCCACCGACATCCATTCCTCCCGACCCCGTGTATGGGGGTCCGGCGTTCTGGCAGCGCGGGGCGCCAGTCGGCGCTATTGTCCTGATCGCGCTGGGGGTGCTGTTCCTGCTCGGGCAACTGGATATATTCCATGGCCGTCTGATCGAGTTTTCATGGCCGATTTTCCTGATTGGTCTGGGTGTCTGGCTGGTAGTCCGCCGTCTCGGAGAAACGCAAGGAGGTCCTAAATGAACCGCTACATTCTGATTCGCCGCCTCCGCGGCCCCGCTATTCTACTGCTGGCCGGAACGATTGCGTTGCTCCGTCAAATGGGCTTGATCGATCACCCGTGGCATCTTTTCTGGGCGCTGCTGTTCATCCTGATCGGCGTGATTTTGCTCGCGGAGCGCACCGTTCTGACGATTGATGGTCCCCCGATGCCGCCTCCGTATGCCGGCGTACCTTACGCAGGCGGACCTTATGCGGGCGCTCCCTTTACCGGCGCGCCCACCGTACAAACCCCGGGGACGGAATCGACCTCGATCGTGCCCGCCCACTCCCACGACTTTGGCGACGATTCCCATGGAGGACAATCATGAGCACCGTACCTCCCAACACACCTCCGGGCGGCGGCCAGCCACCGTATGGCAGCTACGACCCCAAGACCCAGTGGCGCATCTATCGTGAGCAGCAGAAGGCTGCCTGGCGTGCCCAGCGGGACGCTATGAAGGCGCAACGCTATGCTGCGAAAGCCGGCTATTACGGCGGCACCTATGTGCCACGTGTGCCGTCGATCGTTGGCCCAATCATCCTGATCGCCATCGGCATCGTCGCCTTGCTCATCATCACGGGACACATGGCGGCAAACGGATTCTGGGCCTGGTATGCCCAGTGGTGGCCGCTGCTGCTCATCGGCGCCGGGCTTGCCCTGCTCGGCGAGTGGGCTATCGACATGCGCAGCAAGACTCCCGTGCGGCGCGGCGGCAGCTTTGTCGGCATTCTCATCCTGCTGGCTATCGTGGGCCTGGGCGCGGCCGGCTGGAACAACTGGTGGGGCCCGTTCCGCGCCCAGTTCGGCGACAACGGCGACGACTTCTTCAATTCCTTTGGCCGCCCCGAGAAGGACAACGACCAGCAGATTCTTAACGCCCAGATTGCTGCCAACAGTTCCATTCAAATTCAGAACCCGCGCGGCGACATCAGCATCACCGCTGGCGACGGACCCAACGTCGAAGTGCAGGCGCATGAAGTGGCCTATGCCGATTCCGACTCCGCTGCCAAGAAGATTTTCGACGCGGAAGCTGCGCACCTCACCGTCAGCGGCAATGCGGTCCTGGTCAAGTCGGAAAGCAGCGACAGCGGTCGCCTCAACTTGACCGTTACCGTCCCCAAGTCAGCCAGAGTTACGGTGGATGCCGGACACGGGGACATTACCGCGGCCGGGCTCGGCTCAGGCATCAGCGTTACCTCGCAAAGCGGCGACGTGCACCTGAGCGCCATCACCGGGCCGGTGCAGATGCACTTTTCCAATGACCACCACGACTTCTCGGCTCACCAGGTGGAAGGCGACATTACGCTCGACGACTGCAACGACCTTACGCTTTCCGACATCAAGGGCAAGATCACGCAGAGCGGCCAGATTCGCGGCGATGTCCACGTAGAGAACGTTACAGGACCCATACACCTGCACACCTCGGTCACGGACCTTCAAGTGGCTGGTCTGCCAGGCGACCTAACGCTCGACTCCGACGATCTGCACGTAAGCGAAGCCAGGGGGCAGGTACGCGTTACGACCCACTCCAAGGACGTTGACCTGAGCCAGATCTACGGCGACACCTACGTCGAAGACCGCGATGGCCGCGTTTCTGTCGAACCAGCCGGAAACAACGGCGTTGAGGTTAAAAACAGCAAGGGCGATGTGGAGGTGAGTTTGGTTCCCAACGCTTCCGCAAACGTCAACTTGAACGCCCGCAACGGGGATATTGTTTCTGAATATCCGATGCCGTCGATCGAGGGGGAAAACAAGGTTGCCAGCTTCACAATCGGCAACGGGGGCGCCAGAATCGTGCTCAGTACCGACAATGGCGACCTTCGCATCAAGAAGGGTTCGGCCTTCCCGGCGACTCCGCCGCCACCGGCCTCGGCTGCCGCTCCCGCTGCCCCGGCCGCACCCGGTGCGCCACAGCTGAAAACTCGCAAGCCGCTGCCACCGCAACCGGTCACGCAGTAGGGCTAGCTGTAAGTGATCAGCTGTCAGTGATCAGTTGTCAGTTTTTCAGTGTCCGCTTTTGAGTTCGTGGATTCCCAGGTCTAAAACGCGAGGCCTGGGGCACCCGGCTCTTAAACTGTAATCTTTCCCCTCACTCTGCCCGCAAGGCCTGCATCGGGTCCAGCCTCGACGCTCGCCACGCGGGTAACAGGCTGGCCAGGGCCGCCACAAGCAGCAACATGATTGCCACACCGGCAAACACAGCGCCATCGAGCGGTTGGGTCCCATACAGCATGGCTTGAATCTGCTCAACCGCGGCTACGCTCGCGGCCAGACCCAGGCCCAAGCCCAATAGCGCCGGCCGCAGGCCATCCAGCAGCATCTTCCGCAGCACCTGCTCCCGCTGCGCGCCAAGAGCTATGCGGATGCCAATTTCGCTGGTTCGTTGAGCCACGATATAGGACAGCACTCCGAACAACCCCACTGCCGCCAACACCAGGGAAACGCCGGCAAAAACGGCGAGCAGCATGGCATTGAAGCTGGCATCCATGTTGTTTCTGCCGATTACCTGGTCCATCGTCAGAACGTCGGAAACGGGAAGATCGCGGTCCATTTCCTGAAAGATTTTCTGCGTTGGCATAGAGAGCTGCGTAACATCGTTGCGCGATCGAATTACGAGGCTGGCCGCGTTTACGTAGTCGGACGCGTAGACCCAATCGGCCATGTAGAGAGAGAAATACATCATCGGCTCGGGCGGATCGCTCGATGCAATTCGTGTGTCTCCCACGATGCCAATAATCTCGTAGTTCTTGCGGTCCATGGTTAGCAGATGCTTACCAAGCGCGTCTTCGCCGGGAAAGAACTTGCGTACGAAGGCTTCACCGACGATCACCTGATGGGGATTGCTCGCTGGATCTTCGTCGAAGCTGTGGCCGCGCAGGATTGGAATTCCTATGGCCGCGAAGTAGCCGGGATCGGCCCAACGGTGCACCGCCAGGCGCGGTTGCCCCTCGGAAGGTACTGGCTGCCCTGGAATCTCGAACGCGTTGTCGCCGCCATAACCATCGCCGGGAACCACAGGAAACACGAGCCCTGCCGCCGCAATGCCGGGACTATTGCGTACGCGCGTCAGCAGTGCCCGAAAGAACGTACCGCACGCTGGCTGGCTGTAACGCGCTTCAGGCAAGTTGAAGTCCATCTTGAGCACATTCTTTGTAATGCAGCCAAGGTCTGAAGCGCGCAGCTTGTCATAGCTCTTGATCAGCAGGCCGGCCCCAATCAGCAGCACTACCGTGAGGCCGACTTCAAGGGAAAGCAGTACCTCGCGCAGACGCGTGCGGGCACGCCCACCGCTATGCGCGCGGGAAGACTCTTGCAGCGAGGAGACCAGTCCATCGCTCTTTGTGGAAGGTGAAGAAATGAATCCCGCAAAGACAGCACATAATGCCACGAGGCCGCAGGTGAACAACGCCACCACGCCGTCGATGTGAATGGCTTCGACGCGCGTTACGTCCTGTCGCGCGCTCACAAACCATTGCAGGCCGCTCCATGCAAGCAACAAACCACCCGCGCCACCGCCGGCGGCAAGGAGCAGGCTCTCAATCAAGCGCTGCCGCAACAAGTCCCAACGACTGCCACCAAGCGCCGATCTAATTGCGTGTTCCTTCTGTCGTGTGGCGGACCGCGCAACCAGCAGGTTGGCCACGTTCAAACATGCGATCAAGAGGAGGCATCCAGTTGCCGCGAGCAGCATGTAGAGGGGAGCGCGGATGGGTCCCACGATTGATTCCAGCAGCGGACGAATGTTGGCGTCCCTGCTGACAAATGGGTTATCGAGATGCTGATTATGAATGGCGCGGGTTATAAGAGAGAGTTCCGCCAGGCCTTGTGAAGGCGTGATTCCAGGCTGCAATCGACCTATTGCCCGGAACTCATGGTTATCGATCGCCTCGACCTCCTGTAGAGTATTCTCGTGATAGAGCGGCGTCCACAACTGCACGCGCTGGTCGGGATACGCGAACCACCAGGGCATGACGCCAATCACGGTGTAGCTCTTGGTGTCCAGCAAAACTGTCTGATTCAGAATTGAAGAGTTTCCGCCGAAGCGCCGCTTCCACAATCCCCAGCTTAGAATTACAGTGCTGTTCGCCGAGCGCGTGTCATCGCTTGCGGTGAAGTTTCGCCCTAGCGCCGGCTGCACTCCGAGTGTGGGCAGCATGTTGGACGTGAAGACCGCGGCACGCACGTTCTCGGGGAACTGGCCACCATTGCCTGACAAGTTGTAACTTGCATAGCCGCTCATGGCAATATCTGAAAAGCTGTGGTTCTGTTTCTTCCATGCGGTGAAGATGCCTCCGGCGTTTTGGTTATAAGGGAATGTGCCGTTAGCAGTCTGCTCGTACAGGCGCATCAATCGATCCGGATCTTTGAAGGGCAGCGGCTTCAGCAACACCGAACGGACAATGGTAACCAGGGCAACATTGGCGCCGATTCCCAACGCCATCACCAGGATCGCAATAGCCGCAAAGCCGGGAGTGCGAGCCAAAGTCCGGATGCCGTAACGAACATCGCGCAGCACCGATTCAAACGATGTCCAGCTCCACGACATGCGCGCCTGTTCACGCAACAAGGCCGGATTTCCAAATGTCCGCAACGCTGCGTAGCGCGCTTCTTCCGCGCTCATTCCTGCGGCGATGTTTTCGGCAATTTGGCGCTCGAGATGATCGCGCAATTCGTCATCGAGCCGGGCCGCAGCCTTGCCGCGCCGGAAGAGCATCGCCATCCGCATTCGTAACTGTGCAAGCCATCGCATAGCTCATTCCTCCTGCTTATTCTGTTCGCAAAGCCTGCATCGGGTCGAGCCGCGAGGCGCGCCAGGCAGGCACCAGGCAGGCCAGCAACGAGACTGCCAGCAGCGTTCCGCTTACCGAGGCGAACACCCAGGCATCGACCGCCGGCGCGCCATAGAGCAGGGAGCGAATCCACTGCGCCGCGCCGACACTTGCGGCTAGTCCCAGCACGAGACCGAGCAGTGCAGGACGCAGGCCGTCGGAGAGCATCAGACGGAGAACTTGCTCGCGCTTGGCGCCTAGAGCGATGCGAATTCCAATCTCCGCGCGGCGCTGCGTAGCGAGGTAAGATAGCACTCCGTAGAGACCGACCGATGCCAGCAGCAGTGACAACACAGCGAATGCCAGGACCAAAGAGGCGCTGAAGCTCTGGTTCCCGAGCGACTGGCCGATAATCTGCCGCATGGTCAAGACATCGTCGACGGGCATCTCCGGATCGAGCGCGGCGATCTGTTTTTGGATGGGCACTGAGAAAGAGAGAGGATCAGAAGCTGTGCGAACGGCCAGCGAAATGCGAGTGTCGCCAACGCCGGCAAACTCAGGAAAATAGGCGGTGGCAAAGGGCGGCTCATTGACTTTGTAGAGAGTGTCTCCGACTACGCCGACGATTTCGAAGTTTGCGGTTCCGTATACCGGGACATTTATGTGCTTGCCGATGGGGTTCTCACCGGCAAAATATCTTGCTGCGAGCGTCCGGTTGACGATGACCCGGTTTTGTTGATCGCCCCGATCCTGGCTCGTGAAGAGCCGGCCGCTTAGCAAGGGAATCTGCATCGCTGTGAAGAAGCCCGGATCTGCGCGGCGCACCTGAGCGTCGGGAAGTTCGTCGCCGGGGCGCACCGGGGGATGCTCGACCACATGGAAGATGTCGTCGGAGCCGGGGCCTGAGCCCGGAGGCATTCCGCCCAGACCCGCGCCAAGCACGCCGGGGAGTGCGCGAACACGCTCGAGCAGCGCTTCATTGAAGGCGTTTACCTTTTCCGGCTTGTCGTACCGTTGCTGGGGCAGGCTATAGCTGAGGGTGAGGACATTGTCTGTGGCGCATCCCAGGTTCACGGTGCGCAGGCGCATGAAGCTCTTGAGCAGCAGGCCGGCGGCGATGAGAAGGACCACTGTGACCGCGATTTCTATGGTCAGCAGCGTTTTGCGCAGCGCGGTGCGGGAAACGCTTCCGCCGGCTGTGCGGGTGGAGGCTTGCAATGCGGCAAACACCGCTTTGCCGGTGGAGGAAATGGCCGGCAGGAGGCCTGCCGACAGAGCAGCCAGCACCACCAGGCCGCAGGAGAAGAACAGGACCGGCGCGTCGAGGTGGATGCCCTCGGCGCTGGGAAGGTCTTTCCAAGAGACGGCCAGCCACTTCGTTGCAATGAGGGACAGAAGAATGCCGGCGACGCCGCCAATCGAGCTGATCAGCAGGCTTTCCGTAAGCTGCTCGCGAATAAGTGTGAGCCGCTTTGCGCCCAGTGCGCCACGGATGGCTACTTCCTTTTGCCGTGCCGCACCGCGCGCCACCAGCAGGTTGGCGACGTTGAGGCAACCGATCAGAAGCATGCATCCGACGGCGCACATGAGCAGAAGGAGCGGCTTCTTCACGTCGCGCGCCAGGTCTTCGTTGATATCGCGCGGGGCCACATCTTCGGCGACGGGAGCGGTGGGGTACTGGAGATGCAACTGGTACTGGACGGCCTTCACTGGGCCAAGAGCGTCGGCGAGGCTGACTCCGGGCCTTATGCGCGCCACCACATGGATGAAGTGGCGATCGTGATAATGAAGCCACTCCGGCCCCAGGGGCGATCCAGCGCCGAAGATGGACCCATAGGGCACCCAGAGCTGCATGATCGCGGTCGGATAAATAAACGACGCAGGCAATACACCGACCACCGTATAGGGCTTTCCGTTGAGCCGGATCTGTTTGCCAACAATGGAGCGGTCTGCTGCGAAACGACGCTGGAAGAGGCTCCAGGTGAGCATCACCGCAGTTCCACCGGGCTGGTCTTCGGCTTCGGTAAACGAGCGGCCCAGTGCTGGCTGCACGCCTAGCAGCGGAAACAGGTTCCATGTGCCCGCGGCCGCTGTTACAGCTTCGGGAAGCTCACCGCTCTGGCTGCTGAGGTTGAAATTCCACCACGCCCACGCGGCCATGTCTTCAAAGCCGTGCGTTTTTGTATGCCAGTCGTAGAAGTCGCCGGGCGCGACGCTGTTGTAGTTGAACTGGTCTTTGTTGAATGCGGGGGCGCCGAAGTGTTCGTAAATCATGGTGAGGCGATCGGGATCGCGAAAGGGCAGCGGCCGAAGCAGGACGGAGCGGACAATTGTGAACAGTGACGTGGCGGCGCCAATGCACAGGGCCATGACGGCGATGGCGATCAGCGAGAATCCACGCGAACGGCTCAGGGTGCGCACGCCATAGCGAACATCGCGGAGCAAAGCTTCAAGCCAGTTCCAACTCCAGCTTTCCCGGGCTTGCTCGCGAAGCATCGCTGGATTTCCAAAAGTCCTCAATGCTGCGTAGCGCGCATCGTCCGGACTCATTCCGGCGGCGATGTTCTCGGCGATTTGCCGCTCCAGGTGGTCGTGGAGCTCTGCGTCGAGTTGTTTGCCGGCCCTATCGCGCCCGAAAAGCATCGAAATCCGCATCCACAATTGTGGGAGCCAACGCATACGAGCCTCCTCAGGCTTCCGCCACAATCAAGTCGATTGCTGCGGAAAGCCGGTTCCAATTGGCCGTCTCAGCTTCAAGCTGCTTGCGGCCTGCCACGGTGAGCGCATAGAACTTCGCCTGGCGGCCGGTTTCGCTCTCCGCCCACTTGGCCTTGATCCAGCCCTGCTGCTCCAGCCTGTGAAGCGCCGGATAGAGCGAGCCCTGCTGCACTTGCAACACTTCGCCGGAAAGCTGCTGAATGCGCTTGGCGATCGCCCAGCCGTGCATCGGCTCCAGCAGGATCGTTTTCAAAATGAGAAGGTCGAGAGTGCCTTGTACGAGATCGCTTGGTTTACCCATACTATGATTATCTACAACAGAGTTGTGTAGACCGTCAAGGTATCAAGCGGAATTTATTTTTATGCTGTCAAGTGACAGCGGGCTCGCCAGACTGCAGGAATCAGCGGCATTTTAAGCCTCTTCCAACCCAATTGGCTGTGATCAGCGGCTGTTTTTTATCCGGCCACAGAGGGTTAATTACCTGCGTGATCGTTGTTCTCTATTCCACGCTGTATCGTTTTCGTTGTATTCTCCAGTCGCAGGAGATTGCTTCCCCATGACCCATGCACCTATCCGTGTGATCACCGTCGAGCGGGAGTACGGCTCACGCGGCGGCGAGTTTGCCCATGACCTGGCCACCCACCTTGGCTGGCGCCTGCTGGACTCGGAGTTGCCCTGCGCCGCAGCACGCGCCGCCGGCGTTTCCCCGGAGCTGGCCGCCAAGTACGATGAGCGCCTCGACCCCTGGTACTACCGCTACGGCAAGGTTTTCTGGCACGACTCGGGCTACTCCATATCCGGCCTCTCCGACGACCAGGTCTTCGACTCGGAACGCATGTTATCGCTGATTCGACAGCAGATTCTCACGGCTGCCAAGGAGGGAAGCTGCGTGATCGTTGGCCGCGGAGCAGCCTGCGCGCTGGCCAACCAGCAGGGCTGCTTTCACGTATTTGTATACGCTACCGCCGCAGCCAAGCGTGAGTGGTTCGTCCGCGTTTTTCCCAAGCAGGCCGAGCAGGCGGACCAGCAACTGGTGGCGTTCGACAAGCGCCGCGCGGCTGTTATCCGCAAGGCTTATCAGCAGGAGTGGTGCGCTCGCGGGCTCTATCACATGCTGTTGAATTCCGCGATCGGCAATGAACCGATGATTGCCGCGGTGGAGGCGGCAGCGGGACTTACAGCTTGCTCGGAAGTCCCGGCTGCGACGGGCTGACTGCTTTTAGCTCTCAGCTTTCAGCTTTCTTGCTACTCGTGCTCCGATCCGGGTAAACACTTCCCACGGAATTGTCCCGGTAGCATTTGCATGATCAAAAGCGGAAATCGTTTGGGCTCCCTGCGAACCCAGGATCACCACTTCGTCGCCCGCCTCCACACCGTCGATTTCCGTCACATCGACGACCGCCAGGTCCATGCTGACCCGCCCGACCAGCGGCGCGCGCTCTCCCCGCACCAGTAGGCTGAAATGGTTTCCGAGGCGGCGGTCCAGGCCATCCGCATAGCCCACCGGCAGCAGCGCCAGCCGCATGGGCTCGATGGCCACGAACGTCCCGTTATAGCCGACGACAGCTCCCGCTTGAACCGTCCGGACCCCGACAACGCTTGTCTTCCAGCTCAACACCGGCTTGAGGCGCGCGCGTGCCGTCGTTACGGCCGGCGGTTCATCGGGCTCGAATTGCGGCGCGACACCATAGAGCGCCAACCCCGGCCGCAACATTGCCTTCATTCCCCACTTTTCCGCCAAAGCGACAATTCTGTCGGCTTCTCCGTTGAGCAGCGCGGCGGAAGCACCCACGCTGATCCACTCCGGTCTGAAGCCCGCCAGTGAAATGGCCTTCAGCGCCTCATCCAGCCGTCCCATCTGCTCTCTGGTGGCACGCCCATCGGTTTCATCTGCCGAGTACAGGTGGGTCAGCACGCCTTCAATGTGAAGCGGTCCGTGCGGAGTAAATCGCGTCAGAAGCGCTTCCAGGCGATCCGGACTTACACCCTGCCGGCTCATTCCTGTATCGATCTCGAGATGCACCAGGATTGGCCCAATGGCGTGAGCCCTAACAGCGCTTTCTAGCTCATCCAAGTGCCACGCTTCCCACACCACCGGTGTCAGGCTGTGCTCCACCGCCGCTGCGCCCTCGCCAGGGAAGCATCCGCTCATTACCAGCAGTCTGGCATCAGGACAGAGCGCTCGCGCCGCTGCAGCCTCTTCTACAGATGTCACTCCCAGCCATTGCGCCCCCGCGTGCACCGCCGCCGGTGCGCACAGTTCCAGCGAATGCCCGTACGCATCGCTCTTGACCACGGCCAGCAACTGAGCATCGCCTGCAAGGGTCTTCAGAAATTGATAGTTTTCTTCGAATGATCGGGTATTGATTTCCACCCAGCATGGCCGCATTGGCATCAGGTTATCCAAGCACCAGTCTAGCGCGGCTGAGTGTCACCCCATCCCACAAGTGCAAATGCAACCACCGTCTGGCGCGAATCGCCGAGGTCGCCAAGCACCTCGGCCTCCAGCTCATGCGGAACCGCCATCTCGCACCTCTTGACCTCATCCTCGGTGGCGCCTTGAAAGCAAAGCTCGCAGTGGCCGAGCGCATTGCCGTCGCCTATGGCGCTGTCCATGCGCACAGGCGGGCCAAACACGCGGCAGGTCATCGGCCTCCATGCATACACATCGCATCGCCCCGTCTCCGGGTCCAGCGCCGGGCAAGGCGCCTCATTTGCAAATTCCTCAAACCGCTCTTGCTCGGCCTCCGACTCGCCAAGCACTCCTGTCGCGAGATCGCCTGGATAGTCGGCCCGATACGTCTCAATCCACCCGCGAGTGCGGCGCTCAATCTCCTTTGCCAGCGCCGGCTGCGTAAGACGCAGAGTCTCCATTCCCGTGCGTAGCCGCGCGGCATCCAGCGCATCGATCGCAAAGGCTCCGTAGCAACACTGGGTACACCCAAGCCGGCACACCAGCCAATCGCCCGCTCGCCGCGCGGCATCCGCCAACGCCGCGTCAACAATCTGCACAAGTTGCAGGTCCTTTGCCGGCAAGCCCATGCCGCCAAGAATACCCCATGGCGCGCTACACCGCCCCGACAGAGGCAGTTGCTCTCTTTTCGGGCGCGCTCGATGAGTGTTATAACCACCTCAAGGGCCTCAGTGATTTACCTCGAACACATCCCGGCCGCTCCGCTCAACCGTTGCGTACGGTCGCTCTGGTACGCCAGGGTGCACGACGCGCCCCATAGCCGGGAGCGCGTTTTGCCCACAGGCCGCGTGCAGGTGATTCTCAATCTGGAACGCGACTTTCTTCTCGATTGCCCCGAGGGGTCGCCCGCTCACCCGATGGCGCCATCTCTGATTGTGGGAGCGCGGTCCAACTATGAGATTATCGACACCTCCGATATGGCGGACCTGATCGGCATCGTCTTCGAGCCGGGCGGCTTTGCGCCGTTTGTTTCCGACGCTGTGGACCTGTTCAGCAATCGCAGCGTGAGCCTGGAAGACATCTGGGGAGCATCGGCTCGCGACCTCCGCGACCAACTGCGCGAGATCTCCACGCCGGTCGGCCGGCTGACCTTTTTGGAGGCGTTTCTGCTTTATAGGTTTGCCGGGTGCCTGTCTCGGCACCGCGTGATTGACTTCGCCCTCAGCAGTTTTCAACGGACGCCAGGATTTGCCAAAGTCAGTGAGGTTGCAAAGAGCACAGGCTGGAGCGAGCGCCGTTTTTCTCAGGTCTTCCGCGAGGAGGTCGGCTTTTCGCCGAAAGCCTGGACCCGGATTCTGCGCTTTCAACGCGCTGTGCAGCAGTTGCATGCGGGCGCGGACTTGCCCTGGGCGGAAATGGCGCTCGATTGCGGGTATTACGACCAGTCGCACTTCGCCAATGAATTTCGCGCCTTCTCCGGGATTGACGCCACCTCTTATTCCGCGCTGAGAACGCATTGGTCAAATCACATTCCGATAAATTAAACGCGACGATTTCCGATTTTTCCAAGCCTGGCTCCGCGGCCGCATAGCATGATCAACGTGTAGCTTTTTGCTGCTATGGAGGCATTCATGTCGACCCCTGCATCTCACTCGAAATCCACGATCATTCCCGCACTGCGCTATCGCAACGCCCCCGCCGCCATCGATTGGCTCTGCCAGGTCTTCGGCTTTGAGCGCCACGCTGTCTTTGACGGCCCAAACGGAACTATCGGTCACGCAGAACTGACCTTGAATGGCGGCATGATCATGCTCGGCTCCGCAAAGGACGACGAGCAAGGCCGACATTTCAAATCACCGGACGAGCTGGATGGCATGGAGACTCGTAGTGCCTACATCGTTGTCCCGGACGCAGATGCCACGCATGCACGAGCCGTCGCTGCCGGAGCCACCATCATTCGCCCGCTTCAAAACACGGATTACGGCAGCCGCGAATTTGCCGTCCGCGATCCGGAGGGCCACTCCTGGAGCGTGGGAACCTACGATCCATGGGCCGCGCACGCATAAGCACCCTTGGCCTGACTGAATACCCAGCCTCCGTGGGATACACTCATTCCGTATCCCCGGAGGCTGCTTCGATGTCACTGCGTTTCGCACTGCCCCTGTTTTTCCTGACCTTGGCTGCATCCTCATTGCAAGCCCAGCAAAGCCGTCTGCTTGTGACCCAGAAGGGAACCCAGAGCCTGGCCATCGTCGATCCGGATTCAGGGCATGTTCTTGCGTCAGTTCCTGAAGGCGGCATCACCGGCCATGAGGTCATTGCCTCGCCCGACGGCCGTTTCGCCTACGTGCCGATTTACAGCAACGTCGGCGTCGGCCATCCCGGCACTAACGGTCAGATCATCGACGTGATCGACATCGGCGCCCAAAAAGTCGTGAACACTTTTGACTTTGGGCATGGCGTGCGGCCACACTGCCCGCTCATCGGCCCCAAAGACGGAATGCTCTACGTCTCCACGGAGCTCGATCAGTCCATCACGATTATCGATCCCAAGACGCTTAAGATCGTCGGCTCCATCCCCACCGGCCAGGAACAAAGCCACATGTTCACTCTGTCGCACGACGGCCGACGCGCCTACACCGCTAACGTTGGCCCGGGCACGGTATCTGTCCTCGACGTACCGGGACGAAAAATGATCAAAATAATCCCCATTTCGTCGAACACGCAGCGTATCTCGATTACTCCAGACGACCGCTGGGTCTTTACCGCCGACCAGACGGTTCCGCGCCTGGCGGTTATCGACACCGTCACCAACAAGGTGAGCAGTTCAGTTCCCCTGGAAGGCATCGCCTACGGAACGGCCCCTTCCCCGGATGGACGCTGGCTCCTGGTAACCTTGCCCGATCAAAACAAGATTGCTGTCGTCGATCTCAAGACTATGAAGGTGGTGCGGTCGGTTCCGGTTGGCGCTTATCCGCAGGAGGTCATTGTCAGGCCGGACGGGAAAGCCGCGTATGTTTCCTGCATGCATAGCGACCAAGTGGCTGAAATCGACCTGGCGAAGTGGACGCTGACGCGGTTGATTCCGACGGGGAAAGATACGGATGGGTTGGCGTGGGCAGGGCAATAAATTCGTAACTCTGAGAGGCATACGACTTATGGTAGGATTATTAGTATGACAATGCAGGCGACGGTTCGGAAGATAAAACGCAGCTTCACCCTGACACCGGAATCCGTTGCGTACCTGGGAGAAATGCGAAAAAAGCGGGGAGCGAGCTCGGACTCGGAGGCACTCGATCTGCTGGTGCGAGAGGCGATGTTGGAGGCGAAGCGGCAGGAAATCGACGCAGCATACAAGGAGTATTACGACACCGCCTCGGACGCAGATCTGGCTGAGCAGTCGAAGTGGGCAGAAATGGCGGGTCCCAATATGTTTGCCGACATTGATGCTGCCGAGGCCCAAAGTTGACTCCATCGCCGGTGCGGTATCCGCTTCGCGGCGAGATCTGGTGGGCACATTTCCCAACCGACCCTCCCGATAAAGGACCGCGGCCGGTTGTCGTCGTATCGACAGACGGTCGCAATTGCCACCCTCGGTCGACTACCGTCCTGGTAGTTCCGCTCTCGACCTCGATCTATAAGTCCCGCCCAGCCGACCTTCTGCTGCGATCTGGGGAGACGGGGCTTCGGGAGGATAGTGCGGCCCAAGCGGACAACATTTGTGTATTGAAGCGGGAACAGCTGACTGGGCTCATACAAGGCTGCCGTGCACTCACCTCTCGCCAGATTTGCAAATTGGCTGGGCTGGCCCGTGTGGCGATGGGTTGCGTTGAATAGAAGGGAATGGCACTTCCATGAAGCACCTCTGGTGTTGGCGATGTAGGTGCGAAGTCCCCATGCTGGACGAGCAGGAATTCGCCGAGATTGCATGCCTCTACCGTGATTCAATGAGGGGGACAAAGGAGTTCCGCGAACGTTGGGATGTACCACTGGAGGGTGCGTCCATTGACGAACGGTTTCGTCCCGTCCGTGACACATATGAGCGTCTTTCGGGAATGAAAGAAAGCAATCAGAATGCAATCATGCACCACAGGCTTTCGCTCTATGGCCCGCCATGCAAGAATTGCCAAAGACCGTTGCGGACACCGAAAGCCAAGCTCTGCGCCAGCTGCATGAGTCCGGTCGATGGAACTTGAAGGGGTCGGAATAACCCTTTACATAATCTCCCGGTCCCAGTTTTCCAGCACGCGCTTGAACATGGTCATGAATTTGCCGCCGTCGGCGCCGTCGATTGTTCGATGGTCGAAGCCGAGGCAGTAGCTCTGCATAGCTCGGATCGCAATGGCGTCGCTGCCTTCGGCATCCGTGATCACGACCGCTTCCTTCTTCAGACCTCCGATCGCCAATATCGCCGATTCGGGCTGATTGATGATGGGCGTGCCGAACTCGCCGCCGAATACGCCTGAATTGGTCAGCGTAAACGTGGACCCGGACGCCTCTTCGGGCTTCAGCTTCTTGCTCCGCGCACGCTCTGCCAGGTCGGCCATGGTCCGTGCGAGCTCCACGAAGCTGAGCGCCTCGGCTTGCTTGACGACCGGGACGATTAGTCCCCATTCCAGGGCTACAGCGATGCCGAGATGGATGTTTGCGTGGTAGTAGATTGAACCGTCCTTCATCGACGAATTCACAATCGGGTACCGGCGCAGCGCTTCGACGGCTGCCGCACCAATGAAGGGCATGAAGGATAGCTTTACCCCGTACTTCTGCTCGAAACGGTTTCTCTCCCGCTCCCGCAGGCGCACAATCCGCGTCATGTCCACTTTGTAAACGGAGTAGACATGGGGACTGATGGCCACACTCTCGACCATCCGGTCAGCAATAATCGCCCGCATTCTGGTAAGAGGAACAACCGTACCCGGAAGAGTGGAAGCCACCGGCGGAGCGGTTGGCGCACTGACGCTGGTGGGAAGGGGCGCTGCGGCAGTCGAGGCGGCAGCAGAGCTCCCCGCTCCATGCTCGCTGAGATACTTGAGCATGTCGTCTTTTGTGATTCGTCCGCCTGCACCCGACCCACGAACGGCGCGCGCTACACGGCCCAGATCCAGGTTGTTTTCCCTGGCAATGCGCCGGACAAGCGGCGAGGAGCGCACAGGAGCGCCATTTCTCACGGCCGGTTCGCGGACGGCAGTTGGCAGGGGATTGGAGGGAGTAGGCGCGGCGGTCGGAGCCTCTTTGCTCGCAGCGGAAACAGGCGATTCGATTGCAGCCGATGACCCGCCAATCACCGCTACCACCGTATTGATTTCAACGGTTGCGCCCTCGGCAATCCTGATTTCGCTCAAAATCCCCGCGACAGGCGAAGGAATCTCGGCATCCACTTTGTCGGTAGAAATCTCAAAAAGCGGCTCGTCCTTTTCAACGGTATCTCCGGCCTTTTTCAGCCACTTGGTAATGGTGCCCTCGAAGATCGACTCGCCCATTTGCGGCATCACCACGTCGGTCCCGCCAGAGACCGGACCGCCATCCAGCTGAGCCTGTACTGCGGGAACCGATACGGCCTGTTCCCTATTCCCTATTCCCTCTTCCCTGCCTTCCGTCACCACCGCAACAACCGTATTGATCTCGACCGTCGCACCTTCCGCCACCTTGATCTCGCTCAGCACGCCCGCTACCGGCGACGGAATCTCGGCATCGACTTTGTCGGTAGAAATCTCAAAAAGCGGCTCGTCTTTTTCGACGGTATCCCCCGCCTTCTTCAGCCATTTGGTAATGGTGCCCTCAAAAATCGACTCGCCCATCTGGGGCATCACGATGTCGGTTGGCATGAATCCTTCTCTCCGCTATCTGGGACCAAAAACGCACCCTGATCCTGCCGGATTATAAATCGCACACCTGAATCAGGCCCGGATGGGCGCATCACCGATACCGCGCAGCCGCCCAACTTCTGGCGGTACCTGCATGGGCGTATCTTCGGCAGGAAACTCCCGCGCTGCCTCGGCCACGGCTCGCAGCGCCTCCAGGCTCTCCACCGCCAGCACGTGCTGCTCGAATACCATCCCAAACTGGCGAGCAGACGCGTTCGCCACTGTCTCAAGTGAGGGCAAAAGATCGGGCTGTGCGGCCTCACCAAGCAGGGCAAGCTCGCGCTCCAGGCTCGTAACGGCATGGTCCCTGATCCCGCAGGGTACAATCAGCTCGAAGTCGCGCAAATCCGTCGTTACGTTGAAGGCGAATCCATGGGACGTGACTCCCCTCGAAACATGAATGCCGATCGCGCCTATTTTTCGCTCGGGCCCGCCAGACGCGTCTTTAGTCCTTAGTCCCTCAGTCCCCAGTCCCTGCGAGCTATTCCCTATTCCCTGTTGCCTATTCGCTGTACTCCCGCACCACACCCCCGTCAACCCCGGGACGCGTCCAGCCTTTACTCCGAACCCACCACAGACCCGGATAAGCGCCTCTTCCATCCCGCGCACAAAGTCCACGGGGCCCATTCGACTGCCGCTTGAGTTTTTCAGGGTGCGCAGGTCGAAGATCGGGTAACCGACCAGTTGCCCAGGGCCGTGGTAGGTCACATCGCCGCCGCGGTTGATCTCATGGAGCGTAACTCCATGGCGAGCGAGCATTTCATCGCTGGCCAGCACATTGGCACGATTCGCATTCCGGCCCAAGGTCAGAACGGGCGGGTGCTCCAGCAAGAGCAGCACATTCTTCAGGCGTCCTTCGGCTATCAGGCCGGCAATCTCCGCTTGCAGGCGCAACCCCTCGTCGTAACCCACTCTTCCGAGATAGAGATACTGAATCATCTTCCTTCAATTGTAGCTACTCGGGATTCAAGCCAGTTGGCCGGCACCCTGCGGTGCTGCCTTCATTCCTCAAGCCGCGCCGCAAAGAGCCTTTCAAACACGATCCGATGCTGCCAGGCAACCAGGAACCACAGAAGCGTGCAAAAGGCGCCCATCCCAATGCCGCTCGGATTCATCAGGATGTGGAACAAGAGAATGTTGAACAGCACCGGGCCCAGCAGCGTCAGCCCCAGCCCCACATATCGGTTCACAAGGAACAGAATGCCGGAGATGACCATGATGGCGCCGACGGGATAGAAGTAATGCGCGGCAAACAGGACGGTCGAAAACTGGCCTGCCAGCCCTGGCGGCATCTGTCCCATGGGGATGAAATTGAGAAACGAGTTGGAGCCGAAGACCAGAAAGATCAGCGCCAGCAGGTAGCGTGCAATTGCATAGACAATCTTCATCGAATCTCTCCTTGCTTATGGTCACTTCCGAAGGCGGGCCGCTCAGCAAACCAGCAAACTCCGTCCTAGCGGCGCAATTGACTCATGTTAAAACCAGATGGCCGCGCTTCGCTGCTCGATTCAAACGATTCGTCCTCAAGCAATTCCGCCTGGGCCGCTCGATTTGATACATTGGCTCTACACGGAGTGCCGCTGAACGTCCTTGTCTAATTCGTCCTCTCACACATTGCCCCGTTGCCAGTGGCCGGTTGGGGTGTGTCTCTTTGCAACCACACAGAGAGGATGATCTCCATGTTCCTTCAAGATCTCGGCTGGACCAGCTTTTTTGAATGCCAGCTCCCTACCGCGCCACCCGGGACACCCGGCCGCGTGGCTTCCGCTAATCACGGCAGATTTCTGGTCTGGACGGAAGCCGGCGACGTGGACGCCAGTGTCAGCGGTGTGCTGCGCAAGTCCGGAGCCCTCTGGCCCGCCGTAGGCGACTGGGTTATCCTGCGCAGCGACGACGCCGTTATCGACCGCGTATTAACCCGCCAGACTTGCGTTTCTCGCAAGCAGCCAGAGCGCGAAATCCGCGAGCAGGTGCTGGCCGCCAATATCGACGTACTGTTCATCGTCAGCGGGCTGGACCGAGACTACAACCCCCGCCGCATCGAGCGGTTCCTGGTCATGGCAAACGAGAGTGGCGCGCGGCCCGTGGTTCTGCTCAACAAAGCCGATCTCGCGCCGCAGCTCGGTTTGGATCTTGCGGAGATCGTCGCCAGCGTTCAGCAGTTGAGCCCAACCATTACTGTGCTTTCCATCAGCGCTGCTTCGGACCATAACCTGGACGCAGTTCCCGGCCAGCTCGCACCGGGCCAGACTGCGGCTCTCATTGGCTCCTCGGGCGTCGGCAAATCCACCATTCTCAACCGGCTGCTTGGGGACGAGCGGCAGCGAACCAACGCCGTCCGTGAATCTGACAGTCGCGGGCGCCACACCACTACCACCCGCCAGCTTTTCCGAATGCCCGGGGGGTGGCTCCTGATGGACTTGCCGGGTCTGCGCGAAGTCCAGCTTTGGACGAATGCCGAGCAGCCGACGGAAAACCTTGAAGCCAGCTTTGACGATATTCAGGCGCTGGCGGAGAACTGCCGCTTCCGCGACTGCACCCACTCCGCCGAGCCGGGTTGCGCCGTCACCTCGGCTGCCATCGATCCGGCCCGGCTGGCCAACTTCAAGAAGATGCAGAAGGAGTTAGCCCATCTGGAACGCAAGACCAACCCGCGTCTGGCGAAGGAGACCCGCGCCAAGTGGAACGCGATTGAGAAGTCGGTGCGCAATCATCCGAAGCGGGAGCCGTAACCGCTCCCGCCGCGTTAGCGGCTGATTTTAAGCACCCAGGCCGGCTGGCTCAGCAGGGCATTCGGCAGATCGGGCAACTCAATCTCTACCCCACCTCCCGCCGCTTTGAACTTCAAAGCCCCAGGCGATCCAAGCAGCTCCACTGACTTCACCCCGGTCACATTTTTCAGGGCAAATTTCCGTCCCGGCCAGCGCGGCAGAATCGCGAATAAATCGTTTCCTTTGCTGGTCAAAAATGCTTCAATCGCGGCCTTGCCCGGCTCCGGCTCTCCCGCCAGCTTGGTCACGTCGTAGGCCGTCTGGAACTCGCTGTTGTATTCCACCTTCGGAACTTCGCCCGCGCTCCATTGCCGCGAAACCTTCCAGGGTTTGGTGCCATAAATCGCGTCGCCATTGACCTTGAGCCAGTCGCCAATCTCGTGCAGCCGCTCCTGCATGATCACGGGAATGGTTCCGTCTGCCGAAGGGCCGATATCGAGCAGCAGGTTGCCGCCGCGGCTCACAATGTCTGTCAGCATGATCACCAGCTCACGCCCGGTGTGGTAGTCCTCAAGCCGCTCCGCACGGTTGTACCCGTAGCTGAAGCCCATGCCGCGGCTCTCTTCCCATACATGGTCCATGCCGCTCATGCCGGGCGTGTATTCCGTGGTCCAATAGCCGCCATGTTTATGCCGGGTATCGCTGCCCCAGCGGTCGTTGATCACCACTTCGTCCTTCACCGGCGACTCGTTGAACAGCCACGCCAGCAGCTCCGGGCTATGCCATTCGCTTGACGGCAACTCCCACTCGCCGTCGCTGAAAATGATGGAGGGCTTGTACCGCGTCACCAGGTCTTTGAACTGGGGAAACATGTGGTCGTGAATGTAGCGCGGCTTGTCCGTGAGCCACAGCGGGTTGTACCACTCGTAAAGCGAATAGTAGTAGCCCATCTTCAATCCCTTGCGCCGCACTGCATCGCTTAGGTCACGCAGCACATCGCGCTTTGGCCCCTCCTCCACCGCATTCCACGGCCGGCCCCAGGTAGCGGACGCCTCTTTGCTCGGCCATAGCGCGAACCCCTCATGATGTTTCGAGGTCAGCACCACATATTTCGCTCCCGATTGAGCGAAAACCGTGGCCCATTGGTCCGGATCGAACAGCTGCGCGCGAAACTGCGGGGCAAAATTCCGATAAGGAAAGCCAGCGCCGAACATCTTCTGCTGATAGGCCCATGTGCCCGTCTCAATCGCGTTGGCCTTGGGATTATCTCTGCCCTCCGTCATCTGGTGCCAGTACCACTCTGCATACGCCAGCTTGCCGGGAATCACCGGAGCATATGCTGGAACAGAGTACACACCCCAGTGAATGAAGATCCCGAATTTCGCCTCGGTGAACCAGTCCGGCGTCGGCCGCTTGTCAACCGACTCCCAGGTAGGCTGATATGTCTGCGACCTGAGCGGAGTCACCAAAACAAACGCCAGGGCAAGAAGAATCAGAATTAGCCGCTTCATTTTTACATCCCTCGGTTGAAGAGGAATCATCGCACAAACGGGCACCTTCCCGGGAGCCATGCTCTCTGGTCAAGGTCCTATACTGGGCGAGGAAGAGCTTGCCTAAACGACGACTGGAAGGATCGCATCTTGACTCAGACGAGCCAGAAGCTGCAACGCATGATGGACACGGCTCTTCAACATCATCAGCATGGACGATTCTCTGAAGCCGAGCAGATCTATCACCAGATTCTGGCCATCAATCCAAGCCATGCGGACTGTCTGCATTTGCTGGGTATGATTGCCTACCAGGCAGAAGATCTGGAACTCGCTGCCGATCTCATTCGGAAGGCGATTGCGCTTCATGGCTCGGGGACGTCTTACTACGTGAACCTCGGCACGGTCCTGCAGGCCCAGGGCAAGCTCGACGAGGCTGTCGCCCAATACCGGCATGCGTTGACACTCAAGCCAAGCCTGGCTGAGATCCACGTTAATCTCGGCAATGTTCTTCTGGCGCAGGGAGAACTTGACGAAAGTGTGGCGTGTTTCGAGCGGGCGCTGGCTCTCAAGCCAGACAGCGCCGAGGCTCACAACAACCTCGGCAATGCACTCCAGAGGCAGGGCAAGCTGGAGCACGCTTTGGCAATCTACGAGCGAGCTCTCGCGATAAAACCGGACTACGCCGAGGTCCACTACAACATGGGCAGCGTTCGACGGGAACAGGACAGGCTGGATGAGGCTGTCGTCTGCTATTACCTTGCGCTGGCTCTTCGCCCGGACTACCCCGAGGCCCACTACAACCTGGGCAACGTTTTCCGCGAGCAAGGCAAAGTCGATGAGGCGTTGGATGAATATGGAATTGCGCTTTCGCAGCGGCCGGATTACGCTCAGGCCGGTTTCGGCGAGGCTCTGGCTCAATTAATTCAGGGCAACTTTGAGGTTGGCTGGCCGAATTACGAATGGCGCTGGAAGTCAATGGATCACGACACGCCGAAGAGAGATTACACGCAACCGCTTTGGGCCGGTGAAAAGCTTGGGACCGGCAGGCTGCTCATCTGGGGTGAACAAGGCATCGGCGACGAAATCATGTTTGCCGGGCTGATTCCGGATGCGATTCGTACCGGCAATCGCTGCATTCTGGATTGCAACGCGCGCCTCAAGCCCCTGTTTGCCCGCTCGTTTCCGGATGTCGAGGTGGTTTCCGATTGCGGTCCGGGTGGCCATCCAGAGTTGGAGTTCGATTCACAAATCCCTAGCGGCAGCCTACCCGGATTGTTCAGAAAAACTGCCGCAGATTTTGCTGCGACAACTTCGCCTTTTCTGATCGCCGATCCGGCGACACGCGACCGGTTGCGTACTCGCTATGACGATGGCCGGAGACTCGCAGGGCTCGCCTGGTATACCAACAGTGCCAAGACTGGCCGTTTTCGTTGCATGGATCTTGCGCGGTTTGCTCCGCTGTTTGCGCGAACCGATGTTCGATGGATCAGCCTGCAGTATGGCGATCACAGCGAGTTGGAGAATCAGGTCGATGCAGCTGGTGCGACGATTCTGATCGATCGCGATGTCGATCAGTTATCGGACATGGATCTGTTCGCCGCACAGGTCGCGGCCATGGACCTGGTCATCACCATCGATAACTCGACAGCGCACTTAGCCGGCGCACTCGGTGTTCCCGTTTGGGTTCTGCTCCCATTCGCACCCGACTGGCGCTGGATGCTCGATCGAGAAGACAGCCCCTGGTATCCAACAATGCGGCTCTTCCGTCAGCCCAGGCCTAGCGATTGGCGATCCGTTGTGGAGAAAGTGAGCTCCGGACTGGCTTCAAAGCAACTATAGCCTTTGCGGAGCGACTGGATGTCTGCAACGGCGTCCCTCAATTCGCGGTAAACTAGACCCAGGCAGGAGGACCGGGCGGTCGCTGCCGGCGGCTTGGCGCTTGCGCGATGTCCGCCGGGGGAGGAAAGTCCGAACTCCGCAGGGCAGTGTGCCGGATAACGTCCGGGACGTGGGCCTCAAAACCCATGGACGGCCAGTGCCACAGAAAAGATACCGCCTCGGCTACCCCTCGGCCTTTCCGGCCAAGGGCGACCCTGAAGCAGCTTGCTGCGTCAGCGCCGGGGTAAGGGTGAAATGGTGCGGTAAGAGCGCACCGCTTCGGCGGTAACGCCGGGGGCAGGGTAAACCCCACACGGAGCAAGACCAAATAGGGAGGGATGTGCGAGTCCGGAGCAAGACTCGCACTCGGTGCCTGCCCGGCGCCGCAAGCCTGTTCCTTGCGTGGATCGGAGCCTTTAAGGGCTGCTCCATGCAATGGCGAAACCTCCGGGTAGGTCGCTGATGAGTGTCCGCGGCGACGCGGCGCCTAGAGGAATGACCGCACACGACAGAATTCGGCTTACAGGATCCTCTTGCCGAGTTTACTGACAGCCCCGGCCGGGAACCCGCCCTGCCGGGGCTGACCAATTTCCGGTTGCACCAAACCCCTCAAAACAGAAGTTTAGTTGAGCTTCTCGAGTTGCTCCATGTTGACGAGATCCGCAGACGCGCTTTCTTCGTGAGTATGAGGTGAAACCAGTTCGTTGGGTTCAGGAGCCTTCTCGTCCTCGGGTTCCGTCGTCTCAAGGGTCTTGGCTAATTCGAGGTCGGCGATGCGGTTGAGAAGGGCGCGCTTTAGCTCAGAGATTGACTCTTCGTTCTGGACAGGGTTCTCCGTCTGCTCCAGTTTGTGGAGAGTGACGTGGAGCGATTCTAGGGTCTTCGGGGTAGGCCGGCGTGGCATCGTAAATTTTCCTGCACGTGATTCGATGCATCATTGCGGCCTGTGAGAGGTATGACCTTTTGAAAACGTGAACAAACTGTTATTCGGATGGATGAAACCCGGAGTCAGTCAATTAAAGCATCAAAGCTCCTTCTGGCTTCCGCCAGGTTTCATGGGTTCCTTATGCATCCGATTTAGCTGGACACTATCTGCGCAGTGCATTGCATACGGAACGCAGTGTGAATTCCAGAGACTCGCGCGGAATGCTTTCTACAAATGGCCCAACCGCCCAGCCAAGTCCAGTTGGAATCGAGCGTGTAAGGGAGACCGACTCGATCTGCATGGCCAGCCCGCCGTCACGTTCCTCGTAGCTCCAATAGGTGTTCAGCCTCCACATAAAGCCGTGTTGCTGGCTTGGATCCAAGGTTCGCTCAGAGCTGGTGCCGGCAGCGTCGATCTCGGAGATCCGCGTGCTCCGCGAAATGCTCGATCCGTGCTGAGCATCGAACCGGGCGAAGGTGACGTCGTAAGCGATATCCATGACCACCGTGATCACGTGCCGCTGCCTTACCCGCATCTCCGCTAGCAAGTGGTCCCCCTGCTGTGTCACGATTCGCGCGCGGAGGACCTGCGGCGAAAAATACTGAGGATAGGCATTGAAGTCCCGCATGAGCCTCTCGAAGTCCGCAGCCCTGGCTCCCCTCACAAATGCTGTCCCGCGCCAGTGGTGCAACATGGCGCCGGGGAATTCTTCGCCCTCCAAAGGCGTAAGCCGCTCCACAATCAGTTCTCCACGTCCCAGGCGAAGCCCACCATCCGCCGCTGCGGTCATGGGGGCGAGAAACCCATCTCGCGACCGATGTTGCTGAGCAAGCCGCACCTCAACCGAGTTTATGTACGAAGTGAACCCAGCGACAGCCGCAGCCGTGGGCTCGACAGCCGCGCAACGTGCGGCGCCCACAAATGCCAACAGAACAAGCATGCCTAGGCCACTGCAGAGTGTTCGAAAATCCGGGATTCGGCATCGCGTCATGAAGTCTAATGTCGGTGAACTCGACCCGAAATGCAATGTGTCGGACAACATATGGCCATGAAAGTCTCGGCGACTGCCCGCTGACCCTGGACATTGCAGAAGCCTGTCGGCGGAGAGCAAAGGCCCAAGTCTGAAGGTGACTCAGCAATGACAGGGGAAGCATCCTTCCCGGGCCAGCGCAATTTTTCGCTGCCGTCGAAACATTTGTTCGCCCCGTGAAACGATAAAGGTTGACCCGCCAGCCTATGACCCCCAGAATGAAAAGAGGATTGTGTTCCCGCTGATGCTGAAATTCAGTTCCCCAACTCCGGGAGTCTATCCCGAAAATCGAAGAGATTGAGGTTTTCATGCCTGCATATCTGTTTCTGTTGATTGCCGTGGTGAGCCGTCTGGCTCTTGCAGCTACGCCCCATCCCGAGTGGTTCAACTTCACGGCTGTTGGGGGAATGCTGCTGTATTTTGGCGCTCGCCGCTCATGGCGCGAAATGATTGCGCCGCTGGCCGTTCTAATGGCCACCGACTACTTTCTCACCGTCTCCGTCTACCACTACGGCTTCCACTGGCAGGGCTACGTGCCCACGTGGGCCTGGTACGCCGCCGCCATGGTGCTCGGCCAGATTCTTCTCAAGGCCAAGACAACCTGGATGCGCGTCGGCGCCGGAGCTCTTCTCGGACCGACCTCGTTCTTCCTGATTTCGAACTACGCAGTCTGGGCCGGCAATGGCGGTATGTATCCTCACACGCTGAACGGCCTGGGCACGTGTTTTGTGGCAGCCCTACCCTTCTATCGCAACGACCTGATATCGACCGCGCTGGTTGCGGGCTTGGCCTTCGGCGTCCCAGTGCTGGTGCGGAAGTTGCAGGCTGCGCCAACGGCTGAGGCCGTCGCCAAGTAGCTTTGCTCCTATGGTCTCCCACCCTGGCGCCAAGAAAAAGGCGCAATGATGACGCACGGAGCAACCGAGGATCTAAAAAGGATTCTCGTCAGAATCATGTGAGGAGGACTTATGGCGGCTATCGCGCAGATGGCACAAGTGCCCGTCGAAGTCTATCTGAAGGGCTCATACGAGCCGGACGCCGAGTATGTTGAAGGCGTCATCGAGGAAAGACCGATGGGAGAATTCGACCACTCTACCTGGCAGCATGCGGTCGAGCTATGGTTTGCGCAGCGAGCGAAGGAGTGGGGAATTCGAGTGCGGCCCGAGCTGCGAGTGCAGGTCTCAAAAGGCAATTTTCGCGTTCCAGACGTCACGATTCTTGACAGAAATCTTGCAGTCGAGCAGATAATTACCCACCCTCCCATCGCAGTCTTTGAGGTCCTCTCACCGGAAGATACGGTCACCCGGATGATGACCAAACTCGCGGACTACGAGCAGATGGGGATAAAAACGATTTTGATTCTCGATCCCAATGGAAGGCATTTCCGTTACAGCGACGGAAAGCTGGAGCCGCTGCCTTCGGGAGCATTTGATCTTCCCGGAAGCGCCTGTCATTTCGACCTCGCGGCAATTGAAAAGCTGCTGGACTAGACGCAGGATCACGTCCGCCTAGCCCTCCGTCAGCTTGCCTGTGCGCTTCTTCCTGAACCACCACCAGGCAAATCCACCCACCGCCAGCAACCCCACAACGCCCATCAGCGGCAGGGCGTGATGCGCCACCACGTCCACAGCTCCCGGTCCTAACTTCAGCACCAGCAGAGAGAGCACCAGCCAACGCACCATCCTTCCGCAGAACACCGCCAGCATGAACGGCAGCACCCGCATCTCAAACACCCCGGCGGCAAATGCGAAAATCTTCCACGGAGTTGGCGGCGGCAGCATGGAGGGAATCATCATGGCCAGAAACTCCTGCTTCTCAAACCGCGTCCGCATGGCCTCGAATCGATCCCGGTTCACCCGCTTGAGCAGAAACAGCTCGCCTCCTGCGCGTCCCAGCCCATAAGGGAGAAGTCCGCCGATCGCCGACCCTGCCGCTCCCGCCAGGCAATACAGCACAAAGCGGCTCTTGTCGTGCCAAACGGAGAAGGCCAGGAATGCGTCCATAGGGACAGGAATGGAGGATGAATCCAGCAGGGCCAGTGTCCCGATACCCCAAATTCCGAACTTGGCCAGGAACGGCAGCAGCACCAGATTCATCTTGGCCATCATTCGCGCGAGAAACGACTTCAAACAGGGTCCCCTTCCGGTTTCCAATTCGTCTTAAGTATCAGGAGCCAATTTCAGCTACCATTGTACGGGTCTGCGCAGTTGGGCACGTCTTTGAAGGTAATGAGAGAATAGACAGGAAGGACTGACGGGGGAACTGGGGCAGCGTGTACGCCTTTGTTGATTCCCTAAGAGCGAATGCCCACCAGCGAATTGCCAACCAGCGTGAACGAGCCCAGAGACCCTGATTCGGGCCAGCCGGAATCTACCCGGGTACCGAGCTCGGTAGTGTCGCCCGTCGTCCGTGGCTCGCGCTGGGTAGACTACGACACCCACGAACTGCTGGAGATGATCGGCGAGCTCGAAGATGAGCGTCGCTGGGCTCGCCTGCGCGAAGGGGTGCTTTGGGCGGTCCTGTTCCACGCGCTGATCATTCTGGCCATCGCCATGCTTCCCAGGTATATCTTCCAGCCGCGGATCATCGAACCCAAGGTCGCCGCCAACGATCACAAAGATTGGACCTACCTGGACACGCCGATTGAGAGGCCGAAGACGCCGGCACTGAAGACGCCTCCGCCCGCCCCGGTGAAGCCACCGACGATTGACAAGCAGACGCTGGAAGCGATGAACAAGGCCACCCAACCCCCACCGGCCCCCACTCCTGCTCCAGAGCCACCAAAGCCGGCCGCAGTGCAGCCCCCGGTTCCACCGCCCATTCCGCCCAGCCAGCAGTCGCAATCGCAACTCGAGGCGCCTCGCCCCGCCGCAGTACCAGCCCGTCCCAGCTTTGCCATGAACTCCGAGAATCCCGCAGACCAGCTCCGCGAAGCCATGCGAAACGCGTCGCGCAATCCCGGTTCAGGCAACGCAGGGAACCTGGGGGGCAGCGGCCTGGCTCGTCATCCCGGAGCCGGCGGCGACGTCCAGATTCTGTCGGACCAGCAGGGCGTCGATTTCCGCGCCTGGCTGCAGCGCTGGCATCGCGAGACCGAAATCACCTGGGATCCCCTGATTCCAGACGAGGTGAATCCGCCACTCCTGAAGTCGGGTATGGTGGCCATCCGCTTCAAAGTGCTTCCCAACGGCCGTCTCATGGATGGCAGCCTGCAACTGGAAGGCCGCTCCGGCGATACGGCTTTGGATCGGGCAGCCTGGGGTGCGCTCACCGGATCGAACTACCCGCCGCTGCCACGAGATTTCCACGGACCGTATCTGGAGCTGCGGGCCTTCTTCCTCTACAACATGGAACCGCCGAAGTAAGAACGAATCCAGACGATTAAGCCTTCTCGGGTGGGAACGCAAGTTCGACGTTGCGTCCGCCGTAGAGGATACGCAGGACGGTTACCGAGTCTCCCCTGACGCGGAAGGCAATCGTGACTCTGCGCCAGAACCCCATGATCCGCAACGCCGGTCGCAAATCCGAACGCTCCGTTCCCCGGTTGGGCATTGTGCCGAGACCTAGACAAGTCTTCTCGATCTGCTCCACATAACGCTCGGCATTTGAAACGCCAAAGCGCTCTGCGAGATAGTCGAAAAGTCCGTGCAGATCGGTTTGAGCGCGGCGCGTGAATTCGACGCGGTACATCACTGCCCGCTGGCTAATCTGTTCGCAATGTGCTTCCGAAGCTCGGTGAAGACCTCTTCGGCTGGAACTGCGCTGGCGGGGTCCGCATCAAGCTCGTCAAAGGCCTGCACAACTTCCGTCCGCAGCCACCGCTCCACGACCGCATCTCGTTCTTCGAGGGCTCGCAAACCGGCCCGAACAACCTCGCTAGCGGACGCGTAGGCGCCGGATTCCACCAATTTGTCAATGTATTGGCCTTGTTCAGCCGGCAAACTCACCGTTCTCTTTTGGCATTGGGTTGCTGGCATAGATCAATGGCCCTCACGGAAAGATTATCACGAGTATGAAGAAGTCATACTGCTGAGAGGTAAGCCTTGAATTGACCGTAAAGCAAAACTCGAGACGACCTACGCATCCGAGCTGGCGTGCGCCACATCCCCCGGAAGTCCCTCGTCATCGGGCGGGTCAAGCGGCCGGGGCGCATGTTCAAGGTGAATCCCATCCTGCGCCAGCAACGCCTCATACACCGGGACTCGCCTCCAATGCCGCGCCAAGGCAAACGCGCTCATATTGGCGATCATGAGCGGCAAAACGAGTCCGTAGCCTCCGGTCATTTCGAAAATGATGAGCACGGAAGTCATCGGAGCGCGCACAATTCCCGCAAACACAGCCCCCATGCCAACCACCGCGAATGCGCCGATCGAGTCTGACGGGTGGTGGAAGACAGTTACATCCATGTAGCCCACTGCGCCACCGAGCATCGCCCCCATAAACAACGACGGGGCGAAAATCCCACCCGATCCGCCGCTCGAATACGAACAAACCGTCGCAGCCAGCTTGAGCAGGCAGAAAACCACCATCGCGGTCACTGTCATTTTGCCGGTGAGCGCGAGCGTTAGCGTTTTGTATGGATCGCCGGCAATTCCGTTCACATGAAAAAACGCGAACGCAACCACCGCGAGCCCGCCTGTCGCCGCGCCGCCAATAGCCGGCTGCACCCACCTGGGCACCGATTGGAGCCGCCGGAACCACGCTCGGAGACCAAGCAGCGAATCCGTGAAAGCCACTGAGACAATAGCCGCCAAAACGCCCAGCAGAGCGTACCAGATCAGCGATGAAGCCTTGCCCAGCGTGTAATTCCCCTGCACGTGAAACACTGGGTTGGAGCCGAGGATCAGGTGCTCCACGACGGCTGCCAGCGCGGCGGCCACAATCACGCCGGAGAGCATGCTCTGGTCCAGGTCGCCAATCAACTCCTCAAGCGTAAAAGTGACCGCCGCAATCGGCGCATTAAATGCTGCCGCAATGCCCGCCGCCATGCCGACCGAAGCCATGCGCCGCGCATTCTGGGGACTGAGCCGGGCCAGCCGGGCCAGCATGCTGCTCACGCCCGCACAGACTTGAACAGTCGGTCCTTCAAGCCCCAGCGAAGCGCCCGAACCAATTTGAATCGCGCAAAGAACGAACTTGCCGACCGTCTCCCGAACCGTGACGTAACCAGCCCGAAGCGTATAAGCGACTTTGACCTGCGGAATTCCACTGCCCGCCGCGGCAGGTGCAAACCAGGTCAGCCCAACTCCGGCAATCAGTCCGCCAACTGCGGGGCAGAGAATTGTCCACCCTATCCAGCTATGCCCTGGCGCCGCGTTGGCGCGATCGATCAGCAGCGCCTCCAGTCCCATTATGCTGAGGTGGAATGCCACCGCAGCCAGCCCGCAAAGCCCACCAGCCAAAATGGTTACCGCTAACAGACGCTGCCGTTCTGTCGGCATTCGTCGCAGCAGCCAGGCATAAAGCCGCTGCAGCAGACCCTGGAAACCAACCCAATATCCGGGTCCCACCATTTCTTCGCTGGAAGAGTACATCACCATAGGAGTATAGATGCAGGTCCATTTTTCTGAGGTCAACTCCGCGGGATGCAAAACTCGCGTGCTGACTTTGTGCGCCAATTGTCAGCACTTTGTCACTTGTTTGTCGCTGAACCCCTGAAGCACATGGTTCGGTGCCTATACTTTGAATCCGGTGGCGCCGTCTGTAGCTCCCCCAGTCCATTTTCCAGCGGCCCACCCGGAGGTTCTTATGACAACGCAGCAATCGAATGGGGCTTTCAAGCTGGCTGCCGCTTCAAGCATGCTGGCCGTTCTCGCGCTTGGCGCAACACTGTTCCCGGTCCATGCAATGGCCGAGGATAAAGACCACGACCCCGGCAACCAGCACCTGCTCATCTCCGACCAATTCAACAACCGCGTGATCGAAGTGGACAGCAAAACCCACAAGATCCTGTGGAGCTTTGGCGATGGTTCCGACACGCCCGGACCCCAAAGCGTGGTCGGCCCCAACGACGCGGAGAGTTTTGGTCCCTTCACCCTCATTTCCGGAACCGGGATTCCGCCCAGCAGCCCCGCGCTTCCCGGCTGCTCCGACCCTGTCAACGGATGCCCTGACAACCGCGTCTTCATCGTCGGACCGGAAGGTCACATACTCTGGCAATACGGACAGGCAGGCGTCACCGGGGCTGGTCCCAATCAGCTCAACACCCCTGTTCAGTCCTTGATTCTGACCAGCTTTCCCGGCCATCCAGGCGTCCACGTGCTCATCGCCGACCAGGGCAATCAGCGCATCATTCTGGTCAACCTGTTTGGGGAAATCGTCTGGCAATACGGCACTACCGGAGTAGCCGGCGACGGTCCCAACCAACTCAACAATCCCAACAGCGGCGAGGTGCTTGAGAACGGCCACATTCTGATCGCCGACGAGAGCAACAACCGCGTCATCGAGATCACTCCGAGCGGCAAAATCGTCAAGACCTTCACAGCAGGAGGCACGGTGAGCGGCGCGGCGTTTGCCAGTAGGTTGGAAGACGGCGACACCCTTATCTCCGACGCCAACAACAACCGCATCGTCGAGGTCAATTGGGACGACAAAGTTGTTTGGCAGTACGTCACCAACACGGCATCGGACAGCAATCCCAATCCCCAGCCTACCCGTGGCATCCGTCTCTCCAATGGAGACACGCTCATCAGCGACCAATTCAACAACCGCGTGATCGAAGTGACGCACGCCGGCAAGATCGTCTTCCAGCAAGGGATGACCAACGTCGGCGGCAATGGTTTCAACCAGCTCAACGGGCCTTACGACGCCAAACAGATCGGCGACTTTACCGGATTGACGCCGCCTTTCTAACCTCAAAAGCGGCAAAGGTCACCGCAACGATTGATGCCGCTCCAATTGGCCTTGCTCCCGACCGGCAAGGCCACATGGCTTGGAAAGCGCGCCAACCGGCTGGTCGAAACTTGTGGGTCTTCGCACTGTGTCCCAGTCGAGGCCCACAATTTTTTTAGAATCAAATCAACCGGTCAAGTCTTGCAACTTGCGTGGTATTGCCGACCGGAGCAGGTCTATGCGTAATCAGTCGGATTCCGGGTATCGACATCGACACTGTACAGCGGATCTCAGGTCCCTATACTGAGCCCATGATTGCATTTGTGAGAGTCTGCGGCTTCGCGGTTTTGCTGGTCTGCATCTTCGCGGCGGGTTAGAAGCGCCCCCAGCCGATACGCCCGTAAATCGTCGCCGGACAGCCCGCCCTTTCAGTGCTCGCCACGTACGAGCGCGTAGCGCATCTGCACCTGACCGCTGCCGGACGTTTTCTGCAGCCAGAACTCGAAGTTGCCAGCGCGCGTGCTGCGCGTCACGGTGAGGAAGGGTTCGCTGCTCCAACTAGCGCCTCCGCAAAGACCGCCGCTGTAGCCTGCTCCACCGCGCCAGTGCTTCGTCGCGCTCCACTCCAGCTTGGCCCGGTCGATGTCGTAGCTCCAGTGTTCGGCACGGTCTAGCGGGAAGGTGGGGTAAGCGGCTATCTGTGCGGAGAGCCGGCGCCGGGGTTGCAGATCGACGACTGGCCAAATCCACAGCGCACGCCGGTTCCGGCTTTGCGGGCCAGCCTCTTGCAGCACAAAGATCTCCTGCTCCCAACGAAAGCGGGGACCGGCCGCAGGCACGACACCGCCGCCGGCAAACCACATCTGGTCCTGACCATATCCCGTGTCGTAGTAACCCACATCGAACGGAACCCAGCGGCCCCGGTCCTGCTCCCACTCCCCCACACGGTAGGTAAGCACATGGGGATTCCCGACCTGCACGGCGGTGCGCAAAATAAAGATATTGACGGGTTGCGGATGCTCCGTTGCTGGTGCTGCCTCACCGGCACAAAGGCGGCCAAAGCACGCGGCAAGAAGAATTAATAAATGAAGGTATTTCACGGTATTACCTTTATATCTAACTGCTGTTTTTCACGTTATACTTAACTATCAGATATGTAAGTGAGGCATAACACGCATGTTGTGTAGCGGCGAGATCTCGATAACATCTGAACCGTCAATCTGTTTATCCTGACCGAGAATCGCGTTGCCAGCGCACGTTGACGCGCGCTAGAATTCTCCTGTCGCCATGTTCAGCCGATCCGCAGTTCGAATTTCCTCGACTCCAATCCTCAGACGATTTCGTCGCGGCCGCCACGACCGTGGACGGCGTCCTTCCCGCTGAGTAGTCTATTCCGGCAAGCGAATTCTCAGGAACGCTGTGGCCAGTGTGCCGCTGCGTCCGGCGGAATCTCCGCGACCCGAGACTTCCGAGTGGAAATGCACTCATCCATCCGCCTGTGCGCGGATAGAAAGGCCTCCCAAGATGAACAGCTTTGACAGCCTGGCGACCCTCGCTTCCGGCAACCATTCCTATACGATTTGCAGGCTTCCCGCCCTCACCGCACGCGGATTCGACCTCAGCCGCCTTCCTTTCAGCTTGAAAATCCTGCTTGAGAATTTGCTCCGCCGCGAAGACGGCCACAACGTCACCGCCGGCGACATCGAGTTCCTCGCCGACTGGGACGCAAAAGCCGAGCCCAGCCGCGAAATCGCCTACATGCCCGCACGCGTACTAATGCAGGACTTCACCGGCGTGCCCGCGGTTGTCGACCTCGGCGCTATGCGGGACGCCATCAAGACCCTCGGCGGCGACCCCAGTCGCGTCAACCCCCTCATCCCCGCGGAACTCGTCATCGACCACTCCGTCCAGGTCGACGAGTTCGGCACCACCGGCGCTTTCGACGCTAATACCTTGTTGGAATTTCAAAGAAATCGTGAGCGCTATGCGTTTCTGAAATGGGGCCAGACGGCATTTCGCAACTTCTCCGCGGTTCCACCAGGCATGGGCATCTGCCATC
>JBELAI010000004.1:0-90514 GCA_049508975.1 Occallatibacter sp. | reverse complement strand
GCGGTGGAGTGGTTTGAGAAGTATATGGGGGCGGGGAGCTGAGGGGCTCGCGCATTGCTTTCCTACGGGGTGTGGCGGCGTCTATGGAAACAGGGCCGTGAGATGAAATGAGATTGCAGACAGGGAGCCGGCGGGTGGCTTATCCGCAGGTGCGGGCCTGCCCTGATACACTTTTCATTGGAGATTTGTTCGCGGGATTCGCTTGCTGGCTGCAGGGGGAGAGCGTACCGCCGGGAGCCGCAATCAAGCGGATTTCATCGGCAGTGGGCCAACTTTGGGCATGCTGGTGGCCCACAATCGAGGATTTTCAGAGGCGAGGTATTTGCCGGAACGAACTTTGAGTGTCGCTTCCTGGAGTGGTGTGGCCCAAGGGCAGCGGCTTCAATCCGGCGAGTTTCTGAAGGTGCTAAACCGAAATTTTCTGACGTTATTCGCTAGAGACCGTTCCGCGGTTTGACGAGGCGGGGCGGGGAGGATTCATGCGGCGGTTTTTGACGCTTGTTTGTTTGTTGTGCGTGGCCATTCCGGCCGGGATTTCAATTTCCGGATGCGTGCGCAATCCGGCAGGGGATTATTGCAACGGCCAGGGCTACGGGTTGAAAGACACGGACGTGGCGTCCATCTTCTTATCGCCGCAGACGACGGGCATTTCCCTTGCCTTTGGGCAGACGCAACAGGTGGCTGCGCCGCAGGCCAAGACCTGCAAAGGCACGAATGCCAGTGCGTCCACCTATACCTACGGCACAACCAACAATCAGTTGGTGGATATTTCGCCCACGGGCAACCTATGCGCCGGCACGTGGAACCGGAACACGGGCGGCGGTATTCCCAATTACACGATCTGCCAATTTCCCACTCCGCTGCCCTCGACAGGCGGCTTGCCGTACGGGACGGCGTACATCACCGCCTCGGCGGCATCCGTGACATCGAATCCCGTGGAGGTTTACGTTCATGCGCAGGTGACGTCGGTGACGCTTGCCGGGCCGCAGTCGTGCCTGTCGCAGGGTCAACTGGCTCAGCTTGATTCGCAGGCGTGTTTCGCGGGCAGCAACAACCAGCAGCAACTGCTTTGCGCGCCACCTTCGGTGACTACCGCAGCGACTCCCAATCTTGCCTGCCCGCTGCCTCAGGGACAGACACTGAATTCGATCCCCGATTGCACAGCCGCGCTTGGAACTCTGAGCTACACGCTTGGCACCGCGACCGTCGCATCAATCAACGGCGAGACCAACCAGATTACGGCCGAACAGCCCGGTACGACAGTGATTACAGCCTCGATAGCGCAGGGCGCATCTTCAGCGGGGTATTTCTCAGTGTGCCCGCCGAAGTCCATCAGCGTAACGCTGGCGAACGGTGGAACCGTTGGGACGATTACCCAAGGCGTGCAGCAGAACCTGACGACCACCGTCATCGATACTCAGGGAAATCCGATTACGGGTCTCACGCTGGACTACCAATCGACGGACCCGATTGATATCTCAGTCAGCGGCACGGGCGCGGTCACAACCAGCTTCCCCGGCGTGGCCTCGATGTATGCAATTTGCCAGCCTGGCACGTGCAACCCGGCGCCCATCAATGTGACGGGCGCAAATGGCACGGGCTTGTCGATCAGCTCGAATCCCGTGAAGATTACGGTTCCCGGCACGGCCAGCGATTACGTCTGGTTCGCCTCGCCGGGACAGTCGCAGTATTTTGTGCCGTTGGAATTGATCAGCGGCACCGTGGGGTCAACGGTGCGGCTGCCGTATGTGCCGAATTCCATGGTCATGGACCGGCAGGGTAGCAATCTCTTTTTTGGGTCGCCGCATGAACTGATGTATTTCAGCACAACGACCAATACGCTCTCCAAGCAGGACACTACCGCGCCCGGTGTTGTGCTGGCCGTTTCGCCCAATGCCGCACAATTGTTGATCAACGATCAGATACGCCAGGTTTTCTATCTTTACAATAATTCCGGTTCCACGAGTTCGACTTTCGGCGGCATGGGTGCTTCGGCACAATGGACGCCTGACTCGAAGACGCTCTACATTTTCGACAACGCAAATCTGAACACCCCTGCGACCTGCCCGGGCACACCACAAATTACGGGCCACACGGATACCCTGTACGTTTACAACGTGAACACCGGCTGGAGCACCTACCCTCTGCCGCCGAGCCCTCTGCCGCCGGATTCAATCCCTTCCTGCACGGCGGAGCCGAATGTGGCTGCGCTGCCGCCCATTCAGACTCCGGCCATCACCATCCCCGGAGTAGGAGCGTATTTGCCCGGCAACCCGACCGTTGCGCACACCTGGTGCCCTGCGGGGACCGTGGGCAACGCAGCCAACATGTTGTTCTATCCGCTGGGAGACTCGGTGCCGACGCAGACCGATGTATTGGCGGCTACCACCGATGGAGAGCACATTCTGGGTGCGGCTTGGACGAGTGGCGGAGTTACGCTTTCCGACATCGGCGTTTCGATCCCCGTCGCAGAATGTCCAGAGACAACAACGGGGACGACGCAGACGCTGTCTCCGCTCACAATTCCGCACACACTCAGCCAGGTTCCGGTGAGCGGTGTGAGCGCCACCGCGGTCAGCCAAGTGGTTCCTTCACCAAATTCGGCTGTGGCTTTTATCACCTATAACGGATCCACCCCAGGAGCCACACTGCCCTACTACGTTCCAGGCACGGGCGGAGCGGCGGGGACCGTGGGGTATGTGACGCTGAATGGAAGCGCGGAAGTGACGGCCCCGCTGACAGGCGCGTTCTCACCGGACGGCACGCTCTTTTTTGTTGCGACGGCCGGCGATAACCTGATCCACTACATCAGCATTCCCTCGGTCGTCACAAGCGCTACACCGCCCACCGATTCGCAGCAGATTGCACCGAATCTTCCAGCGTGTATCCCGGTTTCCGCCGGAGGCAACGACATAGGCTGCACATATACGGGGACCGGCAGCGTGGTTCCGACTACGGTGATCGAAGTCAAGCCCCGCTCTACGACGTAAGCTCACGTTCAACCAGACGCACCCAGGGAGGCCGGCAACCGCCGGCCTTTTTGCTGAGTGCGATAGAGCAATGCGGCAGGGCACAGGCCCCGGCACGATAGAATCAGATTGTCTTCAAGAGCAACAGACTGGATTCGAAAGCAGCAATTCATGATTAAAGGAATCTCCATTCTTCGTCCTTCTGGCAGCGCTCAAGTGTACGAGCGGTTGAGCAGTTTTTTTTCTGTGCTGGGCTTTGCGCGCGGGGCGGGTTGGAACGAAACAAATAGCCGAGGGGCATCGTTTCTGGCTCCATTGGGCAACGTGGAGTTTGTGGATGGCGAATTTCCTTCGACGGCCGATGTGCTGGTGGAGGTGACGGCTCTGGATGCCGTGCACCAGGCCGCGCGTACGTGGCTGCACGATGCGGGCGGTGGCGAAGCGGAGGCGCTGCTGACGAGCATCTCCGAGACACATTGGAAGTCGAGGATCTTTACGGTCGAGCCGGAGCCGGGGTTCAAGTTCAGCTTCTGGGCGTGGACCGACCCGGTGAAGGGAAAGCCGGCTGCGGTGGAAGGCGATCTCTCCGCGACGGGAATGAAGTTTGCCATCGTGGTGGCGCGCTGGAATGCGGTGATCACGGAGCGGCTGCTGGAAGGCGCTCTCGATGCCTTGATGCGCAGCGGAGCAGTGCGGGCGGACATTGAAGTGATTCGCGTGCCGGGTGCGTGGGAAATTCCGGCCGCGGCGCGGACAGTCGCGAACCGTTCTGGCAATGGCCACGTGGATGGGATCGTCGCTCTTGGCTGTCTGCTGCGCGGCGAAACCGCCCATTATGAGGCCATCTATAACGAAGTGTCGCGCGGCATTGGCCAGTCGCAACAGGAGACCGGAGTCCCGCATGGTTTTGGAGTGCTGACGTGCGAGACGCTGGAACAGGCTCTCAACAGAGCTGGAATCAAGGCTGGGAACAAGGGGTTTGAGGCTGCTTTGGCGGCGATTGAGATGGTGAGTTTGCGGCGCAAGCTGATAGCAAGCAATTCCGTTGAAGGCGGCACTGCTTGACGGCCGGGACGCGGCGGAAGTCGCGCGAACTGGCCATGCAGATGCTGTTTCAAGCAGACATCGGGAAACAAACGCCGGACCAGGTGCGAGCCACATTCTGGAAGGCGGGCGACGAGGTTGAGCACGAAGTTCGAGCATTTGCCGAAGACCTGTTCCGCGTGGCGATTGCCCACCAGGAACAGATCGACGAATTGATCGTGGCCAATTCCAAACACTGGCGTTTGGAGCGCATGCCGGCCGTGGATCGCAACCTGCTGCGCATGGCGGTGGGTGAGATGCTGGGCTTCAAGGGAACGCCGTATCCCATCGTGATCAACGAGGCGCTGGAGATTGGGCGGCGCTACTCGGCGCCGGAGTCAATCAACTTTTTGAATGGGATGCTGGATGCGATTGCGCGGGGGTTGATCGGGAAATAATGAGCCCGTTCTGGACGCTTCAGTGAGACTCTGATGCCGCATTCCTTCAGTGGCTAAAGCCCACTTGATTTTCTACCCTTATGTACGCGCTAAAGCCCGTACCCTTCAAGATCGACCCTTGTGCTTAGGCTCGTTGTGTCGATTATGGGCATCAAGAAATGAGGCCGGCTGGAATCCCGGTCGGCCTCATTTTATTGACTCAACTTCTTTTTCGTTGAAGCGAATGCGGGGATGAGAGTCCGCACTCTACGGTCCGTCTGTCCCCTTGGCTGGAGTCACTGAGCCTGCCCGCTTCTTCTGTCCGTCGGTGTTTGTGTTCGCCGCGGCTTTCTTATGCGGATGCTGACGCATCGGGAGTGGCTTGCGCTCCTGCGGTTTCACTGTATTCTCATTGACCGCATTGGTGTGTTGCACATCGGATGTGTAGACAGCGCCAGGCGGCACCAGGTATTCCTCTACTCCCTGCGTCCCTTCGTTTCCGGTGACGACCGTGATGCGGCTAGGATCGATGCCTTTCTCCGTGGTCAGGTAGTTCTTGGTGTTAACAGCGCGCTGCGCGTCAACAGAGCCCTGGCCCTCAGTGTTGGCGGCCTCACCGACTACTAGAAGTGTGTCGTCAGGATGCTGTTGCAGCGCGAGAGCCACTGCATCGAGGCAGGCCTTGGCTTCGTTGTCCACGCGCGTTGGGCGCTGCTTGTCTCTGCCGAAATCGATGGAGCAAAGAGGCAGGACGTGCGGGTTCTCGTGAACCGGCGGCGCTACTATCGCCAGGCTGCAGCTTGCGGAGGTGGCGTGACCCTTATCGTCGGCGACGCTGCAGTTGACCGTTACCGGACCTGCTCCTGCTCCGTTGGCGCTGAACGTTGCGGTGTTGCCGTTCATGGTGACTAAGCCGGCAGTGGAGGTGCACGAGTAGGTGAGCGGCAGATTCTGGGGGCTCTGGCCAGTCAAGGTAATGGTGGCAGTCTGGTCTGGGTTGATGCTCATGGGACCAGCCGCGCAAGCAAGCGTAGGCGGCTCCCATGCACGGACAGTAAAACTCGCTTCGCAGTTTGCAGTCTGGACGTTTTTGCTCCCTTGCGAAACTGTACTTCTCACAGTGTATGTGCCCGGACCCAGCGAAGAAGTTGGCACTGTCACGACTTCACTGTTACCGGCGGCGCCTGCTCCGGACCATGTGTAAGTTGCAGTCTGTTTCGGATTGAGGCCTGTAGCGCTCGCTGTAACTGTGACCGGCTCTCCAGGGAATACAGAACTCGGCGTTGCCACGCATGCCATCGCTAGAGGAGCCACCGGGCCGCAGCCGACAACTGGGCCGTAGTAGGACGCGCCGCGGAATACGATGCCCGCGGACACGCGAATCGCGTTGATGCTTTCATCGTCGCCCCAGACAAAGTCGTCGGCCACAAGAGATCCATGCGAGACGCCCGAGTTAGCGTGAAGGTATTCATAGTCCGCATCGAAAATACGAATGCCGATGTTGTGGCACAGAGGATACCAGTCAAGCCCGCCACCGGCGACGACCACAGGGCCCCACGTGTATGGCTCGTGGTCCGGGCCATCGATATCCGCGCCGCCTGCGAGACCGTGAACAAAAGGCGTGAAATGAATTCCAGGCCACCTGTAAAGCAATCCACCCTCGGCCGTAACGATGCCGCTATTGCTTGAGCCTGTACTTGGGAATCCGGTATTTCGGAATAGATCGTGCTGGCCCGACTCGAACTCTATGCCAACGTTTCTAGTGAAGAACCAGGCCGCGCTTTCAACCAGGCCTTCCGTCTCAACCTTGAACGAAACGGGAAGCGTCGTGCCATCCGGCTGAATTGGATAAAAGGTTCCCCTGGGGTCGAGAAGGCTGTATCCCGCAAAGACATCCCACTTGGGCGCGGGGGCATTTGGATTGCCTTTCCCTTGACTGGCTGCGACCTGAGCGACCAGGGAACACGGTAGCGAAGCCACAAATGCCAGTGCAAGAACCCGGCCTATCGTACGGAATTTTTGAGAGTGCACGCTTTACCTCCACCACGGATGACCCAGCAAAGTAGGCTTGCTCAGCTATCGAACGCTTTTCGAGAATAGCGCCAAGAGACCCTAGAATCGAAGGATAATTCAATTCAGGATTAACGTCTGTAACCCCCAAGTCACAAATAAGTGGTTACTTTCATGGCATACAAGACCTCGCCATTCACAGGGCTTTTTGTGTACTCGGGTTCTTTGACATTGGCCTCGCGCTGAGAAACTGAATGACCCTTAGTCCCTGGGTACTGTTATCCTGTCATGGTGAGTCAGCGCATTCAACTCAACTTATCGGCAACGTTGCCTGCAACTTTGGCGCTAGTGATAGGAATGTGCCTCGCGGCTTGTCACAAGGAAGAACAGGCGGTTGTCGGTGTTGCGCAGAATGCCGTGAACGCTGAACATAAGGCGCAAGCGGCCGCGCAAGCCGCAGCTTCAAAGCGCGATCAGCAACGCGCACAGATCGCACTCATACCATTGCCAACCAAGAGCCTCTATGTCGATGTGCATGAGCCGGGCGCGTGGGCCAATCCATTTCTCTCAGTCGACGCCGCGTGGATCAATCTGCGGATAACAATGGTGGACGCGAACCCGAGCACGATTGGTCAGGGATCGATGCTGCGCCTTGAAGCCGCTCGACGGCAGGAAGCGCAGGTGCGCATCGCTGACCTTGCCGATGCGCTGATTGCTTTGCCGCCCGGCGCGTGGCGCTATGGCCGGGTGGTTGCTGTGGCCGAGTCGCCGCTGGTCAACAAGAAAGACCGGCCCACGGTTCGCCGCAATGTTGAAGCTGCCATTCAACAGCTGAACGATCTGGGGATCGTAGTTGAAGAGTGGCCCGCGCGATAAGTTGTTCTTGCTTTTTATCGCATGCTACGTTTGTTTGCGGTGGCAGGACTGTTCTTCATTCGAATAATGAGGAATTATTCAGGGGAAGTAAATCGATAGTTAGAAAGCTTGTTGATCTTATCGAAATAGTTCAGCTGACAGGCATTCGCAAAAAGGTGGCTTCGTGCAGAGAGTAATGACGGAGTCTGCGCCGATTTCAAGGCGAGAGTATTCGCAATGCGGTATGGTTTGAGCGAATCCCCAATATTCTAAACGCCCTTGATGTTTTTGTGATGCGCGGCATGCGGGAAATCCTCCGATTGGGCTAGGATTCCATCGTGAGCATTCTTCCGATTTCTGTTCTTTTGAATCAACCTCCACTAGACCATGAGGGGTTTTCCGCGCATCGTGAGTTGGAAACTCGACTCAAGGCGTCCGTTCGCGGCGATGTTTTGTTCGATCTCGGTTCGCGTGCGATGTATGCGGCCGACTCGTCGAATTATCGGCAGATGCCGGTTGGCGTTGTGAATCCGCGCGACGCGGCAGACGTTGAAGCTGCGCTGGCTGCATGCCGCGCAACGGGGGCCGCGGTGTTGCCACGTGGCGCGGGCACCAGCCTTGCAGGCCAATGCGCAAACGTTGCCGTGGTGTTCGATTACTCGAAGTACATGAACGGACTCAGTTCGATCGATTCAGAGGCGAAGCTTGCGGTTGTGCAGCCGGGCATTGTTCTGGACCGCTTGCGCGAGGCGGCCGAAGTTCATCACCTCACTTACGCGCCTGACCCGGCTACGCACAGCCGCTGCACTTTGGGCGGCATGATTGGCAACAACAGTTGCGGTGTGCACGGTCTGCTGGGCGGCAAAGTGGTGGACAACGTGGAGCGGATGGACATAGTGCTCTACGACGGTACGCGCATGACCGTGGGCCGTACCGGTGAGGAAGAGATAGACACGCTGATTGGTGCAGGCGGACGCGTGGGTGAGATTTATACGCGGCTCAAGCAACTGCGCGATCGATATGCCGGCTTGATACGCGAAAAGTTTCCACGGATTCCGCGGCGCGTGTCTGGTTTCAATCTTGACGAGCTGTTGCCGGAGAATGGATTCAACCTGGCGCGTGCGCTGGTGGGCTCTGAGGGCACATGCGCTACAATTCTCTCCGCTACGCTGAATCTGACCTCGAGCCCGCCTTATCGCGTGCTGACGGCGCTCGCGTTCGATGATCCTTTTCTGGCTGCCGATGTAGTTCCGCGCGTGCTGGAATTTGGGCCCATTGGTCTGGAGGGATTCGACGGGCTGCTTGTTGAATTCATGCTGCGCAAAAACCTGGCGGTCAACGATGTGAAGCTGCTGCCTCCGGGCGGTGGTTTCCTTCTTGTAGAGATGGGTGCGTGGAGTGCGCAAGAGGCCGAGAGCAAGGCTGAGGCGCTGGCTGCCGCAGCGCAGAGTTGGCCGGAAGCGCCAAGAGCGCGGATCTATAACCACGAAGATGCAAAGAGCGTATGGAAGGTGCGCGATTCGGCGCTGGGCGCAACTGTGTGTGTGCCGGGCGAGCCGGATCGGTGGGAGGGCTGGGATGACTCGGGAATTCCACCGGTGCTTCTGGGTTCGTACCTGCGCAAGCTGGATGCGTTGATGAAGGAGTATGGCTATCGGAGTCCGCTGTATGGACACTTTGGCCAGGGCTGCGTTCATTTGCGGATTAACTTCGATTTCCGCTCTGTCGAGGGGCTGCGGAAATTTCGCGAGTTCATCGATCGCGCTGCCGATCTGGTTGTGTCGCTGGGTGGATCGCTCTCCGGCGAGCATGGGGACGGGCAGGCGCGCGCTGCGCTGCTTCCCAAGATGTTTGGACCGGAATTGATGGAGGCTTTCAAGGAATTCAAGACGATCTGGGACCCGGACAACAGAATGAATCCGGGCAAGCTGATCGATGCGGCACGGGTTTACGATCCGGTGGAGAATCTGCGCTACGGACCGCGTGTCGCGAACAAAGATGGACACGCGCATAGCAAGCTTGAAACGCATTTTGTGTTTGCGCACGATCATGGATCGTTGGAAGATGCGGCCGCGCGATGCGTGGGTGTGGGTGCGTGTCTTAACAAAGACGGCGGCGTGATGTGTCCCAGCTATCGCGCAACGGGGCAGGAACAGCACTCGACGCGGGGAAGGGCGCGGTTGCTGTGGGAGATGCTGGCGGGGGCACTGCAAAAAGAAGGATTCGCGAGCGAAGCCGTGCATGAGGCGCTGGACCTGTGCCTGAGTTGCAAGGCATGCAAGACGGAGTGCCCGGTGCAGGTGGACATGGCGCAGTACAAGTCGGAATTTCTGGCGCAGAAGTACAAAGGAAAGCTGCATCCGCTGCATCATTATGTTTTTGGGTTTGCGGACAAGATGGCGCGGATGGGTTCTCTGACTCCGGCGCTGACTAACTTTGTGCTGGGCAGCTCTGTCACCAGCCCGTTGATCAAGCACATTGTTGGCGTGGCCAAAGAGCGCAAGATGCCGCAACTGGCGCGGAAAAGCTACAAGGCTTCGCGTGAGGCGGATGAGACGAGCAATGTTCCTCGGGCTGCCGTTGCACAGAAAGTTGTGTTGTGGGCGGATACGTGGAACAACTACTACCACCCCGGAACGCTGCATGCCGCGGAGCGCGTGCTGACCCAGGCGGGCTTTCGCGTGCAGACAACCAAGGGGCATATCTGCTGCGGGCGGGCGCTCTATGATTTCGGGCTGCTGGGCACGGCGCGGACCTATCTGGCCAACGTGCTCGATCGCGTGGCGTCGGAGATTGAGGCTGGGCTGCCGTTCATTTTTCTGGAGCCGAGCTGCGCAAGCATTTTCAAGGACGAGGCGGCAGAGATGTTTCCCAACGACCAGAGAGTGCAGAAGCTGAGCAAGCAGGTGTGGCTGCTGGCCGACTGGCTGGCGGCGAAAGCTCCCGATTGGGTGGTGGGACGGCTTGAGGGAGCGCAGGTTCTGGTTCATGGACATTGCCACCACAAGGCTGTGTTTGGAGGGCCGAAGAACGAGATCGCGCTTCTCCGCAAAGCCGGCGCCCAGGTGGAGATGATTGAAACTACTTGCTGCGGGATGGCGGGGCCGTTCGGATTTGAGGCGGACAAGATTGAGGTGTCGAAGGCGATTGCAAACCTTGGGCTGATGCTGGCGGTGAATTCGGCTGGACCGATGACGCTGATTGTGGCGGACGGATTCAGTTGCCGGGAGCAGATCAGCCAGCTTTCCGACCGCGTGGGGATGCATTTCGCGGAAATTCTGGACCGCAGTTGTGGGTGCGATCACCTGCGGTGAGGCAGACGGCGCTTGTACGCCGCGAGATTTGTGGTTTCCCTGGTCTCAAATGCGAGACCAGGGGCACCCGGCACCCGGCTCTGTTTCGCGCCTTCTGCGTTGGCTGTGGCGGTGAAACGAGTTATTCATATCTATCGTGCATACTGTACAAATGATTTTTCTTAAGAGAAGGAATTTTCCCCTCCTGTCGTCGGCGTGGATGGCTCTGGCTGCGGCGGGGGTTGCACAAATTGGCGTGACGGCGGTTTTGCCGAATGGGCGCGAGATTCATCCGGCAGGGAACTGGATTGCGCTGGCGCCTTATCCCTTTGCACTGGCGGTGCGGGCGGATGGGGCGGAGATTGCAGTGCCGTCGATTGGGTTTCCGTTCGCACTGAATGTGATCGCTGCCCCGGCTGCGGCCAAGCCTGCGGTGCGCCGCATGCCGGCCGGAGACAAAAGCGACCCGGCAATTGAGGTTCATGCGGGGCTGGCTTACTCGCCCGACGGCGCGCTGCTTTATGTGGCTACGGGGGACTCGGGCAAGATTCGCGCCTATCGGACGAGCGACTGGAAGACCGCTGGCGAGGTTTCGCTGGACGGTGCGATTGCTGAAGGCGGCAAGGAGGCCAGCGGGAGCTTCGCCGCGACTCTGACGGTTTCAGCGGACGGGAAGACGCTTTATGCGCTCGACCAGGGGAACTGGCGGGTCGTGATTCTGGATGCGGCGAGTCTGCAAAGGATCGCGGAGATTGCTACGGGGAGTTATCCGTTTGGGCTGGCGCTTTCGGCCAATGGCGCGCGGCTTTACGTGACCAATACCGGGCTGTTCGAGTACACCACGATTCCGGGTGCAAAGGCCGAGGATGAGTTGGGGACGGGGTTGCATTTCCCGCCATTCGGCTACCCATCGAAGGCTGCGCGCGAGGGTGCGATGGTGGAGGGGAAGCGGATTCCCGGGCTTGGCGATGAAAATTCTGACCGCGGTAGCTCGCTTTGGACGTATGACGTGCATGAGCGCGCGCAGCCCGTGTTGACGGCCAAGCTACGGCTGGGAGCGAAGATCACCGAGGTTGAGGGCGGGACCGTGGGCGGGGCTGCTCCGACTGGCGTGGTGGCGGCGGGGGACGCGGTGTACGTTTCGATGGCGCATGAGGATGCAGTAGCAAAGATCAGTGCCGACGGGACCAAGGTACTGGCGCAGACGCAGCTTTCGCCGTTTAGCGGGGAGCGATTCAAGGACCGTGCGGGGCGTCCGTTGCGCGGGGTGATGCCGAGCGGGCTGGCGGTGCGCGATGGACGAATCTATGTGGCGGAGTCGGGGATTGACGCGGTGGGCGTGATCGATGAAAACACAAATGAAGTGATCGAGCACATTCCGGTTGGCTGGAACCCTTCGGCTGTGGCGCTCTCGCCGGATGGGAAGACGCTTTACGTGGTGAATACAAAAGGGAAGGGCGCGGGTGCGAACGGAGGCAAGATGCACGACCCCAACATGCCCACTTATGTTGGGTCGCTGGAGTTGGGCAGCCTTAGCGCAATTTCGCTGGGCAGCCTTACGGACCCGGCAGAGCTGACAGAGACTGTGATTGCCGCTAATACGGCGGCCATTGCCAATCACGCGGAATTGCCGCGGCTGAAGCACTGCTTTCTGGTGATCCGGGAAAACCGGACGTACGACGAGGTGCTGGGCGATGTGGCGGGAGCTAATGGCGATGCTTCGCTGGCGCGGTTTGGGCTGGACGGCTGGGCCGAGGAGCGGAAATCCGCGACGCATCTGCATGTAACGCCCAACCTGCATGCGCTGGTGGGTCGGTTTGCGATGAGCGACAACTTTTATGTGGATAGCGATGTGTCGCGGATGGGCATCGCTGGGTGATGGGCATCAACCCGACGCCGTTTTTCAATACCGCATGGACTTCGGGGTATGGTGGCCGGCGCAAGGATTCCGCCGTGGCCGGCCAGCCGGGGCGCAGGGCCCTATTTGGCGGGTCCGACGCACCGATGCCGGAAGATGAGCCACAGTTCGGGTCGTTGTGGGAACACATTGCGACGAGCGGAAAAGGGCTGCTGAATTATGGCGAGGGACTGGAGATTGAGGGCAATGACGAGCTGGACGGCGCAGAGCCGGAGGGGCAGCGGCTGTTTCTCAATTCGCCATTGCCGAGGCCAGTCTTTGAGTTCAGCGACAGGCACTTTCCCACTTTCAACCTGGGGATTCCGGACCAGTTCCGGGCGACGGAGTTTGAACGCGATTTCCGGCTGAAGCTGGCGGCGGGCAAGGTTCCGGCGCTGATTGTGATTCGCCTGCCGGACGACCATATGGCGGACCCGCGGCCGGCGGATGGCTACCCGTTCCGCGCATCTTTTGTGGCGGATAACGACCTGGCGCTGGGGAGGATTGTGGCTTTTCTCTCGAAAACCTCCATCTGGAAGGATTCCGCGTTCTTCGTCACGGAGGACGATGCGCAGGGCGGCGTGGACCATGTGGATGCGCATCGCAGCATTCTGCTGGTGGCCAGCCCCTGGGTCAAGCCGGAGACGGTCAGCCACGAGCACACCAGCATGGGCTCGATTACCCGCACTATCGACGAATTGCTGGGGCTGGGGCCGCTGAACCTGGAGGACGCGCTGGCAGGGGAGATTACGGGGATCTTCGACAACGCCCCGCATCTGGAACCCTATGCTGTGCAGGCGGCAGATGCGCGCGTTTTCGATCCAGCCAAGGCGCGGTTTGCTAAGCCCAAAACAAAGGAGGAGGCCGCGGCGCTGCTCGATGTGGATGATGCCGACAAGATACGCAAAGAGATGGAAGATTCAGGCGCTCGTCTCCGTAAGCCGAAGGACAGCGACTGAGGAATTTGACAGAATCTGGACAAAAAATTCACCGAACTCAGCCTGGGAATCCTCCATAATGCACTCCATCGCAGGGCCCTCCCCTAACCGTTCTGGACCCCGCTCGACAGACGCATTTTAAACTTCCTGTAACCAAACAGGAGCCGATTTGTAACACAATCCAAGTAGCCTTAGTTAGTAGAAAAGCTCAAAGAATGAGCCTGATAAGGAGCTTGAACGGTGGCCAATGCCTGTCCAATTCCAACCGGATCTGTGTGGCTGTCGGTGTGCTCAACGGCGCGCGAAGTCGTATCCAATGCCGTATTCGCCGGGCCCCATTTCGTCCCTGTCGCTCTTCCCCGCTGAAGATTTGCCAACCCTCAGGCGGCCGACTACTTTAAACGGTCCAGCCCTTCTATTTCGTTTCAATTCAGGGAAGATAACGAACGACACTCATCTATTCATATTCCCAGCAAAACTTCAGGAGACAGTGATATATGCAAAAGCTGATTGAGATTTGTCGGCAGAAGTCTACGCGGCGGTGCCTGGCTGTGTTCGGGCTGCTGCTTGTGCTGGCCTGCACTCAGGTTCGCGCGCAATCCACGCAGGGTTCCATTATCGGTTCAGTGAAAGACGCGGCGGGCGCGGTTGTCCCCGGCGCGCTGGTGACGCTGACTAATGCGGAGGAAGGTACGGTTCGAACCACGAAGTCCAACGGAATCGGCGATTACCATTTCGAGGACGTAAAGGCCGGCCATTACACGGTGCAGGTTGAAGCACCCAGCTTTGAGAAATGGGTTGCTACAGGGGTGGCGCTTGAGGTGCGGCAGGACCTGCGCCTGGACGCGAAACTGTCTGTCGGCGCCGTGCAGCAGGAAGTGCAGGTAACCGGGGACAACGTCAGTGCGATTGAGACGGACTCGGCCACCATCAGCGGCACGTTTACGACAGACGACGCCGTCAACCTGCCCGTTAATACACGCGCAAGCGCCAACGGCACCAGCGCGGCGAATATCTTCAGCGCGATGCCCGGTGTACAGGCGGATGGCGACAGTTCCGGCGTCTCGGTGCAAGGCGCACTGCCTTACCAGGTGGACGTGACAGTCGATGGAGTTACTACCAAGAGTGCGACCGGAGGCACGTACATCGGCGACGCGTTTCCTTCGACTGAGTCGATTTCGGAGATTCGCGCGGACGGTGTTCTGGCCAATGCCGAGTTTGGCGACCCGGGGCAGATTGTCATCACCACCAAGGGCGGCACCAACTCGATCCACGGTTCGGGATTCTGGTATTACCAGGACAACAAGTGGAATGCGATTCCGTATACCTATCCCACAACAACCACCAAGCCGCTTTATCACGGCGCAACATTTGGCGGCAGCGCGGGTGGGCCGGTGGTCATTCCTCACCTCTACAACGGTCACAACAAGAGCTTTTTCTTCGGCGCCTATGAGGGCTGGCGGTTTCCGTCGCAGACCACGATCAATGAAGTGGTCCCCAGCACGCTGATGAAGCAGGGAGACTTTTCCAAGTACACCGCGACCGGGTTTACGGGCTTGACCGATCCCTACACGGGCGGCAGTTATGGAACAGCAATTCCTTCAGGGGCGCTGAGCAAGATCGCCCTGGACACGTTGAAGCAGTTTTACCCCGATCCGAACGTCGGCGATCCGACGGCTTATACCGACAACGGGGTACCTAACTATCAGGCCAACGTGAATAACAGCAAACTTTCGGACCAGTTCGACATTCGCGGCGATCAGTATTTCGGATCGAACCAGAAATTCCTGCTGTGGGGCAGGTTTACATGGAAGAATTATCCGATCAATAGTCCGGAAGAATTGCTGGTCCCGTCGCAGTTGAACACCAGCCAGAACCGGGTATTGAAGGTCGATACAAACTGGACCATCAAGCCTAACCTGATCAACGAAGGCGGGTTCGGGTTTACACGCGTAATCACGGGAGCGACCGACAGCTTCAACGGTAATGCGTGGACCGTCGGCGAGGGCTGGCAGGGCCTGCAAAACCTGTTTTATAACGGCATTCCGGAGATGGACTTCAACAACATCAAAAGCCTGAACGCCGACCGACTGACGAGCTTGCAGAAGTCATTCACCTACGACTATAGCGACGTGCTGATCTGGACCAAAGGCAACCACACGGTCAAGATTGGCGGCGACGTCCAGCAATTGGAAGCGATCACGCCGCTGGGGTTCAACGGCTCGGACAACTACGGTACGTATCAGTTCAACACCAAGGGCAGCGCCGGCTTGTTCACGGGCGTCGACTTTGCCGACTTCCTGCTTGGCACCCCGTATCAAACGTTCTACGACGTGGTTCAGCAGGATAACGACGGCATTTCGCAGCACTACCACTTTTACGGCCAGGACGAATGGCGGGTCACGCCGCGGTTGACACTCTCCTACGGCCTGCGCTACGAGCTGCACCCCGGCTACTATGACAAGTACGGCGACATTGGCAACTTCGACCCCAGCGTGAGTCTTGCTGGACGCGTGATTTACCCAACCGGCAAGCAGAGCCTGCTGGCGCAGGGCTTCCTGGCCAGCGCCAATGCCTGCGATCCGGATGGCGTGACCACAACCAACTCCGCGACTGTCAACGGCGCGCCCTGCATGCAGGTGGTAGGCAATCAAGCGGCGAACTTTCCCTCGGGCTTGAAGATGTATCCCAAGAAGCGTTTCCTGCCGAGATTCGGATTCGCTTATCGTCCCTTTGACAACGACAAGTGGGTTATCCGCGGCGGAGCGGGCATCTACAACATCAACATGCTGGGCTCAAGCTTCTACTCGCTGACCGGCACGGTGCAGGCTTACACCCAGCAATTCCAAAACTCCTACAACCCGAACACGCACGCCATCGGCTACCAATGGCCGCAGATTTACGCTGGAGCAGGCAGCGGGGCCACCGCGGCGCCTGCTTATGGCTCCGACTACTTTGGAACCGCGAACAGCACCAACTGGAAAGACCCGTACACGGAGCAATGGTCGCTGAGCATCGATCACGATCTGGGATCGGGATATGCGGCGCGAATTTCGTATATCGGCTCGGAGACGCATCAACTCGTTTGGGCGCCGGATGAAAACACGCTGCCCTTTTCGAACACGGTTTCGGCCTTTAACAACTGCATCTGCAACCGGCTGTTCCCCAACTGGGGACGCATCAACACCCGAGCAACTGGGGCCAACAACAGCTACCACTCAGCGCAGGCAGAAGCCAGTCACCGCCTGCAGCATGGCCTGGAGTTTCAATCAGGGTTTACGTGGGCCAAGAACCTGGCCGACAACCAGGGGCCGAACAACACCGGGTTCGCGGGCGAGGGTGGTGGAGCACGTTCCACATCGATTCTCGACCGTCATGCGGACTTTGGCAACGTGGGCGGAACCCGCAGACTGCGCTGGAACACGTCGGCACTTTACGACCTTCCTGTAGGCCGCGGCAAAGCGTTTGGCGCCAATATGCCCAGGGTGGCCGACCTTGCAATTGGCGGGTGGCGCTTGTCGTCCATCCTCACGGTCCAGACGGGCCCATACTTAACGCCGTACTTCCCGGATGGACAAGGCGATCCTTCGGGTACCGGCTCGGGTCTGGACGGGTCTTTCGGAAACGGAACAGGCACCTTCGACGGTGGGCACCGCGCGCAGCATGCGGACTGGGTTCCCGGCCAGAGCGTAACGCCTCACGGGCAGAATCGCTTCAACTGGACCAACCCCGGCGCGTTTACCTGCCCTGGAGATTCTACCTGGACGGTTGGAACCGCCTGCGGTACCGGCGCTGGTTTCAATCCGGCAACTGGCGCAGCGCTCAGCGCGAATCCTCTGCCCATCGGCCGTTTCGGCAATGCCCCGGTCGGTTCGGTGCAGGGTCCCGGCTTCTTTAACCTGTCTTCGGGGTTGAGCAAGAACTTTGCCATCACCGAGCGCTTCCATGTCAGGGCGGAAGGCACGTTCACCAACGTTCTCAACCACACCAACCTGGGAGATCCGAATCTGAACCTGAGTTCGGGTAGCTTCGGGCTTATCACGGGAGTCGAAGGCGCGGGAAACAACAATCCCAACGACTTCGGCAGCGCTCGTACGTTGCAGGTTGCGGTGCGGGCCGAGTTCTAGGGCATAGAGTCTGAAACACGCAACACTAAACCGGCTGTCATCCTGAGCAAACGGGGCCCCAGGCGTTTTTCAGCCTGGGGGTGGTGAGTCGAAGGATCTGCTGTCGTTCTTCGATGCCCCTCCGACTCGCCGCACTTTCCACCCACTCCTTCAACCGCGGCGCGGGCCTTCGGGTTCGCGCTGCTGCATTTTGGTTGAAAAAGCATGTTGGAATGGATTCCTTTCTTTTGCGCTGAGCAATGCGGGTCACAAGGCGGCGTACCAATGTTGTATCGTCTTCAATAGGAGCAGGTCGGCGATGCTCCACGGAACAGGTTACAACTTCAACTGCGGAATTTGCGTCCAATGCGTTGGGACGACGCCTACTTACTTCAAGCTGAGCGTGCGTTGTCCTTCAGAGCCGGTGCGGTGATGGGTTCCCCATTTGCTGCGAACCGGAGAATTTGCTACGCTCAGGGCAATCTTCAGGCTGGGCAAAAGGAGAGTTTCGATCATGACAGAAGATAACAGGATTCATCATCTGGGATGGTTTCTCGCAGGACTCGGCGTCGGCGCCGTAGTGGGGATTCTGTATGCTCCCAAGAGCGGCCGTGAGACCCGCGAAAGCATTGCCAACAGCGCTCGTGAGGGCACGGAGTATGTGCGCGTCAAGAGCCAGCAGGCCGCCGAGCAGGTAGGCGCATTTGTAGACAAGAGCAAGGAGCAGGTCAGCAACCTGGTGGACAAGAGCAAAGAAACGGTCAGCACCCTGGTGGACAGAAGCAAGGACCAGGTGGCCGAATATGTGGATCGCAGCAAGGAAGTAGTCGATCGTGGCCGTGCGCAGTGGGAAGAGTTTGTGGAGCGCGGCAAGACCCTGGTAAACGACCAGAGCACGCGCGTAAGCGCAGCCGTTGAAGCGGGACGCAACGCCTATCGTACGACCACCGTCGATCCGACGGAACTGTAGGCGATACTGCTTTCCGGATGGCATTCCTAGCGGCCATCTCTGTTCTTGAATCCCCACTTCGGAGCCGTGCGCGTGTATCTGAGCCCTGCTCAAGCGCAGGCTCCGGAGGAGAACGCTTCCTTTTGGCCGGGGGAGCGTTGTACGATTTGCTGCACACCCGCACTAGAGTTGTGCGAGGTCATTCCGAGGCCAAACTATGAACCATGAAACCATCGAGCTGGCCTGTATCGGTTTAGGCGCGCTGGCTCTGCTGATTCAGTCCATTGTCCTGCTTGCGATTTTTGTTGGAATGGGCAAGGCGACGAAAAAGATGCAGGAAGAGATCGAGGACATACGCTCCTCGGTCATGCCTGTTGTGAAGGACACCAAGGAACTGGTCGAGAGCGCGCGGGCGCTGTTTATCCGGCTGAGTCCCAAAGTGGAATCGACCGTGACGGACGTGGCCGAACTGACGCGAGTTTTTCGCGCGCAGGCGGCCGATGTTGAAGTTTCTCTGGAAGAGATTCTGGGAAAAGCCCGCAAGCAGGCTGGCCGCATCGATGGCATGGTTTCCGGTACGCTCGATGCGGTGGACAACGCGGCCGCATTTGTGACAGAAACCGTGAGCAAGCCGGTGCGCCAGCTTTCCGGTTTGCTGGCCGGCCTCAAGGCTGCGGTTGAAAGTCTGGGCGCTTCCAACTCCAAATATCATGAGCCAGGCGTACACGACGATAAGGATATGTTCGTCTAGGCTCCATTTGTGCAAAATGCTCGCGACTTTGTCTTAAGCTATGCTTATGCGAAGGCACGGAATAACGACTCGAATTCTCTTTTCAACTGTTTTGTCGCTGGCGGGGCTCGCCGGCTGGGGCGCAGCCCAATCCACTCCTAAAGCCGCGTTGCTGGCGCTCTCAAAACAGGATCACACACTGGCCATCGTCGATCCGGTCGATCTGCATATCGTGGCGACTGTCTCGGTGGGCGACGACCCGCATGAGGTGATTGCATCGGCGGATGGAAAGACAGCCTACGTCTCCAACTATGGATTTGGGGCGTTTCACACGCTCACACCGATCGACCTGCTCCGGCAAACTAGACAGGCAACCATAGATCTGGGCGCGCTGCGCGGCCCGCACGGGCTGGATTTCAAGCTGGGCAAGGTGTGGTTTACGGCCGAGGCCGCGAAGGCTATCGGCAGCTACGACCCGGCCGACGGCAAGATCGACTGGATCATGGGAACGGGACAGGACCGGACACACATGATTTATGTGTTTGCCGATGGGAAGCGCATCCTCACTACCAACGTAAATTCAGCGACCGTGACCATCATGGAAAAGACAGAGGGCCGCTCAGGCGGGCCACCTCAGGGCATGGGGCCGGGAATGGGACAGGGTGGACCGCCGCCGGGCATGGGCGGACCGCCCCCTGGGATGCCGCCGGGACCACCGCCCGCACCGCCTGGCGGGGATTGGAAGCTGACGGTGATCCCTGTAGGTCGCGGGTCGGAGGGGTTCGATGTTTCTCCGGATGGCAAAGAGGCTTGGGTAGCGAACGCGCAGGACGGGACTCTCTCGATCATCGACATTGCGCAAAAGAAGGTGACGGCGACGCTGGCGGCAAACGTGCCCGGCGCGAACCGCCTGAAGTTTACGCCGGATGGGAAGCTGGTGTTGGTTACACCGGGGTCGGCGTTGGTGATTCTGGACGCGGCGACGCATAAGGAGGTCAAGCGTTTGGCTACTATCCACGGATCGGGCGGTATCCAGATGCAGCCGGACGGCGCGCGGGCTTATGTGGCTTGCGGGCGGGATAACCTCGTGGCGGTGATCGATCTGAAGACGCTGGAGATGGTTGGGAAGGTTCCTATTGGCTCTCCGGACGGCCTGGCCTGGGCGGTGCAGCAGTAGTCGGGACTGTGGAGTATATTGTGGAATAAGGTCGACATATGGAAACAGTTCAGGTTGTCCTCGATAAAAAGCTTCTGCATGCCACCGATCAGGCAGCGCGTCGAACCAAGCGGAATCGATCCGCGCTTGTGCGGGACGCCCTGCGGGAACATCTGCGGAGGTTAGAGGCGTTCGCTCAGGAAGAATGCGACCGCGAAGGGTATGCGAGGCAGCCGCAGGGAATGGAAGAGTCTCGTCTGTGGGAGGCCAATGCGGCATGGCCGGCAGAATAGCTCGCGGAGAGGTGCGCCTGTACAATTCTGCGCCACCCGACAAGAAGCGGCCGGTCGTGGTTTTGACGCGCGACAGCGCAACTAGCTATCTTTCGACAGCGAGTGTTGCGCCGATAACCTCAACGCTGCGGGGAGTGCCATCCGAAGTCGTCCTGAACGAGGAAGACGGAATGAAAGCTCCATGCGCGGTGAACCTGCACAATGTTGTGACCGTCTCGCAGGACCGATTGGGAAAGCGCGTGACCCAATTGAGCCCACGTCGTATGAGCGAAATTTGCGCCGCGCTGCGATTCAGCCTGGGCTGTGATCTCGGATGAGGGTGAATTATCTACTGCTCGTCTACCTGAATCACCTGAATCGCGAGGCCCGGCAGGGTGTGATGCAGATGGCTGCTCACTCCATTCAGTGGAGTCTCCACAGGCACAATCTCCGTAGGTTTTTCAAGCGTGTTTGTGGCCTGCGTGTCGTGCGCGCTCAGGCTGATCAGTGTGCCTGTTGATGCCAGCTTCGCGCCATCGAAATCAATCTCAATTGGCTGCGGCGTTGTTGAAGCATTCACCAGTTTCAGATAAAGCCGCTTCTTCGCCGCGTCGCGCGTGATCGAATAGAAGAATTTTGGATTGGCGGGATCGAGGCCCGGGTCATCGAGTTTGGAACCCAGCGTCTCAGTGCCCAGGTACTTCGCGAACATCACCTGTGCGTAGTAGCTGGGCGAGCCATAGCTCTTCATTGCGTCATAGCCGATCAGGTCCGTCTCCCACTGCATGCCGCCAGGGTTCACGTTGACCAGCAGCGGCGCATAGGACGCCATAATGACGATGTCGCTGTTGCGCTCCAGGCCGGTCATCCATGCCGCATCGCCCAGCGCCGCGTTAAAGTTGGGGGTCGGGAATCCTTCGCGCGTGGCCCATTCGCCTACGAAGACCTTGGGGCCGTTGCGATCGGCTTTATCGTAGTGGCCTCCGTCCCAGTGGGGAACTGAACTGGAAACCGGCGGATCGTAGTGGGCAGCGTCGCGGAAGTTTTGCGTGGCGCGAACGTAGTAGTGCTCGTCGATTACGTCGGGTTTTACAGACTTTACGGGCGCGGTGGCGATCAGTTGCAGGTCAGGGTACTTCGCCTTGATGGCTTTATAGAACTGGGTGTAACGGCCGTCATAACTCAGAGACCGGTCGAACCAGTCTTCATTGCCGATTTCGACATAATTGAGCTTGAACGGCTCGGGGTGGCCGTTCTTGACGCGGACGGCGCCCCATTTTGTGTCGGAGCTTCCAGTTACGTATTCGAGCTCGTCCAGGGCGTCCTGAACATATGGGTCGAGGTCGGGGCCGGGGTTCACGTGCTCCTGGGCCATCGAATAGCCGGCATACACGGCCAGAACGGGCTGCATCTTCAGGTCTTCGCACCATTCCAAAAACTCCAGAAAGCCGAGACCATCCGACGAGTGGTAATGCCACGGGCTGGGATGCGTGGGCCGGTCGACAAGCGGGCCGATGGTCTTCTTCCAGTCGAAGCGTTCGGGGATGTGGTCGCCCTCAAGGTAGTTGCCGCCAGGGAAGCGCAAAAATGCTGGGTGCATAGCGGCCATCTTCTCCATCAGATCGATGCGGTTGCCATTTACTCGGTCGTGATACGTGGGCGGGAAAAGGGAGACGAGGCTGAGCCATAGGGTGCCGGGATGGCCGACTGTGATGACGAGGTGGTTGGCTGCGGATGATTCAATTGCGCCCGTCTTGAGCGAGAATTCGTGTTGCATCCAATCCGTTCCGATGCTGGAAACCTGTGCGGTCGCAACGGCTTTGCCACTCTGGTTGCCGACCAAACTCACAGTTACCGCGCCGAGGTCGCTGGAGCCGGCCTTGGCGTAGAAGGAGCCTTTGTAGGTTGCGTTGGGACGCAGAGGCATGCCCCACCAGCCCTCATTTAAAACGCCTGCCTGGTTGTGCTCGTCAGCCTGCTTGATGTCGAGCTTCAGGCTGGATTTAATTGCGTCGCTTGGGCCGGTCTGCCGGTCGGCTGTCATGGTGGCCTGGGCGTTGCCGTCTTCGATCAGGTACCAATGCAGAATGCCGGACCAGTCGCCCCCGAAGGTGCGATTGCGAACCATCTCCGCGTAGAGCCCGCCTTCGTAGGAGAAATTGATCTCCTCGGTCATCAGGCCATAGAGAGTGGGGCTGACTTTGGAGACGGGCTGATCGGCGTGAATGGTCAACTTTGCCGTTGGGGTCTGGGCGAGGGTTGCGGCAACGGCCATGAAGGCGACGGCGAGAGTGGCAAGTCGAGCAAACGTTTTCTTGGACATCCAGATTTCTCCCTGATTTCGGTGCCGGGACAGTATAACGCGATTGACGCTCCCGCGCCTTGTCCCGCGTGGCTTTACACCTTGCGGAAAAACTCAACGGAAGAGGCAAGAAGTGTCAGGGCATGACTTCATAGGCTGCGGAAAAGCTCGCTCCAGCCGGGATTTTGAAGGTATTGTAAAAGGGCACGACTTCAGTCGGGCCAGTAAAGCCAATCAAATCAATGTTGGGCTTCAGCCCCTGCAAATGCCAATACCGACGAACCCTTCCGAATGAGAGTTTTTCCGCAACCTGTTCAGTCGTGCCAAAAACCCTTCAATATCAACGCGGGCTTTACAGGTTGCGGAAAAGCTCATTGAAGAGCTGAATTCTCAAAGCTTTGTGAAAGGGCATGACTTCAGTCGTGCCGATAAAGCCCATCAAATCAATGTTGGGCTTCAGCCCCTGCAAAGGCCAATACCGACTGACTCGTTTTTAATAGGGCTTTCCCGCAGCCTCTCTATCTCCGAAAGAAATCCCTGCGCATTTGCATTCCATTCCTCCTCTGCGGAGCACAATAGAGAAGGATCAAGCAATCGACCGCCCGCAGATGCCCCAAAACGGACGGGAAACAATGTCCATTCCAAATAAATCAAAAATGCCAATTTCCGGTTTTTCTTCTATCTAGATGAAAACAAATGCCTTACATAGTAAATTGCCGATTTTGACCCCCTCAAACAAAGCACTTACGTCAAATGGGCTTTGGACAAATTTGCAAAACAAAGGACTTACGTCAATTTCCAGCGAAACCAGCCGCCGAATCCCGAGCGCTAACCCCAATGAAACGAGGGTGACCGTGACCCGAATCGGCGACCCTGCTAAATAATCCAGCCGCCGCCCACTACTTCGTCGCCGTCGTAGAAGACAGCGGACTGGCCGGGGGTAACGGCGCGCTGCGGCTCGTCGAAGGTAGCAATCACTTCGTCCGGACTCGCACTCGCCGGCTCCAGCGTGGCCCAGGCGGGGTCGTGCCGGTGGCGGATTTTGATCTTTACGCGCATGGGGGCTGTCAGCGCCGGGATGCTGATCCAATTGAGGCGGTCTGCGCGGAGGGTTCTCGTGGCTAGCTCGGCATCTGCGCCTACGGTGACCCTGTGGCTGTCGGGGTGGATGTTGAGGACGTAAAGCGGCGTGGGGGAACTGACGCCCAGGCCCTTGCGCTGACCGACAGTGAAATTGGAGATTCCGTCGTGGCGGCCGATCACTTCGCCATTGGAGGCGACAAGTTCGCCGGCGGTCTTGGGCATCTGCTCGCCCTGCTCTTCCAGATAAGCGGCGAGGAACTGCTTGTAGTCGCCGCCGGGAATGAAGCAAATCTCTTGCGAGTCGGGCTTCTCGGCGAGCGCAAGGCCGCGCTGGCGTGCTACTTCGCGGACCTCGGGCTTGGTGAGGCGGCCGAGGGGAAAGAGGGTGCGCGCAAGCTGCTCCTGGGTGAGGCCGAAGAGGAAATAGGTCTGATCCTTGGCGAGGTCGGCCGGCCGCTTGAGAATCCAGCGCTCGCGGGCAGGGTCGTATTCATTGACCGCGTAGTGGCCGGTGGCGACGCGGCCAGCGCCGATGGAGCGGGCAGTCTGGATGAGGGCGTCGAACTTCAGGTGGTTGTTGCAGAGGGAGCAGGGAATCGGCGTGCGGCCATGGAGATACTCGTCGACGAAGGGGCGGACTACGTCGCGCTCGAAACGGTCTTGCTGGTTGACCACGTAGTAGGGAATTCCCAGATGCTCAGCAACGCGACGCGCGTCGTAAACGTCATCCAGAGAGCAGCAGCGACCTGCTTTGGGTGCGTCGGGAATGCCGTGCTTCCCGGCCAGGCGAGTCTGGTCCCAGAGCTGGAGGGTCAGGCCGACAACTGTATCGCCCGATTGGGCGAGCATGGCCGCTACCGTCGAGGAGTCGACTCCTCCCGACATGGCTACGGCGATGGTGGTTGGTTCGGTCATGGGGAAATGTCTGGTATAAGGTACCAGTCTAGTTTAAGGGTAGTCGCTTTCGAGGCCGAGCGCAAAAGCTGGTTGGACTGGGTTTCCTTGCAGGCGATTGATCGGCGGGGTAAAATCGTCTTCAACCGAGGCCCAACGATGACCGTTACTTTGCATCTCAAACCGGAAGTGGAGAGTGGCTTGCTTGCAAAAGCCCAGGCCAGCGGGATTGGGTTGGAAGAGTATCTCCTCACGGTCGTGGAGGGTGCTGCCCTTTCCGCAACGGTTCCGCAGGCTCCCGCAGTGGGCCGAGATCGCGCGGAGGCAGTCCGCGGAATGCTTGAATTCGGAGAAAGGCATCGGTTGAGTCTGGGAGAGCCCATTACTCGCGCCGTCCTGCATGAAGGCCATCGGTTCTAATGGCGGAATTCGTCCTTGACGCTTCCGTGGCCATCTCCTGGTGCTTTCCGGGCGACCCAATGGAAAACACCCCTTACAGCCGCCGCGTCCTAGAGGCGTTGGTCGTTCACGATGCAATCGTCCCGGAGATCTGGGCATTTGAGATCGCGAACAACATCTTCGTTTCCCACAACAGGCGCAAACGTATCAACGAGCAGCAGGTTGAGGAGTACCTCACGCTTTTGAAGGCCTTGCCGATTCGCGTTGCATCGCAGCCGCTCTGGTCCAATGTCGAACTGGAGGCGTTTGCGCGGCGCTGGGATATCGCGGCCTACGATGCCGCTTATCTGGCCCTGGCTCTCCAACATGGTCTGCCGCTCGCCACAACCGATGTTGTTCTCAAAGAAAGGGCAAAGGCCTCAGGCGTGTTGGTCTTCCCATGAGCGAGAATGGCTGACTCGCGCGGCGGGCGTCGGAGACGTTTGGCGCGCTTTTCACGTGTCCTGAGTGAGCATCGCCGCAACCGTCGAGGAGTCGACTCCTCCGGACATGGCAACAGCGATGGTTGTTGATTCAGTCATGACATTCTTCCGCTCTTCTCCACCTTTGCTACTTGCTCTTTCTCCGCCACGACTTGATTTCTTTTGCCAGTTCCGGGTCGTTTGCCAACTCGGCAATAGCCTGGCTCGCTTGAGGTAGCCGGGAACGCCTTATGCCTCTGAGCAACATGACCCTGCTTGGGCCGAGGCTCCGATCCTTGGCGAGACCGATAAGCTCTTCCATCACCGAACCATCTGCGGCACCTGACAATGCGGCACCCAAGCTATCCTTCACGTGTGCGTGGTCGTACCCGGTTTTGCGAAACTCCTCTACAAGAATGCGCCAGCCGGTCTTCCGCGTTGCCTTGACAGCTAACCTTTGCGCGATCCCTGCCCGAATGACGTCCGGATAGGGCCTTCTTAGATGATCCAAGAGTACGGTATGCCTTCCGAAATTCGGGGTTGTTATTCTTCAGAAACCATACGGACTTAACTTCGAATCCTAATTGAGCCAAATCCTCCACAAGTGGAGCCTCCGCCCGTCGCAGCAGTGTTTCACGCTCTGCCAGAGCTTTCTCTTGCTCCGCCCTGCGATGCATAAACTCAGGATCAGCTTGCAGTTGCTTTGTGTGCTCCTCCGCAGTGACACCCCCGCGCGCCTTTTTCTTGCCAAACAATCCCCGCAAACGATCCATTAGCAAGTTCAACCTCCGCTTGCTGCCACGATGCAGTGAACACAACGCTGCTGGTTCTGCACGACTACCCCAGTGTTCCAGCAACCACGGGGGAAAGGGCGCGCAAATGTTCTACGGCTTCGGGGACTACGCGCAAAACGTGATCGATATCGGCTTCAGTCACCGTTTTCAGCAGGCTGAAGCGGAGGCTGGCGCGGGCGCGGTTCTTGTCCAGGCCCATGGCCATCAGTACATGGCTTGGCTCGGTGGCTCCGGAGTGGCAGGCTGAGCCGCCGGAGACGGAGACGCCTTTCATGTCGAGCGCGATGACCAACGCTTCGCCTTCCAACTGGTCGAACCAGATGTTGGATGTGTTGGCGGCGCGTAGAACGGGTTTGCCGTCTTCAGATATACCGTTGACGCCGGTGCCGGGGATCTGGAGAATGGCTGCTTCGAGGCGGTCGCGCATGGCTGCCAGACGGTAAATGGTGCCGTCGTCGAGAGAGTGCATGGCGAGCTCGGCGGCTTTGGCCAGGCCTACAATGCCAGGGACGTTTTCAGTGCCTGCGCGCTGACGCCGCTCGTGACTTCCCCCAACGAGCAGCGGCTCAATGGGCGTTCCGCGGCGGACGAACATTGCGCCAATACCTTTGGGCCCGTGCATTTTGTGGGCACTGATCGAGAGCAAGTGGCAGCCAATGCGGCGCACATCGAACTCAATCTTGCCCGCGCCCTGCACCGCATCGATATGGAAGAAGATGCCGGTTTCATTGGCGATTCTGCCAATCTCTTCGACGGGTTGCAACACGCCGGTCTCGTTGTTGGCCAGCATTACGCTGATCAGGCGCGTCTCGGGACGAATAGCGCGGCGAATGTCGTTGGGGTCGATCAGTCCGCTCGGCTGCGGCGCTACAAACGTAGTCTCAACGCCGCGATGGACGAGGCGCTTGGCCGCTTCAAGAATGGCGGAATGCTCGATGGAAGTGGTGATGAAGTGGTCGCCGGGGTGAAGCAGGCCAAAGATGGCCGTGTTATCGCCCTCGGTGCCGCCGGAGTTGAACACCACCTCGGCGTCGTGACAGTTGAAGAAGCGCGCCATGGTCTCACGCGCCCGATCGACTGCCGCGTGAGCCTGCTGGCCGTGCTGGTGGATCGAGGAGGCGTTGCCGAAGTGCTCCATCCAATAGGGGCGCATAGCCTCCATCACCTCCGGCAGCAGAGGGGTAGTGGCATTGGCGTCCATATAGACACGGCGCATGGCGAAATTCTCCTTTGAATCGATTGTAACGGTAATTCAGATTTCCCGTGGAGCGTCGGGAGTTGAATGGAGGAATCGCGGACTTCGACTGCAAGGAATGGGCGCTGGCGCGTAGCGTCGGGCGCGGGCTGAAAATTGTAGCCAGGGGTTGTCCCTCTAGTGGGCGAGACTAATGAGCCTGCGTTCTCGTCAACTTGTAATGTTGAGAGCGCAGATTTTTTGCGCGAGATTTGTAAAGATTTGTTAAGGTGCCGAATTGGGCCTAACCGTCCATCGCGATTTGGCATCTAATCCAAGTGAGGAAATCCATGCTTTCATGCGGGCCTGCCTTGTTGACAACAACTAGGCCATGCGGCGATTCTGCGAGGGAGCATTTACTGAAACATTTCCAACGCGGAGCCTTAAGTGTCTGAATTTGAAGACCCAAAAGATGGTCAGCGCATTGGCCCTGACCACCAGCTGAATGCACCCCCTGCCAAATCGGGTAAAAGCTGGATTCTTTGGACCATTTTGATTTTGGTCCTTGTAGTTGTTGGCTATTATTTCCTTCACGGGCGGAATTCCAAACAGACCGCCAAACCCGCGGCGAGTGGAGCAGGTGGCGGCGCTGGAGGTGGCGGCGGCCGCAGAGGCGGGATGACCGGGCCTGTGCCAGTGACCGTGGCAACGGCCAGCAAGGGAGATATCGGCCAGTATCTCGATGCGCTCGGTACTGTGACGCCGGTTTACACGGCGACCATCACCCCACAGGCTGGTGGCGTTCTGACGGCCGTCTCCTATCGCGAGGGTCAATTCGTGCACAAAGGAGACGCGCTGATCGAGATCGATCCGCGGCCCTACGAAGCGACGCTCAAGCAGGCCGAGGGCACGCTCGAGAAGGACACGAATATCCTGGCGCAGGCGCAGATGGATTTGGACCGCTATCGGACGGCGTGGGCGCGCAACGGCATTAACAAGCAATTGCTCGACGATCAGGAAAAGATCGTGCTGCAAGACCAGGGGACGGTGAAGAACGATCAGGGCACGGTCGACTACGATCAGGTGCAACTGAGTTACTGCCACATAACTTCGCCCATCACCGGTCAGGCTGGTCTTCGCCTGGTGGACCCCGGCAACGTGGTGCAGGCGGACAGTACCAGCCCGCTGGTCGTCATAACCCAGATGCAGCCGACCACCGTGATTTTCACATTGGCGGAAGACAGCCTGGGGCAAGTGCAGGGGCAGATGCGCAAGCAACATTCGTTGCCTGTTGAAGCCTGGGATCGCAACTCTACCAACAAGCTGGCTGAGGGTAAGCTGCAGACCATCAATAACCAGATTGACACCACGACCGGCACGGTGAAGTTGCGCGCCACATTCGATAACAAGAACGGCGCACTCTTTCCGAACCAGTTTGTGAACACGCGCCTACTGGTGAACACACTCACGGGGGTTACGCTCATTCCCACAGGCGCCGTTCAACACAATGGCCAGGTTGCTTTTGTTTATGTGATTCACGTGACCGACCAGAAGAAGGGATCAGGCACAGCATCTGTTCAAAACGTGAAGACTGGCGTCTCCGACAGCGGTGTGATTGCTGTGCAGGGAATCAATCCTGGCGATCAAGTGGCAACCAGCAGCTTCGAGAAGTTGCAGGACAAGAGCCCGATCTTTATCTCCAAGCAGCCGATCGCTGCCAATCCGACTGAGGGGAACACTCCGTGAGTCCTTCCGGGCCTTTCATCCAGCGTCCTGTTGCTACATCGCTGTTGATGGCCGCAATCCTGCTGGTGGGAATCGTGGCTTATTTTCAGCTGCCGATGTCCGCTTTGCCGGAAGTCGACTATCCGACCATTCAGGTGGTCACGTTTTACCCAGGCGCTAATCCGGACGTAATGGCCACCACGGTGACAGCGCCGCTGGAGCGTCAATTTGGCCAATTGCAAGGCTTGAGCCAGATGACGTCGACGAGTTCCGGCGGCTCGTCGGTCATTGTGCTGCAGTTCACGCTCAGCCTGAATATCGACATTGCCGAAGAGGAGGTGCAGTCGGCGATCAACGCGTCGCAGAGTTTTCTGCCTTCGGACCTTCCGGCTCCTCCGGTTTATAACAAGACCAATCCAGCGGACGCACCGGTGCTTACGCTGGCCATCACATCCGAATCCATGCCTCTGTCACAGGTCGAGGACATGGTGGATACGCGGTTGGCGCCGAAGATCTCGCAGCTGAGCGGAGTGGGCCTGGTGAGCATCAGCGGCGGACAAAAGCCGGCCGTGCGCATACAGGCAAATCCGACAGCGCTTTCGGCGTACGGGCTCAACCTGGAGAGTCTGCGCACAGCCCTGGTTCAGACCAGTGTGAATCAAGCCCTGGGCAATTTCGACGGTCCGCACCAGGACTTCCAGATCAACGCCAACGACCAGCTGATTACCAGCGACGATTATCGAAAAGTGGTGGTCGCATACGCCAACGGCGCGCCGGTGTTGCTGACCGATGTGGCCAAGGTGACGGACGGCATCGAGAATAAGAACCAGGCCGCATGGATGAACCAGACGCCTGCGGTGATTCTGAACATTCAACGCCAGCCGGGCGCCAATACCATTAACGTGGTCAAGGCCATCAAGGCGATTCTTCCGCAGCTTGAGGTCAACCTGCCGGCTTCCATCAAGGTCACGCCGCTCACCGATTTGACCACCGCCATCAACGCCTCTGTCGATGACGTGGAGTTTGAATTGATGCTCACCATTTTCCTGGTGGTGATGGTGATCTTCCTTTTCCTGCGCAACGTGTATGCGACCATTATCCCCAGCGTGGCCGTACCGCTTTCGCTGGTGGGCACGTTCGGCGTTATGTATGCACTGGGCTACAGCCTGGACAATCTTTCGCTCATGGCGCTCACCATCTCAACCGGCTTTGTGGTGGACGATGCGATCGTGATGATTGAAAACATCTCCCGCTATCTGGAGGCCGGAGATACGCCGATGCAGGCGGCCATCAAAGGCGCGGAGCAGATCGGGTTCACCATCATCTCTCTAACCGTCTCGCTGATTGCCGTGCTGATTCCGCTGCTATTCATGGGTGGCGTCATCGGCCGGCTGTTCCGCGAATTCGCGGTGACCCTGGCCGTCACCATCATTCTCTCCGCGGTGGTTTCACTTACGCTGACGCCGATGATGTGCTCGCGGATTCTGCGTCACACTCCGGATGACAAGCAGGGCCGCTTCTTCAAGGCGTCGGAGCGCGTGTTCGAGAACATCATTGCATTCTATGGCCGCACGCTGAAATTTGTGCTCCGCTTCCAGACGATTACTCTTTTTGTAGCGCTTGCCACACTGGTGCTCACGGTCTTCCTTTACATTGTTATTCCCAAAGGGTTCTTCCCCACGCAGGATACGGGCGTGATTCAAGGCATTTCGCAAGCGCCGGCGACCATTTCCTTTGCCGCCATGGCGCAGAAGCAGCAGGAACTGGCCAATATAGTGCTGCAGGATCCGGCTGTAGACAGTCTGTCGTCCTTTATCGGAGCGGACGGAACGAATACCACTCTCAACAGCGGACGCATGTCGATCAACCTCAAGCCGATTGCGGATCGGAGCCTCAACGCGGCCGATGTGATTCGCAGGCTGCAAACAAAGCTCAAGGATGTTCAAGGCATTGAGCTCTACATGTCCCCGGTGCAGAACATCACCGTCGATGACCGTGTAAGCCGCACCCAGTACCAGTACACGCTCGAAGATCCAGACGTAAACGAGCTGAATCTGTGGACCGGCAAGCTGGTCGACAAGATGAAGCAGTTGCCTCAGCTTGCGGACGTGGCCACCGACCAGCAAACCGGCGGCCTGGCGGTATCGCTGGTGGTCGATCGAGCCACCGCGTCACGGCTTGGCATTGCGCCGAACACGATTGACAACACGCTGTACGATGCGTTTGGCCAGCGCCAGATCAGCACAATGTACACGCAGTTGAACCAGTACCACGTAATTCTGGAAGCCGATCCAGCAATTCAAGCCAGCCCGGCGCGGCTCCAGGATCTGTATATCCAGACAAGTGCATCGGCTGGTGGCTCGGGACCAGGCGCTGCAACTTCCTTCGCTGCTTCCGGGTCTTCGTCGGCCGGTTCCAATGCGACTACCACGTCGGTTCAATTCACGCCGACTTCGGGTGTGCTGACATCCCCGGCGAATGCGCTGACCTCGGGAGTCGGGGCTGCCAACAGTTCCTCATCCTCTCCCAACACGGCCACGAGTTCGACTCCATCGGGCTCTGTACCTCTCAGTGCATTCACGCACCTTGAGAGAACGAACGAGGCCCTCTCCATTAACCACCAAGGTCAGTTTCCAGCGGTGACGGTCTCGTTCAACCTTGCGCCGGATGCGGCACTGGGCGGCGCTATCACGGCCATCAACAAGGTGCAGAAAGACCTGAACATGCCGGCCAGCGTGCAGTTCGGATTTCAGGGCACGGCCGCCGCGTTCGAAGGCTCGCTCTCCAACGAGGGGTTCCTCATCATCGCCGCGCTGGCCGCGGTTTATATTGTGCTCGGCGTTCTCTACGAGAGCTTCATTCATCCCATCACGATTCTCTCGACGCTGCCTTCGGCGGGAGTCGGCGCATTGCTCGCCCTGATCGTATTCAAGCAGGACCTCAACGTTGTAGCGATTATCGGCATCATCCTGCTAATCGGCATCGTGAAGAAGAATGGCATCATGATGGTGGACTTCGCCCTTGAGGGAGAGCGTGAGCGCGGTATGAATTCAACCGACGCCATCTACGAAGCCTGCCTGCTGCGCTTCCGCCCCATCATGATGACCACGATGGCCGCACTGCTGGCGGGTATTCCGCTGGCCATGGGTACCGGCATGGGTTCGGAACTGCGCCGTCCTCTGGGCATTGCAATGGTCGGCGGATTGCTGCTCAGCCAAGTACTCACGCTTTACACCACGCCGGTCATCTACATCTTCTTTGACCGCCTCGGGCATCGCGTCGGTCGTGTGCGAAAGGGGATCGGGAACGGCGGCGAGGCACAGCCGGCGGAGGCTCAATGAACATCTCGGCGGTGTTCATCAAGCGTCCGGTAGCCACCACCCTGCTCACGGTGGGGATTACTCTTGTAGGAGCAATCGCCTTCAAGGTGTTGCCGGTTTCCCCGTTGCCGCAGGTGGATTTTCCCACCATTTCTGTCTCTGCCGGTTTGCCCGGGGGCAGCCCGGAGATCATGGCGTCCTCGATTGCCACGCCGCTGGAGCGCCAATTCAGTCACGTCGCGGGCGTCACTGAAATGACATCGTCGAGTTCGCTCGGCAGCACATCGATTACCTTGCAATTCGATCTGAGCCGCAACATAGACGGCGCGGCGCGCGATGTGGAAGCCGCCATCAACGCCGCGCGAACCTATCTGCCGGCCAACCTGCCCGGCAATCCAACTTATCGCAAGGTGAATCCCGCCGACTCGCCGATCATGATCCTGGGGCTGACGTCGGATAAGTACGACAAGCCGGCGCTCTACGACTATGCATCGTCGGTGATTGCGCAGAAGCTCTCCCAATTGCAGGGTGTGGGACAGGTGTCGGTGGGAGGAGGAGCAGGGCCTTCGGTGCGGGTTGAGGTTAACCCGACGCTTTTGAATAGCCATGGGCTTACCATGTCGTCTGTTCAGGCGATGCTGAGCCAGCAGAATGTGCACGAGGCAGTGGGACAGATTGCCGACAGCGACGGCAGAAAACTGGACATCATCACTAACGACCAGATGCATCTCGCGGACGATTACAAGCCGCTGGTGATTGGCTACCACAACGGCCAAGCGGTGCGGCTGTCGGATGTGGCGGATGTCGAGAATGGCGCGCAGAACATTCGCGCGTCGGGCTACATGGACGGCATTCCCTCGATTACCGTTATTATCTTTCGCCAGCCGGGCGCCAACATCATTGAGACCAACGATCGAATTGAAGCAGAATTGCCGTCGGTCGAGGCTTCGATACCCCAAGGCATCAAGACCACCATTGTTCTTGACCGCACCACGACTATCCGCGCCTCGGTCAACGATGTGGAACGGTCTCTCGTTCTTTCGGTCGTTCTCGTGGTTCTGGTCGTTTTCATGTTTCTGCGCAGTTGGCGCGCCACGCTCATCCCTTTCGTTGCGGTTCCTGCTTCGCTGATTGCAACTTTTGCCGTGATGTACCTGCTGGGATTCAGCATCGACAACCTTTCGCTGATGGCGCTCACCATCTCCACCGGATTCGTTGTCGACGACGCGATTGTGGTGATGGAGAATATTTCCCGCCTTCGTGAAGACGGCATGAGTCCGATGAAGGCGGCGTTCGAAGGGTCCAGGCAGATCGGTTTCACCATTTTTTCCATCAGCATGTCGCTGATCGCGGTCTTCATTCCTATCCTGCTGATGGCCGGAATTGTTGGCCGCTTATTCCGCGAGTTTGCCATTACGCTGTCAACAGCAATCGTCATGTCCATGCTGGTCTCGCTGACCACCACGCCCATGATGTGCGCCTACATCCTCAAGGATGAAAGCAAGATCAAGCACGGCCGCATGTATCGAGTGAGCGAGAAGGGATTCGCGTCGTTGCTGGCCGGTTATAGCAGGACTTTGCGGTGGGTGTTGGATCACCCGTGGCCGGTCTTTGTCATCCTGCTGTTGACGATTGCGTTGAATTTCTACCTGATTGCCATTATTCCCAAGGGCTTTTTCCCGCAACAGGACACGGGCGCCATTGTCGGCGGTGTGGTAGGGCCGCAGGACGCTTCTTTCCCGGTGATGGATAATTCGGCGCGCGCGCTGGTGAGCGTGATCAAGGCCGACCCCGCGGTGGCGCACGTGAATGCCTATACGGGACAGTCGAACGGAGGCTTCATTTTCATGGCGCTCAAGCCGTTGGGGAAGCAATGCGTGGAATCGAGTCCAGGGTGCGGTGTGCGCCAGACTACCGCGCCGGATATTATCAACCGCCTGCGGCCCAAGATGAACAGGCTGCCTGTTGCCCAGGCCTTTCTGCAGGCGGCCCAGGATTTGCGCATCGGGGGAAGGAACAGCGCTGCGCTTTATCAGTACACGATCCAGTCGGACAATGTTGCCGATCTGTCGCATTGGGGCCCTATTCTGCTGGCCCAGATGAAGACGCTGCCGGGCTTTCAGGATGTGAATTCCGACGCGCAGAATAACGGCTTGCAGGAACTGCTCAACTACGATCGCCCCACGGCGGCGCGGCTAGGCATTACTCCGGCGTCGCTTGACAGCGCTCTCTACAGTGAGTTCGGACAGTCGGAAGTCTCTATCATCTACACCCAGCTGAACCAGTATTACGTGGTGCTTGAAGTTGCGCCGCCCTATTGGCAAAGTCCGGACGGTTTGAAGAACCTCTACCTCAGCACGACGGGGAACGGCATGATTCCGCTTTCTACGGTGGCGAAGTCTGTGGCCAGCACCACCCCGCTGATCATCAATCACACCAGCTCGTTTCCGTCTGTCACCGTGTCATTCAACCTTGCCAACGGTATGTCGATGAGCGACGCAACGCGCGAGGTGGGTGAGATGCAGCAGCGGCTGAATATGCCGGAAACAGTGCGCGGCTTCTTTGCCGGTACAGCCGCGGCCTACCAAACCTCGCTGGCCAGCGAACCCATTCTTGTAATTACGGCCATCCTGGCGGTGTACATCGTTCTCGGCATTCTCTATGAGAGTCTGGTGCACCCGCTCACCATCATTTCCACGCTGCCGTCGGCCAGCGTAGGAGCCATGCTTGCGTTGATGGCCTTCAAAATCGATCTCAATGTAATTTCCATTATCGGTATCATTCTGCTCATCGGCATCGTGAAAAAGAATGCCATTATGATGATCGACTTCGCCCTGGTTGCGGAGCGCGAAGAAGGCAAGACTACGACTGAGGCTATTTACCAGGCCTGCCGTCTTCGCTTCCGGCCCATCCTCATGACGACGATGGCTGCAATCTTCGGCGCGCTGCCCCTGGCTTTCGGCACAGGAACAGGATCGGAGCTGAGACGGCCGCTGGGCATCACGATTGTGGGCGGACTGATTATGAGCCAGATTCTGACTCTCTACACCACACCTGTTGTCTATATTCTTTTTGATTGGGCGCGCCTCAAGGTCCGTGGGCAACAACCTGCGGAACTGCGCCATGGAACCGCGGAGGCATCCTAGTTATGGATGCTCATGGAGTTTTGCTTATGAGTAAGTCGAGATCGCAATTCCGAAAATCATCGACCGTGCTATGCGCAGTCTTTGCCGCGGTATTGAGTACGATGCTGGCCGGCTGCAATGTCGGGCCCAAGTACGTGCCGCCCAGGGTGACGGCCCCCCAGGTGTTCAAGGAATCTCCTACGCAGTTCAAGGAAACCGATGGCTGGAAGGTCGCCGAGCCTCAGGATGCAACGCTCCGCGGCAAATGGTGGGAGATCTACAACGAGCCGGATCTGAACGCGCTGGAAGAACAGCTGAACATCGACAACCAGAACATTCGCCAGGCCTTTGAAAACTTTATGGAAGCGCGTGCCCTGGTTCGGGAGGCGCGGTCGCAATTATTTCCCACGGTGAGTGTCGGTCCTTCTTACACGCGGTCGCAGCAGTCTGCCAACCTCGGGTCAGGGGCCCTTGCGACCAGCGAAAGCGGCAAGCAGTCTCAGGTCTTTTCACTCCCGGCCGAAGTTTCATGGGAGCCAGATCTCTGGGGAAAGGTCCGCAACACGATCCATTCCGCCCAGTACAACGCCCAGGTCACCGCAGCCGATCTGGCCAATGAGAAGCTGACCGAACAGGCGAGCCTGGCCGAGTATTTCTTTGAGATTCGTGGCCAGGATGCATTGCAAAAAATCCTCGACGACCTGGTGGACGCCGATCAGAAATCCCTTGACGCGGAGCAAGGCCGCTACGATACCGGGGTCGACGATCAGATTTCGCTTGTCCAGGCGCAAACCACGCTGGCCACCGCCCAATCCGCCGCTATCAACAACCGCATTGAGCGCGCCCTTTATGAGCACGCAATCGCGACGCTGATTGGCAAGCCGGCATCGGAGTTCTCCATTCCCGTGGTTCCCAAGACTACCGCGCCCCCGCCGATCCCGGTCGGATTGCCTTCCCAGTTGCTGGAGCGGCGTCCGGACGTGGCAGCGGCCGAACGCACCATGGCCTCGGCGAATGCCCAGATTGGCATTGCATACGCTGCATACTATCCTTCTCTCACGATTTCGGCCAGTGGCGGCGTGGAGAGCTCGGCGATCCGCAACATTCTGGACGCAGCGAGCCGTTTCTGGTCGGTTGGCCCATCCCTCTCTGAGACGGTGTATGACGGGGGCCTGCGCCGTGCAACAGTGAACCAGTACATCGCCACATACAACGGCGACCTGGCGGCCTATCGGCAGTCTGTGCTGACGGCATTCCAGCAGGTCGAGGATTCGTTGGCCGAAGTGCGCATCTTATCTGACCAGCTAAAACGCCAGCAAGAAGCCGTGGAGCACGCACAGACCTACCTGAAAATGGAGCAGGCCCGCTACGATACCGGCATCGACCCGTATATCGATTTGGCGGTCGCGCAAACCACGCTATACGGAAACGAGCAAACCCTGGCGAGCCTGCAGATCCAGCAGATGTCGGCATCGGTACAACTGATTGAGGCTCTGGGCGGTGGTTGGGACAAGACGCAGTTGCCTACCCCCGCGCAGATCACCGCCAAGCCGTCGGTGACGGAAACTACGATCCAGCACTAAGGAGCCATCTCCGTGGTTCCTGGCATCCGTGCCCCATCCATTTCACTGTCTCATCGTGAAATGGGTGGGAAACCTCCGCGGTAAATCCAGCCCAGCTCCCCATCGGACAATGGTGTGTGCCGAATTGTTTCGTCTTTTTTTCGACGGAATGCGAACTACCTCGAACTGCAGTTTAATCGTCTTTTAAAAATGCTATCCCGTCCTCTGCACATCGGGATATACTGCTGTTCCACGACGGCATCATGCCGTCCGCGATGCGTGCATTCTGGAACGGCTGTCGGCATCGGCTGCCGGAAACGGCTGTGAGGCGCCTGGAGGTTCCCATGAAGATTACCGACTCGATTGGATTGGTGCTCAAGAGCAAAGGCCAGACAAGCGTTTTGTCGATTGGGCCTGAGCGACTGGTTTACGAAGCGCTCGAAATGATGGCCGAACACGATATCGGCGCATTGCTGGTGTTGTCCGGCAATAGGCTGGAAGGCATCCTCTCGGAACGCGACTACGCCCGCAAAGGGGTCCTCATGGGCCATCTTTCCAAAGAGACAAGGGTGGAACAAATCATGACCAGCCCGGTTGTTTCCGTCACGACGAAGCACACTGTGGATGAATGCCTGGGCATGATGACCCAACATCGTATCCGCCATCTTCCGGTATTGAGGGAGGACACCGTGGTTGGCATCATCTCCATTGGCGATCTGGTGAAATGGGTCATTTCCGGCCAGGAGCAGACAATCAACGACCTGCACGGCTACATTGCCGGAGCTTATCCGGCTTAGAATTTACGACTCCTGCGAAAGAGCGCGCAGATTCTTCCGGAACTCGTCGGGAAGCTTGTCTGGGATCTGCTGTTCGATCTCGTAGTGCGTGCGCTCCCAGGCTGGGACAGCGATAGCCAGCAAGTCGTGGCCATCCGCTGTGAGTTTTAAAATGCGGCTGCGGCGATCCGTGGGGTCTCGCAATACATTCACCAGCCCGCGCCGTTCCAGCGGTTTCAAGGCAGCGGTTAACGTGGTTCGATCCATTGCAAGCAGAGAAGCCACCGGCCCCATGGACGGCGGCTCCGGGCGATTCAGGGACATCAAGAGTGAGAACTGCCCATTTGTCAGGCCGAACGGGCGCAGCACTTCATCGAAACGCCGGGCCAAGGCGCGGGCCGCGCGCTGCACATGAAGACACAGACAGCAGTCCCGCACCAGAAGAGTCGTCTCGAACGGAACTGTTTTTTCGCTTGACACACAGCAAGGTTAGTTGATATCAACATATTCGTCAATTGTTTTTCCCCAAGACCGACTCATCGAGTTCCAGAGAGCGTGGAAGAATCCGCCAAATGGAGGCCATCATGTCATTCTTTCGTGATTTCAAGGTTGCGCTGCGATCTTTGTCCCGAGTTCGCACGCTGTGGATCACTGTCGCCCTTACCCTGGCTTTGGGGATCGGCGCCAATGCCGCCATCTTCAGCGTGGTGCGCGCTGTGCTCCTGCGGCCGCTTGCGAATCGCGATGAAGACCGGTTGCTCTATGTACGCCAGAGCGCGCCTGGCATGAATATGGCGAATACCACGTTCTCTGTCCCGGAGATCAAAGACATTGGCGAAGGCCTGAAGACGATCCAGGAACTCGGCACATTTTCTGAGATCGATTTCACCATCGTGGGCCTGGGCACACCACGTGAGATTCCGGCCGGCGTTGTCGACGGGAATTACTTTAATGTGATGGGACTGCGCCCAGTGCTCGGGCGCTTGTTGACGCCTTCCGACGACGGACCGAACGCCATGGGGGCGGTTGTGCTGACGTATAAATTCTGGCGTGAGCAGCTTCACTCCGACCCCGGCGTTCTCGGCAAGACTGTGCGGCTTGAAAGCGTCACGGGCGCGCGTTCCGCAGTCATCGTCGGAGTGCTTGAGCCGTCGGTACCTTACCCGGTGGCGACAGAGATCATTGCCAATGTTGTTACCAGCCCGCATCATCTTTCCGCTACCATGGTCACCGGCCGCGAACACCGCATGACCGAAGTATTCGCGCGCCTCGCACCGGGGGCCACACTCGACGCCGCCCGCGCGGAGTTGCGCACTGCCTACGGCGGAATGACCTCTGCGCATCCTGAGACCTACAAGCCCGAAGACCACTACACAATCAGCGTGACGCGGATGCACGACCAGATTAACTCCAGCGCCAACACGATTCTCTGGGTGCTGTTTGCGGCTTCGGGCTTGCTGTTTGTCATCGCCAGCTCGAACGTCGCTAACCTGGTGCTTGCGCGCACAGTACGCCGCGAATCGGAACTGGCCGTGCGTTCAGCATTGGGGGCCAGCCGGAGAGCGCTGCGCAGGTCTCTATTAGCTGAAAGCCTTGTGCTGTGCGGAAGCGGCGCGATCCTTGCCGTGGTTATTGCGATTCCGATGGTTCAGATTCTCGGTCATTATGCCGCGCGCTTCTCGGTGCGAGCCAAAGACATGACGCTCGACTTCAGCCTGGTGTGGTTTGGAATTGGGCTGGCACTGGTCGCCGCCGTTTTCCTGGCGTTCATTCCGCGGCTGCCTTCGCTCGATTCACTTCGAACGAATGGGCTGGCTATCGGCGGAACGCGCGTCACGGGAGGAAGCAGCCGCCGCTTGCGCGTTTTCGCCATCATGCAAATCACCGCGTCATTCCTGTTGCTGGCCGGATCCGCAGTGCTGATGAAGACTCTGTACGAACTCGAAAAAACTCGCCCGCCGTTCGATACTTCGAATGTTTTGGCTGTGAACTTACCGGTGATGTCGTATGGAAAAACGCCTGAGCAGGTGCAGGAGTTCTATCGTGAAGTGCAACGCCGCGTTGGAGCGCTGCCCGGTGTGGAGCACGTATCGACAGGCTTCAGTGTGCCTTGGCGCGACGGCCAGGCGCTCAACATCAGCTTCTCGTTCGAGGTGCAAGGCTCGAAGCCTGAGAATGGCACGGCCGATCCGCGCGCGCGCTTCCGCTCTGTTTCGCCGGGGTATTTCGGCACGCTGGGAGTGCCGATCGTGGAAGGCCGCGATTTCCGCGAGAGTGACAAGGATGGCTCCGAGCGCGTAGTCATCGTAAGTCAGAGCGTGGCGAAATCGCTGTTTCCCGGCCAGGACCCACTTAACCGCAACCTGAATTGGACCGACCCGGTGATGAAATTCATCGGCATCAGTTACGAACCGCGTCGCATCGTCGGCGTAGTGCCTGATTTCGACGATGAGAACATCATCCCGCAACCAGGCATGGCCGTGTTTCAGCCTGTCGATCAGGAAGGATGGCAGGGTCGTCTCTTCGTGCGCGCCAAGCAGGATCCCTATTTGCTCGTCCCCGCCATCAGCCGCACAATTCACGAGATGTCCGCTGACCAGCCCGTGGAACGGGCCAGCACGCTTGAAGATATTCGCGCGGAAGTGCTGACCCCGGACCGCCTGAATGCCATCGTGTTTGGGGGGTTCGCAGCGGTGGCACTGTTGATTTCCGTGGTGGGTGTGGCCGGTGTGCTTGCGTTTTCTGTGAGCAGCCGCACGCGCGAGTTCGGAATCCGCATGGCTCTGGGCGCGCAGCCGCGCAACATACTTACCGGTGTTCTGTTGGAGGGCCTGGTCATCGCCAGTATTGGAGTGGGGACAGGTGTGGTGGTCGGCTTTGCCTTCGCACGCGCAATCGGCAAATACGTCACCGAGGTGCAGCAGCCCGGTGTGCTTTCTATCGTCGCCTCCGCTGTCGTGATTCTTGTTGCGGCGGTAACTGCGTCGGCCGTTCCCGCGATGCGTGCCGCCAGGGTGAATGCGGTGGAAGCGCTGCGTTCGGAGTAACTCGCCCTTTATAAACTGAACGGTTGGCCGCAAGCATCTCCAATGCTTGCGGCCATTCTATTCCGTGGATCGCTTCATCTCGGCCCCCAGTTTTCATGGAAGCCTCTGGTAATCCCTTTCCGATTGCGCAGACCTACAATCAAAGAGGCCGACGTCTGAAATCGTATGGCCAAGGGAGATGCCATGAAAGTCCTGTTCATTGGGGGCACGGGAATCATTAGCACGGCCTCAACAAGGTTGGCGGCCGAACGAAACATCGAATTGACGCTGCTGCGTCGAGGACAGAGAACAGCTGATATCCCGGAGAATGTTTGCACAATCGTGGCGGACATTGCGGACGAAGCAGCGGTCGCCCAAGCGCTCGGCAGTGAATCCTTCGACGCGGTTGTCGATTGGATTGCGTTCACCCCGGAGCATGTGGAGCGCGACATTCGCTTGTTTCGCGGCCGGACTCGCCAATTCATCTTCATCAGTTCAGCGAGCGCGTATCAGAAGCCTGTCGGGCATTACCTTATCACGGAATCGACACCGCTCACTAATCCGTACTGGCAGTACTCGCGCGACAAGATCGCGTGCGAAGACCGGTTGATGAAGGCCTATCGCGAAGAGGAATTTCCCGTTACGATTGTTCGTCCCTCCCTGACCTACGGCGATACGCAGATTGTGTTGGCGGTGAATAGCTGGCAGAAGTCCTACACGGCGGTGGACAGAATGCGGCGGGGCAAGAAGGTGATTGTGCCTGGAGACGGTTCCTCACTGTGGGTGATTACGCATAACAGCGATTTTGCCAAGGGACTGGTAGGCCTGCTGGGACATCGACAGGCCATTGGCCACGCGTTCCACATTACCAGCGACGAGGTGATGACCTGGGACCAGTTTTACAAAATCACTGCGCAGGCTGCAGGCGTTGAGCCGCAAATCGTTCACATCGCTTCCGACTTTATGAGCGCATGCATGCCCGATGAACTGGGCAGCCTGACCGGAGATAAGGCAGCGAGCGTAGTTTTCGATAACGGCAAAATCAAGCACTTTGTGCCGGGGTATTGCGCCACGGTTCCGTTTGCGCAGGGGATTCAGAGAACAATCGATTGGTTCGATGCAGACCCACGGCGAAAACAAATCGATGAGGCCGCCAATGCCGCGTGGGACAAGCTCATCGACGCATATGAGAGTGGGCTAAGCGGAGCATTGCGCGGGTTCCAGCCATAAAACCGAGGCCTGAACTCGCCATTGACGTACGGGATGGATCCCGTACCCTTCACTCCTGAGAGTTTTCAGGCAGGATCCAATGCATCTTCTTAGAGCAGTCTTGATGCCAGAGAAGGGGATGATTTTCCGGCCATCTCCAGATTTTCACGAAGGAAATTCTGGGGGCTTGTCGTTCTTAGGAGTATCGTCTCTCTGAAGCTGCTCTGTCAGCGGGGCTGCCTTGGCAGAGCGCAATCGAAACGACAATGCTTTCATGCACAAACCCTTCGAAAGATATTCCCTGTGGTCCAATCAGAATTGAATTCGATCCAGGCAGGCCCTGTACACGCTCTACGAAAGGCAGGCAGAGTGACGCCGAGCTATGATCTAAAATCCCAGAGCCGGCTGGACAGTTGGAAGTCAATTGCCCTGTATTTTGGAAGAACTTGCCGAACCGTGCAGCGTTGGCACTGCGAGAATGGTCTTCCGGTACACCGTGCAGGCGGGATCAAGAGCTCCGTTTTTGCTTATGTTGACGAGTTGGAAGGCTGGATGCGGAACCGCGGAAGCGTCGTTACCGATGAGAGCGCGGGGAGTTCCAAACCTGTTCCTGCTCGCACTCCGCTTGGGGAAGAGGCATCAACTAGCCCAAACCAAAAGCTGAATTCTTCATTGATTCCGGAGCAAGCCAAGGCCCGCTCCCGGGATCTGGTGGATCTCTCCTGCAAGATGTGGGAATCGCTTTCGCACGGTAATTTACAAGCAATCGTTCGATTCCTACGGGAGGCATGCGATCAGGACCCTACCAACGCTACTGCGTTTGGATGCTTGTCGCTTGCACTGATCGCCGAGGGCCTGTGGGGAGATGTGCGTCCTGAAGCCGCATATTTATCCGCGGGGGCGGCTGTTCGGCGGGCATTCGAAATGGATTCCGAAGAGATCGAGGCAAAGTGTGCGGATGCCTGGCTGAAAACAATATCGACGCGTGACTGGGAGGGCGCCCGTCGCGGGTTCGATGCGATTTTGAATCACAGGTCGATGGGGACACGCGCCCTGAATGGGAGGGCTCTTCTCCACATTGTTGAAGGATGCCTTGAAGAAGCCTCCAGCCTGCTGCTTGAAGCCGCGGAACGAAACCCGCTCAGTTCCTCACCGATGGCGTTGTATTGCTGGAATCAGTATCTTGCAGGTGAATATGCGAACGCTCTCGACCAGGTTGAGCAGATCCGGGCCGGCGGCCGACCCTGTCCAATCACCGAAGCTGTCGAGGCGATGGCCTTCATCCAAATCGAAGAGCCTGAAGTACACATCGATCGCCTGGAAGCAATGGTCGCGGCCTCTCCTCGTAATGACATCGTACGAGGTGTGCTCGGATACACTTACGGAACGACCGGCCAGGATCGAAAGGCAAGGAAAGTGCTCGACGCAATCACGGACTCTGGATCTCGCGCCATGCGCTGTGAGCCTTACGCGATTGCGCTCATCCTGATCGGCTTGAACGAGAGGCCCATGGCGGTGGAATGGCTGGAAAAATCCTTTCGCAATGGATCGCTCTGGAGTCTCGGGTTTCAATCCGACCCAATTTTGGAGGCATTGAGCAATGACCCGCACTACCTGCTCTTTTTGGGCAGGGCCAGCTACCCAACTTCCATGAGTGCAAGCTCACACCTGGCTTCGGCTAGCTAGGCTGCAATATTTGCGCTAATGCAGTTTCACGAACTCGGCTTTAGCTTGCTTCAGGATGGGAATCTCAGGGTCGGCGTCCTTCCAAAGTGTGAGGAAATCCTGATACGCAGCGCGTGCTTTGACGGTTTCACCCTGCGTGGCGAATGCACGAGCGATTTCAAGATGTGCGAGGGCGCCGATGGGCGAGTTCAAAACAATTCCGCGGTGGTCCAGAATCTTCTGGAACTCGGCTGCCGCTTCGCCGCCTCTCCGTGCCATCAGGTAGGCCTGACCACGCAGGTAGATGGGAAACATCGGGTTGTTTCCATCCGGGCTCCCAAGTTCATAAGGAACCGACTTTTGTAAGTCTTCGATGGCTTTCTGTGTGTCCATATGATTCAGCGCGAGTTGCGCACGCACTGAAGGCAAATAGTTCGTCTGCATAAGCGTGCAGTCAGGACAGCGCCTGGCAAGGTCATCGGCCAGCGACTGTGCACCGGCATCGTCGTGCGCCAACGCGAGGGCTATATCCGCGAGACCTTCGACATCCCGGCTTTTGGATCGCGCGAGCACATCTTTCGTCTTCTTCTTAGCCAATTCCGCATCGCCAACGAGCGCCTCGGATATCGCGGTCAGCTCCTCAAAAAGCCCGCATAATTGCTCCTGGTCCGATTGCCGCGCCAACTGGTCGCCCCGGCGCATCAGCTCGCGGGACTCCCGCAGGCGGCCATAATACGCCGCGGTCTGTGCCTGGATATAAGAAAACTGCAAATTCGACAGACTCCCGGAGATTTTCACACTATGCGCCATTTCCAGGTTGTCGTGCTCTAAGAACGCCAGTGCATATCGATATACCTGGATGTGAAAGCAATCGGCCTTTTGTTCTTCGGCGCTTTTCATCAGCGCGCGGGCTTCGTCCAGGCGATCCAAACGAATAAGCGAGCCCACCAGGACCCCGTAACTCAGGCAATCTCCGGGAAGCAGCCGCAAGCTCTCTGCCGAATCCCTTCTTGCGTCCTCGTATTGGCCGAGGCTGGAGTAAATCTCACTCACGTTGAGGTGCGGAATATCGTCTCGTGGATAAAGTTGGCTCCAGAGTTTGTAAACTTCCCGGGCCTCTTCCCAGTCACCCGTGACCGATTCCTGATAGTGCGCTTCGATGTAGAACCTCTCACGATCGCTCACGTGCTCGCGCAGTTCATACGCTTTCCGGAAGTTCGCCACGCTTTCTTCTTCCGAATATTCCCCATACGCCAGGCCGAGAGAGGCGTAGGCCATGGCAAAGTTGGGATCGAGAAGGATCGCGCGTTGAAAAAGCTGGATTGCCGCAGCGCGGTCTTCCTTATCGATCAACGTGGTGCGTCCCAAACTGTACGCGTGCAGCGCTTGAAGCGAAGGCGTGGTCACTTGCTCGAGAGGCGTATTGTATTTTTGAACAGTCCCTACCGATTCACCGAGCCTAGTGCGCAGGTGAGATGCTGCCTGGGCCAAAGCGTTCAATACTTCTTCTTTTCTTTCCGCCGTCACTTGCTCCTCGACCAGCGAATCGCCCGTCGCACAGTTAGTAGCCTTCAACCCCAGCACGTACTGATTGCCCAGTTTCGCAATGGAGCCGTTCAGCACCGCGGTGCTTCCGGTGCGAATGCAAAGTTGCTGCGCGATATCCGGAGTGAGCCGCGCATCCGGCCGCTGGTTCATGAGCCGCAGCGTCTGTTTCACGGTGGCATCCGAAACCAGGCTGAGGAAAGGCGACTGTTCTAGCTCTACGGCGAGCCCCTGACGAATCGTGCCATCAAAGACCGCGTCGCCGGTGGTGTTTTCGAAGTCCGCCAGGACCACAGTGTCTTTGTCAGTTAGCATTTTTGCCTTGCGCGAATGGAGCCACCACCAAGCCGAGGCGCTCAGGACGACCGCTATCGCGCCCAGGGCAACAATTGGCAGCCATGTGAATTGTGCCTTTTTGCCCACCGGCGCTTGCTCCTGTGGGGAGCGCGCCGCGCCATTCGCGTACTGCTTCTCTGCAGCGGGTGTGGCCGGGAACGTAACGGGAAAAATGAAACGGTATCCCCGGCGGGGTAGCGTTTCCACATAGCGTGGCGTGTCCGCCGAATCCGACAGGGCCGCCCGAAGCTTGGCTACAGCCACATTCACGGCGTGGTCGAAGTCTCCAAAGGAATCGTCCGGCCAGATGCGCCGTTTCAGTTCCTCGCGCGTGACAACCTCCCCGGGCTGTTCCAGCAAGGCAATCAGGATCTTCAGCGGTTGGTCTTGAAGCCGGATGCGCGTTCCGGCTTTCCGCAGTTCGCCGGAACGAAGATCGACATCGAAGACGCCGAAACGCGTCGAGGAGTTTGGAGCGGGCTGTTCCATCTAGCTCCTTGCGAACGGGCCGCGATGGGTCCGACACACCTCTTTGGCCCGGAGATACTCAGTATAGACGAAGGATCGGCGACAAAGTCTCAACTCTTCTCAGGAGAGGTTCGCAAATAACTCATTTTTTATCAGTCTGTTAGCTGTTGACAAAAGCGAGGCGCGAAGGAGACCCGATGTGAATTGAGAAGACCTGGTAACCCGCTCGAATCTCGGCATCAGCCGCGAATCGGCTGAGGTCGGAATCATGGATCTGCGAATGCTTCTGGCAGCGGGTACCCGGCTGTCTCTTGTTGCTGCGTTGACGGCACAAGCGAGTGCCCTGGACCTTCAACACCCTTGCCCGAGCTTGACCCTGCCATTCGACATGGTGTCGAACTTCGAGGTCGTCGTCCAAGGACAGATCGGCGAACAGGATGGGCTGAGGTTCATCCTGGACACCGGGTCGTCGCACAGCGTGATTGATCGGAGAGTTGCGGACAGGATTGGACTGCATCGCCGCCCCGGAAAGGTGTTCAATTTTGACCGCGACCTTGCAATCGAGTGGGCGGATGTTCCCGATGTTCGGATCGGCCCGATGCGCATCGCGAGCGTCCCCATGAAGGTCGCCAGACTCGCCGAGATTTCCGAGTTCGCGGATAACGTCGATGGGATCATCGGACTGGACGTGCTGAGCCGGGCCAGGAAGATCGGCATCGATTACGAGCGAAGGAGAGTTTCGTTTGAACTCGACGAGGGGTGCGGAAGCAGGCCTTCGGCCGTGAAATCCTTTTTGGTTACGGTGGTTGTCCAGGGTATTCCCCTGCGCTTACAGGTTGATACTGGATTGCAATACATCCTGCTCTACAGGGACAGCATCAGCAGTGCACTTCCGCACCTGCGCATTGAAGGTGAACCAAGGGACGCCATGATTGGACGCCTGCAGGCCACCCAGGTCAATTTACGGGGAGTGCAGGTTCTTGGCCCCAATGCCGTGACTCCAGTCTTTCTGATCGAAAGCCCCGGAAAAACCGACCTCGGTGGAATTGATGGCTACCTGGGCTCGGCCTCCCTCCACGCGAAGCGCCTCGAACTAGATTTCGCAGAAATGATTTTGCGCTGGCAGTAATTCCGATTCGAGGAACAGTTACGCGAGAGTGTGCAAAATTGTGGGTGTACAAGCTGTCAGGGTCGATCGGAACAGCCCCATCCGCCAATCGGTGCGTGGGAATTGGACCTCCAGTTTATATATTTGATTTGAAAGTAGATCGGTATTTAAGCGAGGCATAGCTGCCCAGATGCGAGAATTAGGAACGCAGGATATATGTCATGCCTGAGACTTTCTGGCTACAGAGAACGAGCCCCGCGTTTCGGTTGATGATCGCCACCTCCTGGCTGGCCCCGGCCTGCTTGCAGGAAAAACAAGAGGAATCCATCCGCGAAGCGACTCGCGCCGGCTTGGACTGGACGGAATACCTTCGGCTCGTGAAACGTCACCGCACCCCGGCCCTCAGTTGGGCCGCACTCAGCCGAGTGGTGGGATTGGAAATTCCAGCGCCTGCAAAACAGAGGTTGCAAACGCACAGCGATGCCTGCCGGATGCTGGCTGTAAAGAACTCGATGCTTTTGGCGGTGGTGCTGAAGTGCTTCAATCGTGCCGCAATCCCTGTGATGACATTCAAGGGGCCGACCCTTTCCTCCGACCTGTACGGAGACGTTGGGCTGCGCCATTCCCGCGATCTGGATCTGGCGGTGCCCCCGGCGGATTCTCAGAGGGCAAAAGCCTGCCTGGAAAACATGGGTTGGCGGGTGGAACCAACCTGGTTTCCTTTGACTCCTAGCCAATGGGAAAGCCTGCTGCGGCACGAACACCATTTCAGCTTCGGACATCCAGAGGGCACGGGCCTGGTCGAACTCCATTGGAGGAATCAGTGGGATCCACCGGGTTCGGACGGCGACTACTGGTTAAGAAGCATCCCCTCCGTCTGGCAAGGGTGCGCTTACCAGGCCATGAACCCCGTCGACCAGATAGTCTACCTCTGTCACCATGGGGCTTCACACGTCTGGTTCCGTGCCAAGTGGCTGGGTGATATAGCGCGCATCTACGCAGGAGAGCGCGTGGATTGGGAAGCGGTCCTGAGTGAAGCCCGGAGCGCAGGCAAGGACCGAGCTGTGCTGGCCTGCCTCCGCCTGCTGGAACTGCTGTACGGGCTTCCGTTGCCCAACTTGCCGGGGAATCCATGGAAGGCTTTACCGTCTCGGTTGATCGACGCGCCGCTCCACGCTCTTCAGGCTCCTCCAGAGCTTGAACCGACTGTCTCTGTGGCCTCGATCCCCAGATGGCTCCGGAAGAGCCTTTACGAAATGCAGTTATTACCCCAAAAGCCCTGGTGGGAACCCTTATTCCGGATATGGTATCGACGTGAGGACTTCAGGGTGTTCCATCTTCCGGATCGTTTCTTCTGGGCCTATGCGGCCTTGCGTCCAGTCTTCTGGGTATGGCGGTGGGTGCGGCGGGGTTTAGCGGTCCACGATTGATTGAAGAATGCAATCGATCGAGGGCTTCCGAGCCTCTTGGGAATACGCTGGGGTATGCTATCGACGAGGGGCGGCTTCGGACTGGCTGCTTGGCGATCGGGAGCGGGGAGAATGAACGGAAAGAACATCACGTTGGCGGCCAAAGCCACAGGTTGGCTTTGGCTCGCCTGGATGGCAATCGATGTGCTTCCCTTCAAGCTCTTTCGAAAGATGATGCACCCGCCAATTGGCAACCCAAGGTTGAGAGCGGACTCGGCACAGGTATATAGCAAACAAGTGCGATGGGCTGTGGGAGCCGCGGCGCGGCGTGTGCCGTGGCGTGCGGTTTGCTTTCATCGGGGAATCGCAGCTCATCAAATGCTCTGCCGCGCAGGCGTTCCCGCGGAACTGCACTATGGGGTAGCTCGGTCTTTGGGAAAGGGGCTTGATGCGCACGCATGGGTGACAGTTAACGGAGAGATCGTTGTCGGCAAAGTGGAGCAGGACCGGTTCACCGTGTTAGGCATTTTTTCAGGAAAAGACTCATTTGGCGATGAACGGCAATGATGGAGCGCACGCTCCGCGGCAATCTCTGTCGGATTAAGGCTTTGGCGCCATTCGGCGTTGGCGAATTGAAGTCTGCAAGGTTCCGTCTTCGAAGCGCATGATGAATCGGCCAAAGCTCACGGCGCGCAGCAGCTTTCCTTCATACGCCAGCTTGGCGGTCGCGCTCGGCCAACCCCCATTCGGCCAATCGCGAACGAGTTCGCCCATTGCGGGCATGTCGAGATATTTATTGGCCAGGTCGCTTCGATGCATGCGTCCGATCTCCGCAACGATCCGCTCTCGATTTTCCACCAATAGTGCATCCGCATCCGCCGCCTGCCTGCCCCGGCGCAGTTCATTCCGCACCATCGAAGGGAGCCTGCCCGTCATCGCATCGCGAATCAAAGATCGCGGTTGGCCGCGACGGCAGAATGCCTCCTCGGGCAGGGAAAGGCAGTACTCGAAGAGCCGGCGGTCGCTCATCGGATCGACAAAATCGTAGCCGAAACGGCGTTTCGCTCCTGCAATGACGGCACCACTATCAGCGCGACAAATCGCCTGCAGACGAGCCAGCCTGGAGTCTTTTTGAGGAATGGTTGGGTTCGATACCAGCGCCGGAGACAACCCGCTGCTTTGGAAGAAACCGGGGGCGATGGGTGAATTTGAAAACAATCCGAGATTGGCCGAGTTCGTGTTTCGGCGCAAGTGGAGAGCACGTGCAATTGACTGGCGAAAACTGCCCCGCGTCGGGCCGTATCTCAGTGAGACGCTGAGGCTCTGTCTGATTCCAAATCCGAACTCGCGCCTTTGCACGATTGACCGCAGCCAATCGAAGATCCTTGCTCCGCCAAGCATCTCCGCAAGAGCATAGGAGCCATCGTAACTGGCTGCCAGGTTTCCACCCGCCGCTCGCATCAGCGTGTGAACGCCCATGCGACGCGCTTCCCTGCCGATGCCAACCAGCCAAGGCGCATTGAAAACATTCAAAATGGGGAAATGACAATCGCATACATAAAAGTCAATCGCTTCAAAAAGAGGCACGGCATTGTTGGGAACAAGGACGTGATCGAGATTTGGGTAGAGTTCGGCAACGGCAGCGGCATGAAGGCGTTCGTCTCCAAACTTCTCCGCAGGCAGCCATCGATCTATGGAATTGGCGGGTACGGCGGTAAAGGCAGTCGCCCGCCGGCCTTGCCTGGCCAGTTCGTCCGCTGCCAGAGCCGTAACCGTTGAGCTGTCGAGCCCCCCGCTCAAATGGGTGCCGATCACCTTGCCGCTGTGGATTCTGCATCCGACGGATTCTTGCATGAGATGCAACAGACCCTCGGCGTACTCGCGGGGATCTGCGCAACGAATTGGGGCTCCATCCTCGGGCCGCCAATAGCGATTGAGATGTGCCTTTCCCTCCTTGAAAATCAGCACATGCCCGGCGGGAACGCGTCGTATGCCCTTGAACAGCGTTCCATCCCCAAGGCCCGGGTTCATGGTGAGCCATTGCGCTGCCTGATCGTCATCCGGTTCGATCGGAGTCTCAGGGCAGGCCAGCAGGCCCACAATCTCACTGGCGAAACGAAAGATGCTGCCGCTTTGCGAGTAATACATGCCTTGGGCCCCGAGCGCATCGCGGCCAAGAATCAGACGGCGATGGCGGGCGTCCCAAAGCGCAAATGAATATTCGCCGACAACGTGGCAGGGGAATTCTTCTTGATAGCGAAGATACGTCTGGACCAGCAGTGCGGCGTCTGAATCGGCGCTGCCAAAGTTGAATCCGATGGGAAGGCTCAGCTTGTTGAGCAAACCCGGGCGATCATGGATTGTTCCGTGTAATAGGAGAAGGAAATCGGGTTGCCCGGGATTAGAGGACGCAAAGGATGAGTCGCCGCAGATTCCCATGCAACCAAGGGAAAGTTCCCATTGCCGAACAGGTTCTTCCGGGCAGAGCTTCAGTGCAGCCAAGCTCTGGCCTATGCCACCGGGAGCGCCGAGCAGGCCTGCAATCGCCATTTTGTCTAGTCGTTAATTCCTAGTAACTTGCCCAAAATAGAAAGGTGCAGGACCTCAAGGTATTTCAAGGTCGGATACATTCACCATCTTGCCCGCCTGTTCCGCGCCCAGGAAGGGATCTAAGAGAGAAGACTTGAATGGTCTGAGTGTGTACCGGTAAGGTTAGCTTCTGCGTCTTCCGCGTTGTAAACGGTCAACATGGGCGCGTGCCAATTCAGGTTGCTGGACGCGGCTTCCTGTTCGGCATCGAGAGCTTTATCTTCTTGCTTCTGAATGGGCATAAACCACCTCTTTCGGGGAAAAGTTGCAGCATCTCTCCGGCAATAATACGGGCAAGGAGCGGGTGAAAGTCAAGAGTTATCTGGGAACTCAGTTCGGCAGGTCTAAACTCAGATACAAGTTAGATCGGATGCCTACAGATAACCGAGCCGGTTCATGACCGCGCCGTGCTCGGCTTCGATTCTTTCCCTCAGGTGGACCGCCAATTTTTCCTTTCCTTCTCCGGATCGGCCCTGGCGGAAGAAGCGTGTTGCCGCGGGGATTCTTTCTCGAAACCCTTGCTCGTCTTCCTGCTCACGGAGAGTTGAGAAACTGGATGAGGCCGCGGCCTGGGCACATGCCTCCTCAGGAAGGCCCAGAAATCTCGCAACTTTTGCCAGCTCAAGTGCGGAGTCGGCAAGCATATCCTCGTAGCGAATCAACAGCACGGGCATGGCGGCATCGTCGAGCCAACTGACAACATGTTCGCTCCAATTGCCGACCGGTTGCGACAGTTGGGGAATCAAGCGGGATGAGCTCTTGGCAGGCCTTCTGTGGGAATCCCCCAAATACCCGACGGCCGACTTCAAGTCCATACCGTAGAAAGCCGCGAACGACACGGCCACATCGCGGGGATCGCGTGCGATATAGACGGCCCCGCGGCTGACTTCGGGTGGGAAGACCCGTTCTCCGGAAGTGGTGAGCCAGCAGTGGTCATGCACCTTGCGCAGAATTAGCGGAACCTTTGCGGAGCGAGCGATCGCACGATGCAACTCCGGTCGCACAGCATCGATCTCCGCCTCGGTCAGGTCGCTGGATTCGACCCCAAAATGCTCCTCGAACTCCTCGCGGTGGAGAGTATGAGAATCGATCGGTTCGTTGATGTCGACCGCCGCGCCTCCCTTTCGTAAACTTTGCAACATCATGCGCATCCAGGTGTTTCCCGACTTGGGATAGGAGACGAGCCAACCGAAGAGCGCGCCTTGGGCGGACGCCGAATGTTGCACCTCCAAATTCATACGCCTCCCCGGAACGCATTCAGAATAAGATCTGCGCACTGATCCAGATGGTCGAGATCCTTGGTGCGCCGCAAGGTGCAGATGGCCGCATGATCGGCAACAGCGGTGAGACAGCGAAACTGATCGGCTCGATTGCCGAGGCTTCGCCCGATTTCCCACTGGTATACAAGCTCCTTGAATGGAAAAAGGGCGGGAAGGCCGTGCTGCCGAACCAGTACAGGCTCATTGTCCGGGCCCGCTGCCTCGATGCGCACCAAGAGTTCGAGGGGCCAGGTACTCGCTTCAGCGGTCGGGACGGCGACTGCATGTTTGCCATGATCGAGCCGCGTGGGCAGGCGCTGTTCAGGTGGAACTTCGAACCGATCCATCACGTCCGGCCAGAGACGGACCCGCGTCGTTCCCGCTGCGGCCCGGACAGCCCGGTTGGAAAAGTCGGAAACGCAAAGATCGTCGCTCAGAAGGAAGGCTCCACAGCGGACAAGCGCAGCCGCGAGAGCGGACTTTCCACTCGCACAGGGACCGCTGAATGCGATCGCCCTTCCGTCGAGAACCACACAACTGGCATGAAGGGGGAGCATGGAGCGAAGATGAAGCAAGATCCCGGCAACTGTACCGATCAGGATAGTCTCGATCTCAAAAAGCTGCACGCCAGGCGCTTTCTGTACGATGATTTTCGTTTCGTGGGGAACTCTGATTTCGCTGCGAATCCAGAGACGGGCAACAGAGGAAATGTTTACCAGCGCACTTCTGTCCCCGCCGATCTGCACGAATGGACTCGACCAAAGCGGATTCGTAATAGAGTCCGGCGTCTCGCCAAAACAAAGCGAAATGTCGGGCGCGTCCTCGCTGACGGATTTTGGCCATGCAGGGAGTGACTGCAAAGAAAAGGGCGAGCGCAAGCGGAGCCCGTAGAAGAAGTAATCCAGACAATGAACCGGGTCCGTCATTCTAGATTCACCGCATTCGCCGTTTTGTGGCGTCAAGCACGTCCGTTCGGCCTTTCATCCTTCCACTACCCGAATCAACTCATGTTCGAGAAGTTTGTTCAAAAGAAGCAGCACATCGGCGGTGACGGTTGCGAGTTCGGTGTGGTACTTAGCCGCGAGAGACTGGCAGAGCGAGGCAACTGAGACGGGCAGCTGCAAACTGCGCCAGATTTCGCTTCCAATGTCATCGAGGCTGTAGTAGTAGCCCCGTTCCATATTCATCAGGACAACTTCTCCGCCAATCTCCGAGGCCAGCGGCTTGGCGCTCCACGCCACGGTGTCTCGAGTCTCAACGCGTTGTTGGATGGGGGGCATATGAAATTCTCGCAATCCTGAAATCGTTATTTTACGGAACTCGATGTAACTTAATAACCTGGTAAAGACCCATCAACAGCTTCGGACAGCAGCCGGCTTGACTCGATGAGCGTCTTCCAGCATAGCAAAGGTCACCCCGATCTTCTCCAGGTCGAAGCACCTTCGCAACTCGAGGATCGGCACGGTCGCCGCAATGCGAGCCGCGGAATGGAAAAGCGACTCGGTGCGGCCAAGCAAAGCCGCGGCCGTGGCGCGAAATATTTGTGTCTCCAGCAAAGCCAATCGCTTCAAGCGGGGTACGTCGACAATCGAATCCCGCGCTTCGATCTGTGTTCTACCGAGAAAGTAAACGGCCTTCAGCGGAACCGGATTCGTTTGGAAGCATTGGACCGGCTCGAAGCGGAAGTGATGTTTCCCCTGCAAGCTGAGCGGGGACTGGTCCGATTCCCCGCCGAAGATCGCCCGCAGAGACTCGGTGCCAAGTTTGACGCGGGGAAACGCCGGCCAGACCACCCAGCCTCCGTGGGTTTCTGTTAGTACGCAGACATCGTCCGCCATCAAAGTGTGGCCGCGATGGGCCAGCCCGGCTGCCAGGGTCGATTTTCCGGCGCCGGAATTGCCGGAGAAGATCACCGCCCCATCGCCCAGTTGAAGACACGACCCGTGGAGAGGAAAAACTCCGCGCTGGTGGCAGACCAGTCCTAATACGGTTCCAAAAAGATAGTTGCGCAGTACAACTGAATTGAGAGAAACGAGCGGATCGATAACGATCTCAGAGCCATTGCGAACGGAAAACGTGGCGACAGCTGGAATTTCAAGCCTGCACAGCCCGGTTTCGTCCACGGTGAGCCGCCGCGAAGATCCCACGATTTTATTGAGTGGCGGCACCTGTCCCACATGAATGCCGATGTCCACCGCCGCGCCGAAGTCCTCCCACGGGAGCAATTCAGGCAGACAGATTTCCGACTGGACACGCCAGCCGCAAAGAAAGGCATCGGATTGCAGAATCATGCGGGGCGCCTTCCAGCGGTCCTTGCGGCTCCGGATATCGTAGAGATTCGGTACCTCACGCCAGTGGCTGGACTCGGAATTCACAGAGAGCCCAGCCACCGATCGCGTTTTCCATGCCGCTATTGCAATGGTTCCGTCGTGTTGGGTGTACCGCCGTTCGCATTGGTGTTGTTCCCGTAAGAAATGATTGACCCGTTGGTCCCGGTCGTCATCCCCGTTGTATTCGCCAGCAAACTGACGTTGGACAACCGCATTATTGAATTCGCAGCTGCTCCACCCGCTTGCACTCCGGCTACCAAGTTGTTTGCCGCGTTGGATTCGGCAATGTTCATCGTGGTATTGCCGTTGGCGGCCTGGGCCAGAAAGCCGACCGAGGAATTGCCGCTGGCATCGCTATGCGAAATCGCAACCCGGCTGAAATCGGCGGCAACCACTCCATTGACGTTGCCCGTAAAGCGAGAGTTATATACGCTCACATGTACATCGGCCGCGTTTCCCGTAATTTGCAGGCCTGCCGCTCCATTGTTCTGGACGACCGTGTCGTCGATAATGACCTGCGAGCCCGCAGTCGGCATGGAACTCGGAGTAATCGAGATACCGTTGGTGGCAAAGCCGAAAATCCGGCAACTCTCAATGTGCAGCGCCCCGGCAGTATTGAGTACGATGCCGTTTGTCCCCGGCGAGGTACTTTGGCGTATGCCCGTGATCGAAAGGTTTCGGATCGTGACTACGTCGGTTGTGGCGGCATTGATGTTTATGCCGCTTGTGCCCCCGGCGAGTATGGACGCAACAATGCCTCCTCCTCCATCGAGGGTGATGGATTTGGTAATCGTCACTGTACCAAATCCGCCTGGGTCAAGCGCATCGATCTCTCCGCCAGCCGCGGTCTTGGAGATAGCGCCGGCAAAGGTCTTACAGGGTGCTGTACGGCTGCAGGGATTGGCATCGTCGCCGACGCCGGAAACCCATGTGCGGGTGGCCTGTGCATTGGCTGCGCAAGCCGCGAGGAGGGAAAATCCCATGAGGCTGAGGAAGAAGGGGGTCGGTTTCATCGATTGGGCTCCTTGGATTTGTATCTTTCGTTGAGTTTTGAAAAATAGCCTATGAATGATCCCGTCATAGTGTAAGGCAATTTGGTGAAAGATACTCATCGGATTTGCGAGAAGTGTTTGGGAAAGAAGCAGGTAGCGATCTCCGAAGCCCAATTCCGTTCGGCCGAGGTACCTGGTAACGACAACCAGTTTAACCGCAATCGGCATTTCGGTGAACCGGCAATTGCTGTTTCAGTATTAACGAGCTTCCGGGTTGGCTCTGGCGACCTCGTGCGCACAGCCTCGTACCCTCCTCGAGGCCGAGCGAACGTTTACGAGTGCCTTTGTTCGTGGCAGAGAAGTCGCTGGCTACCCTGTTTGTGAATGCCGATCAGGCTTGAAGTCTCTTTTCCCTGATCTTAACGTCGAGGGCGAAGACTGGACGCGCAGCAAAAGAATCTTTCCCAAGCTCGAGCCTCTTCAAATTGCTAGAGCGCGTTTCATAAATAAACACCCCGCCTGCAAATCCATCCCGCAGGGGTTAACCCCTTGGATGTCGGGCCATTTTCGGCACGGCTAAAGTAGTGCCCTGACACAAAGCAGCTTTATAAAACGAGTTCAAGCCGGAGCGTGGGCCCGCTTTTGCTCCACTTCTTCGCGGCCTTGAGTTTCATCGGTGAACAATGGAATCGGGCCAGGCGGGATTTGCACCATTGATGATGGGAGTGCGGATGTAGATGGTCGGCGATGGATCTTCGTTGGAAGCAAACGTCGCGCGCCACCCATGAGCGTCAAGCGGGCCCGACATGTCACGGACGAATGATCCAGTTGCCGAGGTGTTTCCAAAGTATGAGACTGCCGTATCGCTGATACGACAATTTTGCTGGACTCACTTCAAAGCCCTGCCATACCGGCAACAAGCTGCCAGCTGTCGCACGCGTGGGAAGCAACAGGCGCAACCCACGCATGCGTTCTCTGCATCGCTTAAGAAGCGCGATCCTGCAACTCTCGTTCCGCCCGGAGCCAATCTTGTACCGCGTATCCATGCTGGTAGCCGCGTTGGGCCCAATACTGATAGGCGAGCTGCTCAATCACATCGCGTGCCGGCTTTGATATGGCAACGACTTTCTCGCTCTTTGTCGCAGTCTTGCGTGGTTGTGCCGCAGCCTTCGCTTGCTTTGGCGCCTCAACCTTCGCAACAAGCTCAATGCCCTTGCGTGGTGTTGTCGTTGGCGTTGCTACTTCAGCAGCCTTCGCCTTGCTTGCTGAGGCTTGGCGCGGCGTTGCAGCTGCCTTTGCTTTTTTCGCTGAATCTGCCATGTAAGTCTCCTGCTTGCTGGGTTCGCTGCCACATTGTGGCGCGTCATTATGAGACTAACAAACGGGCTTGTCATTAGCAAATTGAAATCCCAACAAAATCAGCACGTTTCGCAAGCGGCATCTCCCCGTCGCTCGCGGAAAGGAAGGGGCGACGGAGTAAGCGGGCGAGTGCGATTCGGTGATGGAAAGATGACTGCGTAGAAAGGGCGAACGGTCCCAAAGAAACTTCCTAACCGCGGAGGCCTCTCCGTATCTAATACGCTCATGGGAAACAGCGACCAGGCGCTGATCCGGGCGGTTCTGGCCGGAAACAAAGACGCATATGGCGATCTTGCCGCGCGTCATGGGGAGAGTATGTTTCGTGTGGCATTCCGCATTACCGAGAATGAAACAGACGCGCATGAGATCGTCCAGGAGGCTCTTCTTCGCGGCTACCGCGGTCTCGCGGAGTTCGATGCACGAGCTGACTTTCGAACATGGATATATCGGATAGCGATCAACTGCGCGTTGCAGGTCTTGCAGAAACGCAAGTCGGAAGCGGCGGTGCCGATCACCGAAGAGTTTGACGAAGAGCGGCCGGGCATTCAGCTTGTTGACGGAGGGGCCGGACCTGAGAGGCTCCTGCTCGATAAGGAGATTGAACACAGAAGGCACGCAGCGATGGAGAAGATGACGCCGGATGAGCGACTCGCTTTTGTCTTGAGGCACCTGGAAGGCCGCTCTACCGAAGAGATAGCGGCGGTGCTTGAAGTGACACCGAACAACGCGAAGCAGGCGGTGTTCAGGGCAGTTCAAAAGATGCGCCGGTCGTTAGCTCCTCTTTTGGGACGCCGCTTTGGGGTGAAGTCATGAGCCATTTAACGGAAGAACAACTCGTCGAGCACTACTTTGCCGAAGACGCCAACCGGGTTGTGACAGAGACGCATCTTCGCATTTGCAGCCGATGCGAACAGGCGTACGAAGAGATTTCCAACGCTCTCGCGGTCCGTGGACCGGAGCCACCGGCCAGAGAGCCAGGGTATGGAAAGCGACTTTGGCAGTCCGTTCAAGCGCCATTGCGGCCCTACCCGGCAACGAAGCGCTACTACTTTTCCTGGCCTCGCCTCGTGCTTGCTGGCGCATGTCTGCTCGGGCTTGCCGCGGCGTTCCTCGGGGGATCTCTGTGGCAGCGGTCGCGCAGCCATTCATCGGAGGCAGCAAATCCGGCTCAGGCGAAAGAGCGTGTTGTTTTCTTTATCCTCGACAATCATCTCGACCGTTCCGAACGCCTGCTTGTCGAACTCAACCACGCCGGTGGAGACAATGGCGACGCAGGCGGCTCGTCCCAGGATGACTCGTTTCAGGCCGACTCGCTCCAAGCAGAGGCGCGGCAATTGCTGCCGGACAACCGGCTCTATCGTCAGGCGCTTTCAGGCGGAAGCGATCCCATGATGGCTGCCGCGCTGGACCATCTGGAGCGCGTGCTCCTGGAAGTGGCGAATTCGCCGGACAAGTTGAGCGCCTCCGACATCGCGCGAATCGAGCGGGAGATGAACACGGATTCATTGCTGTTTCAGGTCAGAGTACTTCGCGCGAGAACTGCGCATCAGGACATGAAGGTTGAGTCTTTACGAAAAGGAGCATCGATCTAAATGAGAACGAATCGATGGATTTGTATTATTGGGTTGTGCGGAGCTCTCGCGCTTTGTGCGGCTCCGGCTGCAAAATCTGCCGCGTTGCGCAGCGACGCCGGCTCGCTTGCAGATGACGCACTCGCGGATGAGGCGCATGCCAATGACGCGCACCAGGATCAGCTCTATGCCGAGGCCACAAAGGCCATTGATGAGGGCCGATGGTCGGATGCCGAGCCGCTGCTCGATCATGTGTTCAGCCTGCACGGGCGCAGAGCAGACGCAGCCGTCTACTGGAAGGCGTACGTCAAAAACAAGGAAGGCCGTTCGTCCGATGCACTCGAGGCCTGCGCCAGTCTGCGCAAGAATTACCCGCAAAGCAATTGGCTGAAAGACTGCAGCGCACTTGAGATCGAGATAAGGGGCAAGAGCGGCAGCCCTGTTCAGCCTCAAGCGGAGCAGGACGAAGACCTCAAGCTGCTCGCCCTGAACTCCCTCATGCAGGGCGGCAACTCCAATTCGTTGGCGATCCTCCAACAGATCCTCGAAGGGCAGCATTCCGAGCGGCTCAAGGAACGCGCCCTCTTTGTTCTCGCACAGGATCAATCGAAGCAGGGTCAGGAACTGCTGGGACAGATCGTCCGTGGAGAAAAGGATCCCAACTTGCAGATCAAGGCGATCCACCTCCTCGCCGCGGCACAGGGATCGAATTCAACTTCGATCCTCGAGAGCATCTACAGCAAATCGAACGACGCCTCCGTGAAGAAGGCCGTCCTGGACTCCTACCTTGTCATGAACGATCCGGAGAAGTTGGTGCAGGCGGCCCAACATGAATCCGATCCTCAACTGGCGCGCCATGCGATCAATGAACTCGGGGCAATGGGGGCGGTCTCGCGCCTCTCCGAGATCTACAAAGCGACGTCGAGCAAGGACGTGAAGATGGCCATCCTCAACGCGTATGTCGCCGCGGGCAGCAAAGGGGCGGATGCACTGGGCGCCATCGCTTCAAGCGAGCAGGACTCCGATCTCCGGCGCAAAGCGATTCGCAACATGGGACCTTCGGGAGGATCCTCATCGATCCCGGCACTGCTCGCTATTTATTCCAAAAGCGGTGACGAGGAAACAAAAAAGGCCGTGGCCGATGCGTTGTTCGTCGCCGGCGATGCCCACGACCTTGTGGCCCTGGCGCGCAGCGAGAAGGACCCTGAAGCGAAAAAGAACATCGTGGGAAAACTTGCTGTGATGCACGACAAAGAAGCCACAGATTACATGCTGGAACTTCTCAACAAATAGGTCTGGTTGCATAATTGTCGATTAATAGAAAGGAAACCAATGCGAGGATTGCTAGTGTTGATTCTTGCAGCAGGCAGCGCTGTCAGCGGCTTTACTCAGGTGTCTGCTCAAGCGGTGAAGAAATCCGATGCAGAACGTCGCCTCGACCAAAGGGTTCCTATCTGGTTGAAAGCATTTAACGTCGTGGGGGTGGAAATTGCATACATTGAAGATGGGAAAGTCGCGTGGACATCGTTTTACGGAGAACAAGTTCCCGGAGGCCCACGTACTAGTGAAAACACTCTCTTTAACGTAGCCTCGCTTACCAAGCCCATATCCGCGGAAGTGATTCTGCGCCTCGCGTCGGATGGGAAGTTGAACTTGAACGAGCCGGTGGCTCCGTATTGGACCGACCCAGATGTAAAAGACAACGCGTGGAATGAGTTGTTGACGCCTCGCCTCCTACTTTCTCACCAATCTGGGTTCACCAACTGGCGATACCAGACGAAAGGCGTGCTGCAGTACCAGTGGAAACCCGGCACACAATTCGGTTATTCCGGCGAGGGATTTGATTATGTCGCCCGGTTTGCGGAAAAAAAGGCGGGACAACCCTTCGAAGAATTGGCACAACAATTCGTTTTCGATCCCATCGGGATGAAGGATACGTCTTACGCCCCTCGTAGCTGGTGGGCCGGTCGTCAAGCCAAGCCAGTAGAGGCAGAGCCCCGAACGAAATGGTCCGCTGCCGACTTGCTACGCACGACCGTTCGCGATTATTCCAAGTTTGTGATCAGCGTTATGAACAATGAAGGCGTGACGAAAGAGATTGCGGCGGAGCGCCTTAAGATCACGCGAAATCAAATCACTCCGGAAATGGAGTCCGTGTTGTGCGAATCGGCGCGGGATCCCGAACATTGCAAGGTTAGTATGGGCTTCGGTTTGGGTTGGCGAATTGTAAAAATAAACAATGAAACCATTATCGACCATACCGGTGGTGACAGCGACATAAAGACAATAGCCTTTTTCATTCCTCGAAAGCGCACTGGCGCTGTGGTTTTTACCAACGGCCCGAATGTGGGGCACGAAATGATCGATAAGATCCTGGGCGTCATCTATCCCAATCCGGTCTACGACGCCGTAGTGTGGCGGTAAGAAATTGGCGCAGAACTCATCGGAACGAAATCACACGGTCAGTGCAATAGGAGGCCAATCATGACACGAAACATCAATGCGTTCCTTTTTCTCTCAATCGCGGTAGCCATGCCGGCGCAGCAGCCCCGGGTGAGCGATACGCAATTCAAATCCGAGCCGGTGGCGCAGAGTCTCGCTGCAACGGTCGATCGAGCGCGTCACTCGAGCGAGCAACTCTGGCTCGGGTATGAGGTGCCGGCTCTCGCGGGCGCGCATTTGACCACATGTTCCGATTGGTCGGATTCCTCGCAATCCGAGGATGATTGCTGTGGTGAGTACCGCCTGGAAGACGAGCGCGGCATGCATAGCAGCCGCAACGGACAGGCCGCGCAGAACGTTTACGTCCTTCTTCGCTTCGACAAAGGGGAACCGGTCAAGGTCAGGTCGGTTGCGGCCGGATGTCACCTCAACGCCGGCGGTATCAACTTCGACTGGGTCACGGGAGTCAAGCCGGAAGAGAGCATTGCTTTCCTCGCCGGCCTGGTGAATCAGGCACCAGAACATTCCAGGACGGCTGAAGGGGCGCTGGTGACAATCAGCTTTCATGCCGCGCCGGAAGCCACGCGCGCTCTGGTACAGATAGCCTCGTCCTCTGCGTCAGAGCACACGCGCGAGCAGGCGGCGTTCTGGCTCGGCGTCCAGCGCGGGCACGACGGTTTTGTGGCTCTGAAATCGATCGAGCAGAAGAACGCGGACGATGCGCGATTTCGCGAGAAACTCACATTCGATTTTGCCCAGAACTCCGATGCCGACGCCGAAGAGGAACTGCTTCACATGGCCAAGTTCGACTCGGATTCCAAGGTTCGCGGGCAGGCCCTCTTCTGGATCGCGCAAAAGGCAGGAAAACGGGCGACCGGGGCGCTGAACGATGCAATCCAGAACGATCCTGAGACCGATGTTAAAAAGAAGGCCGTGTTTGCCTTGAGCCAATTGCCGAAAGATGAGAGTGTTCCGCAACTGATTCATGTGGCCGACACAAACTCGAATCTGACGATTCGCAAAGAGGCATTCTTCTGGCTCGGTCAATCCCAGGATCCGCGGGCCTTGGCGTACCTCGAACAGGTGCTCAAGAGATGAAAAGCCCCGCTCACTCCCCATCCTGGAGCACGTTTCCTTTTAATGCGCTAAAAAAGCCGCGGAAAATTTACTTGCGCGCTTGCGGGTCTTGTGTGTTACTGTGAGTAACATTATGAAGGGTAACACAATCCCGCCTCACGATCCGTCCGAACTGGGCGAACTGGAACACGATGTTCTGCTCATTGTCTGGCGCCATGGCTATGTCACTGCGGACAAGGTGAGAGAAGACCTCGATCGTCCGCTCAAAGACTCTACTGTCCGCACCGTGCTTCGCCGCCTGGAAGAAAAGGGGTATCTCGCGCACAGCGTCGACGATCGCACCTTCGTCTACCGTCCAGCGGAGTCGCGCCAGCGTGTCGCGGGTAGGGCAGTGAAGCGCATTGTGGACTGGTTTTGCGAGGGTTCGGTCGAAACGCTGCTGGTCGGCATGGTCGATTCCAAGGTGCTTGACCGCGCCGAGCTGCAACGCCTGGCCGACCGCATCGCCGCTGCACAAAAAGCCGCTCCATCGGCCAAAGTTCCACCCGCCAAAAAGGAGGCTCTATGATTCCCATTTTCATTGAAGCAGCCCTGCGTTCACTTCTCCTCGGATTGGCAGTTGCGGTGGGCCTGCGCATCTTCCGGGTCCGCAACGTGCTGGCGCAGAAAGCTGCCTGGGGCCTGGTGCTGGTCTCCGCGCTCGCCATGCCTCTGCTGTTGCCTATCACGGCGCGGTGGAATCCACTGCCCGCGACCGTCAACGTTGTTCTTCCCGCCCGTCCCATGACGCTCCTACAAGAATTGCAGGCCCGCATTCAGGCCAAGAGCGGGTCGGATAGCGAATTCGTGCCTCCAATCGAACCCATCCCTCACAGCAAATCTCCGAAAATCCAGGAGCCTCCCGCAGCGGAGCAGGCAGGCGCACCGCGGACCGAAGAACCATCTTCCCGCACCGCGCGTTCGCAACAAGACGCACGGCCGAAACAGGACCCATCCTTCATCCCTGTCAGATCGGCACCTTCTTCGGCTCCGTCGATCGCATACAACACCGATCGCATGCAGGACACGCAGGCTCCGGCACACATCCGGCACTTCACCGTCTCTCCCATCATCGTGGCTCTCGCGCTTTATTGCGGGATCGCGGCACTCTTTCTTGTGCGTCTTGCTCTAGGTCTTTTCGCGACGATTCGTCTGTGGCGGACGGCCACACCCGTTCCGGCGCACCAACTGCTGCACGACGCCGCATCGCTTCAAATCCGCGCCAGCAGCAAAGTCGGTTCGCCGCTCACTATTGGTTCGTCTATCCTGCTACCCGCGGACTATCCAACCTGGGACAATGAGAAGCTTCGCGTCGTGCTTGCGCACGAGCGCTCACACATCCACCAAGGCGACTTTTACCTGCAAGTGCTTGCCAATGTCTACGCCGCACTGGTCTGGTTCAGCCCGCTTGGCTGGTGGCTCAAGCATGAGCTTGCCGAACTGGCGGAGGCCATCAGCGACCGCGCCGGAATGGAAGAAGCCGCGAGCCGTACTTTCTACGCCCAAATCCTGCTTGAATTCGCGGCTACGCCGCGCCGAACCTCTTTAGGAGTCGCCATGGCACGTCCCGGTAGTTTGTCCCGACGCATCGAACGCTTGCTCAACGACAATGTGTTCCGTCAGTGCTTTGCCGGCGGACGCCGTGCTCTAGTGGCTGTCGCACTGGTGCCGCTGGCATTGGTTGCCTCCACCGCGCTCGTACGCGTAAAGGCCGCGGCCGACACACAATCACCTTCACCGGTTCTGGCCGCCGCGCCCGCAGGCTGGGCTACCCCCGCATTTACGGCCGTGCCCGCATTCCCGGCCGCGCTGCAACCTGAGACCGCGCAGGTTGCGCCCGCCGCCGAGGTAGTTCAGGCTGGCGACCAGGCGCTCCCGCAGTTGCAGACGGAGACTCCAACGGTTCTGGCAACCATTCCTGAGTTGAAAGCTCAAGCTTCAGAGCCTGCGATTGAAATGTTCGCGGCTGCCTCACCTGCGCCCGTGTTTCGCATGACGCCCGTTGTTGCTATGGTCGCACGCGGCAGGCAGGAAGATGGAGAGTTCTCTTTCGATCGCACGCTTTCTGCAAGCGGCGCCGTCCAACTCGCGGTCTCTACCGGCTCCGGCAATATTCAGTTAACGCGCGGCTCCGGCAACCAGGTCCACATCCATGGCCATATCCATGTGAACCACGAAGGCAGTGAAGAGCGGGCCCGCGAGATCGCCGCCAATCCACCCATCGAGCAGAGCGGCGATGTGATTCGCGTGGGTCAGCATGAGGATCGGGAGCAGTGGCATGGCATCAGCATCGACTACGAGATTGAAGCCCCCGCCGGCACGTTGCTTAACGCCATCTCCGGCTCTGGCGACATAGTCGACGAGGGCGTGGGGCAGAACGCAAAGCTTCAGACCGGCTCCGGCGATATTCGCGCCACCGGCCTGGAGGGGCAGATTGTTGTTAAGACCGGCTCCGGCAATATTATTGCGGAACAGTCTGGGCAGGGCGACGTGGTCGCGGAAACCGGTTCCGGCGATATCGAGCTAAAGGACATCCACGGCGGTTTCCACGGACAGACGGGCTCGGGCGACATTAAGGCGAGCGGTACGCCCTCCGCTTCCTGGACCCTGCAAACCGGATCGGGCACCATTGAACTGTGGACCGGGAATGCTCCGGCCACACTCGATGCGTCCACGGGATCGGGCGAGGTGACCACCGATCACGAGATGACAGTGCAGGGCTCGTTCGATCACCATCATATCCGGGGCAACTTGAATGGCGGTGGTCCCACCATTCGTGTGCAAACCGGGTCCGGCGAGATTCATATCCATTGATTTCCGGTAGTGCGTCGCGGCTTTATCGCTGCGGCGCATCCTACCCCACGCAGACCTGTCGCTCAGAGGTGACTACCTCAAGCGAAGCGCAACGAGTCTGCCTTGGGTTGCCGATGAGGCGCGCCACTTGGTACGGAGGGCAGCATGAGGGTTTTCATTCAGGATATCAGCTACGCATTTCGCCAGTTGCGCAAGGCGCCGGGCTTTACGATCACCGTTCTTTTGACGTTGGCCCTGGGTATCGGCGCAAACTCGGCGATCTTTACGCTGGTCAATGCTATCCTGCTCCATAACCTGCCGGTGACCGATCCCAAGACCCTCATCCGCATCGGCGACGAAGATTCCTGCTGTGTAAACGGCGGCTGGCACGACAACGGGGATTACTCGCTCTTTGCCACAGATACCTATTACATGTTCAAGAAGAGCCTGCCGGAGTTTGAAGAGCTTGCGGCCATGGAGTCCGGCTACGCCTGGCGACCGATCACTGTCCGCCGCGCGGGCCCGCAGACCGTTGCCAAATCCGTAATGGGCACCTTCGTCTCCGGCAACTACTTCCGCGTCTTCGGACTCTCGCCGGCAGCTGGCCGACTATTTATGGACGCCGACGACCAGAAGGGCGCGCCCATTACCGCCGTGATGAGCTACGACACCTGGCAGCAGGATTATGCAGCCGACCCGACCGTTGTCGGCAGCAACTTTTACATCAATACCAAGCCTGCCACCGTTATCGGCGTAGCTCCCAAGGGCTTCTACGGCGACCGCATCGATACCAATCCGCCCAAGTACTTCTTACCTATGAACGCGATGGACTCAGTCATTGGCGCGCCGTACTTTAACGATCCCGATACCCAGTGGGCTTACATTATCGGCCGCGTCAAGCCGGGAACCTCGATCCCGGCGCTGCAGGCCAAGGCCAGTGCGCTCCTCAAACAGACTTTTGCGCCGCTCAAGACATTTACCGACCAACGCGCCCAGAAGGTACTTCCCAACACGCACGTGGTGCTGACACCCGGCGGCGGCGGCATCCAGAACATGCAGGACGGCTACAAGGACCACCTGAAGCTTCTGCAATGGATCGCGGCACTCGTCCTTCTCGTCGCCTGCGCCAACATTGCCAATCTACTGCTCGTCCGCGGCATGAGCCGCCGCGCGGAACTCTCCATACGCGCGGCCCTCGGCGCACAGCGCATCCGCATCGTCCGCCAGCTGCTTACCGAAAGCGTGCTTCTTTCCGGCATGGGCGGGCTGCTCGGGCTTGCAATCTCGTTTCTCGGAGCACACGCGCTGCTGGCGCTCGCATTTCCTGATCAACACAACATGCCGATTCACGCCTCACCTTCGCCTCTGGTCATCGGCTTTGCGTTTCTTCTTTCGCTTATTACTGGAGTTCTCTTTGGGCTCGCGCCGGCGCTGATGGCTGCGCGCACTCAACCTGCCGAAGCCCTGCGCTCGAACGCCCGCACAACAGCGCACGGAGCGTCGTTGCTGCAGAGGGCGCTTGTGGTTCTGCAAGCGGCTTTGTCGCTCGTGCTTCTTGTCGCCGCGGGCCTCTTTGCGCAGAGCCTCAACAAGGCAGAGAACGTCGACATGAAGCTGGATGCAACAAACCGCTACATCGCCCACATCAATCCCCAGGCGGCCGGCTACAAGAATACAGAGGTCGAGCCGCTTTACCAAAGCATCGTAGACCGCTTCCACGAGATTCCCGGCGTTCTCAAAGTCGGCCTCGCCACCTACACGCCCATGGAGGAGAACAACTGGGGTTCGGGCGTAAAAATTCAGGGAGAAAACGACATCAATAAGGGCGCTTCGTGGGTGAAAGGCACTGCGGAGTACTTCGAATCCGTCGGCACGCACGTTGTGATGGGTCGCGGATTCGCCTTGCAGGACACACTGAATGGGTCACCCGTCGCGGTCGTCAATCAGGAATTCGTCAAGCAGTTTTTCGGCAACCGCAATCCCATCGGCCACCGCTTTGGTTTTTCCGGACCGTCCAAGACACCTCAGGATGGAGCACATGAAATCGTCGGTGTGGTGGAGGACACCACCTACACCACCGTCTACTGGAAGAACCACGCCATGTACTTTCTGCCGCTCACACAGCGGGCTGGCACTGCCAACGATCCCGATAGCCCCATCGAGAAAGATCAGTCCATGTATGCGGGCGCAATCGTAATCCAGACCAGCCGCCCCGTTCCGGGCTTTGAAAAAATCGTCGCCGACACGCTGGCGAAAATCAATCCTAACCTCACTATCGTGAAGTTCCAGACATTCCGGCAGCAGATAGACGACCGCTTTATCGAGGAACGCCTCATCGCGCGTCTCACTTCGCTCTTCGGCCTGCTGGCGCTTCTGCTCGCCGCCATTGGCCTCTACGGCGTCACTTCGTACACTGTCGTCCGTCGCACGCCGGAGATCGGCATTCGCATGGCCCTTGGCGCCCAACGCTCACGCGTGATTGGCATGGTCATGCGCGGAGCGATGCTGCAGGCACTCGTCGGGCTAGCCATTGGCATTCCCGTCGCGATCTTCTGTGTGCGTTATGTCAAATCGCAGCTGTACGACATCACCAGCGTCAACCCAACGGTGATGGCGGGAGCCATCGGCGTGCTCGTGCTCGCCGCTTGCATCGCGGGTATAATCCCCGCCCGCCGCGCCGCATCCATCAATCCTGTCCAGGCTCTGCGCGTTGATTAGCACGCTGAACTCCCTCCATCTAAAGCCGATCGTTCCATTCTCGTCTCAACTTCGATGTGTAATCGATCTCCATCATGGGAAGACTCGGCAGAGACTCGATCCATGCAGGAGCGCTTCTATGTGGAGAAAGGGTGCGGCTGGCGAGTTTGTGGTACTGCCGTGATGCTTCCGGGTGATCGTGCGATGATCCTGGAAACTTATAATACAAAGAGAACGACGCGGATTCCCCCTTCGAACAGACCCGCGATCCCGTTGATAGCTTTCCCCCAGCTTCCGAAAAATCTGCCTGAACTGCGACCAGAACCGGTTCGCCTTGCGCGCTTCAGAGGTACTACCCAGTTACCTTCTTCGCAAGGAAGTCTGCTATGTTGCCTGGTCCGTGTGCGTCCCCAATCCGCAGCATTGAAAGGGCTCGTTCCGTCGATTCAGATTCCGCCTCGATGTACCGCTTTGTCGCTGATTTCCCCTGCCCAATGCCGCGGTCGGCAACCAGGCATTTCGTCCAAGCGAGTGGCGAGGGACTAACTCTATCGCCTATGCAACGGATTGCCGGTTCCCGCAGGCCTCCACGCGATCCCACATCTTCTCTTCTCCCCTTGAGGTTTCTTTGATGCCCTCCGTTGCCTTGTGTTCTCGGATGTTCCACACCCCGCGTTTGCGCTTTTCCCTATTTCTGGTTCTTCTCTTCTGTCTGCTGATGCCCGCTTTGTCAGGGGCGCAGGTGACCTTCATCGGGGGGCAGAATTCCGCGGGGAGCATCAACTTTGGCACCCAGGCGATCAACTCGACAAGCAGTGCGCAGGCGCTGAATTTCTCGGTTGCCTCTGGAACGGCCGTGGGCAGCATCGCAGTGATGACCTCCGGCTCGCCCAATCTGGATTTCGCCAACGCGGGTGGGAGCGGCTCTTGCACACCGATCACTTACTCTTCCGCGACAAACTGCGTTATTAATGCTACCTTCAAGCCGCGGTTTGCCGGCATGCGGTCGGGCGCGGTTGTCTTCTTTTCCGGGGTCAACAACACCGGGACGGTGCTGGCTAGCGTGCCGATGTATGGAGTAGGAACCGGGCCGCAGACCGCGTTTAACCGGACTCCCATCACTCAGTTTACTGCGACTGTAGACGGCTATGAGTTTTATGGCCCGGGCGGAGTTGCTGTGGATGGAGCAGGCGACCTATTTGTCACCGACAACAATGAATTCACCAACCGCTTGGTAGAGTTCCCGGCAGGAGGAGGCGCTGCCACGGCCATTCCTCTACCCGGCGTCACTGCCTCCCCCCAGGGCATTGCGATAGACGGCGCCGGTGACCTCTTCATTGCTGAGTTCAATCTCAACCAGGTTGTCGAGTTGCCTGCGGGGGGAGGTACGCCGGTAGTCATCAGCCCCACCGTGAATGGAATACCGATGGGGCATCTCGAAGACGTGGTGGTCGATGGCTCTGGCGATCTGTTCATCTCCGATCCTTATAACGGCCGTGTCGTTGAGGTTCCGGCCACTGGTAGCCCCGCCTTTGAGGTCAACACGACAATCGATGGGAACCCCGCTGGGCTGGGTTTCCCTGCTCAGACAGCGGTGGATGCGGCAGGCGATCTCTTTATCGTGGACTCGACCGAGCAGCGCGTGGTCGAGGTGCCGGCCGGGGGCGGCACGCCATTCGTCATCAACATATCTGTCGACGGCTACCCTGGGTTGAGCGAACCGGACGGGATTGCAGTGGACGCAGCTGGTGATCTGTTCATCTCCAACATTGCAAAAGTGGTGGAGGTGCCTCCGGGCGGTGGCGCCGCGACTATTTTGCAAACCATCGGCAATGGCTCAGTGTATTTCGGCCACATGACATTGGACGGAGCGGGGGATCTGTTCGTTGCGAACCCGAATTACGATTGGGTAGAGGAGCTTCATCGCTCCGAGCTTCCAAATCTAAATTTTCCGACTCTTACCGTCGTAAATACAACCGATACCGCCGATGGAACCCAGACAGTTGCAGTGCAGAACATCGGCAATCAACCGCTGAACTTCACGGCGCTGAGCTATCCGGTGGATTTTTCCGCGACCAGCGACGCCAATGCGTGCACAGGTTCGACGACGCTCATTTCCACCCAGGTTTGCGATCTGCCCATTGAATTCACTCCTCTGAACATCGGCTCGCCGCTCACCGAGTATGTCACGCTGACAGACAACACGCTCAATGTGCCCGGGACAGCGCAGGCAATCACGGCGAGCGGGTCGGCGTCGGAGCCGGTAACAGTCACCGTGGGAAACTCGCCGGCCGGAAGCCAGTTTATCGGCGAAGTATTGCAAGTGGATAACACGCAATTCTCAGGTGCGCAAACCTTCACCTGGGCGGTAGGCTCGACGCATACTCTCTTGGCCGTCGGCGATTTCGAATCGGCCGATGGAGGGACGATCTACACGTTCTCCAACTGGAGCCCAGGAGCCACCTCAGCGAATGAGACAGTCACGGCTGCTGAGGGGGTAACCAGCTACACGGCGAACTATGTTGTTTACTCATACCTTCTGACCGATTCGGTGAACAATTCTGCGCAGGGCTCTGTCACTCCGGCGTCCGGGGGATACTATGTGGCCGGCGCGCCTACCTCGATCACGGCTACCGCGAATGCCGGTTATTACTTCGCCGGATGGACGGGGAGTGCGGATATTGCGAGCGCCTCAAGCGCGGGCACCATTATTACCATGAACGGTCCGGAGACGATCACGGCGAACTTTGCTCCGCTGCCGGTGTTGGTGGTAACAACCGCGAATGACGATGTTGCGAACGCGGCAAACTGCACGCAGCAAGCCGCACCGGGGACCGGTACGGATCATGCCTGCAGCCTGCGTGACGCACTAACGTTTGTGCAGAACAGTGGCGCGACTTCGGCCAGCATCAGCTTCGACTCCACCGTCTTTGCGGCGACGAACACTGTGGCCGAGAACACGATTACGCTGAGCAACGGTACGCTGAATATTCCGTCGAACATCAGCATCTTCGGAGCAACGACTGGGAGCGGCCCCACGTTGACAAACCTCGTCACCGTGAACGGGAAGGGTGCATCGACGGTGTTCACTGTCGCATCGGGCGTGACCGGCGCAAGCATCGCTGGACTCACCATCACCAACGGCAACAGTTCCTCCGGCGGCGGCATCAGCAACAGCGGTACGTTGACCGTGAGCAGCAGCACCATCTCCGGTAATGCAGTCGGCGGGTCAGGCGGCGGCGTCTACAATACGGGCACTTTGACGCTGAGCGGCAGTACGCTCTCCGGCAATTCGGCACACGGCAGCTTTGGCGGAGGAGTCGGCGGCGGCATCTACAATTCCGGCACGCTGAATGTGAGCAACTGCACCATCACCGGCAACTCAGCCACTGGAGAGGCCTCAGGAGCCGGTGGCGGCATCGACAACAATGGCGGTACGGTGACCCTGGGCAGTTCGACCCTCTACGCCAATTCATCCGATGGCGCCGGCGGCGGCATCTTCTTTAGCGGCGGCTCAGCTATTCTGGCTTACAACATCGTATCGGGCAATTCGTCGTCGTCCGGCGCTGACGTCTCTGGTTCGTTTACCAATGACGGAGGAAATCAGATTGGCGCCAGCGGCATCAACCTCGCGCCATTGGCCAACAACGGCGGTCCTACGCAAACACTGCTTCCTTTGCCTGGCAGCCCAGCCATCTGCGGTGCGCAACTGGGGGATGGAACCCTGGTGCCGAATCTGTCCATCGACCAGCGTGGCGATCCGCTGAACTCACTCTGCGGCGGATCATTCGTGATCGACGCAGGCGCCGTTCAAACCAGCTACGTGCTGGGTTTCAGCACTGAACCGCCTTCCGGCGCCACCGTTGGCGCTGCACTTTCTTTGAACCCGGTGGTGACGCTCACCGAGAGCGCCTCAGTTGCCACTGCCGCCTCGAGCTTAGTGTCCGTGGCAGGAACCCCGATTGCGCTGAGCGGAACCACTGCTGCAAATCTCGCGTCGGGCTTGGCCACATTCAGCAATCTGGTAATCCCTGCGGCCACATCGAGCGAGACGCTCACAGCGACCCTTGCTCTGACACCTTCGATCAACCTGACGGCTGGCAGCACGGCAATTGCGGCGACGAACCCACTTCCGGGAAGTTTCCAGATAACGACAACCGCGAACCCCATCAATAACAACGTCGCCATCGCCATCAAGGTTACGGCACTACTCGCCGGCGGTAGCGCCGATCCTTATTACAACGGTATGGTCAGCTTCATCAGCTCCGACCCTGGGTTCGTGAATCCTGGCCCGCTGACGTTGACAAACGGCGTCGGCCAAACGAACGTCACCTTCGAGACGCTGGGGACACAGACCATCACGGCGACGGATACAGTTACTTCTTCAGAAACAGGGAATGGGAGTTTCAATGTGAGCGCGGCCCCGACCGCGGGATTTCATATCGCCGTGCCTGGGTCGGCAGCCGTGGGAGCGCCGTTCCAATTCACGGTGTCGGCATACGACGTTCACGGGAATCCGGCGATCGGCTATACCGGCACAGTCGCATTCACCAGTTCGGATCTGAAAGCCACGCTCCCATCCCCAACGACACTGACCAATGGAACGGGGACATTCAATGCAACACTGCTGACGCTCGGTACCCAGACGATCACGGCAACCGACTCAGCAAACATCCTGAGCATTCAATCCGACAACATAGCCGTAACGATTGCAAACCTGGTCGTGAATACAAATACGGATGACCCTGGAACAGCCACCAACTGCACACCGCAACTAACCGCAACCTCGAACACCACTAACTCCGCGTGCAGCCTGCGCGACGCACTGCTGCTCGCAGCAGATCTCGGCATTGCCAACATCGGCTTCGATTCTACAGTGTTTGCCGCGTCCAACAGCACGGCCCTGAACACCATCCAGATCTCCAACGGCATCCTGAATATTCCGTCGAACACAGCGATCATCGGGCCGACCACCGGGTCTGGCGCGACACTTGCGCAGATTGTAACCGTGAATGCGAACGAAACCACCTTGATCTTCAACGTGAACAGCGGAGTGACCAACGCCAGCATCGGCGGGCTCAGCGTTGCCAATGGAAGCAACCAATTCACCAATTATGGCGGCGATATCTACAACAACGGCGGATTGACGATTACCAACTGCTCCATTACCGGAGGCTCGGCGACATATGGCGGTGGAATCGAAAACGACGGAACATTGGCAATTATCGGCAGCACCATATACGGGAACAACGCATTTTCCGGCGGCGGCATTCTGAACCAAGGCACGCTCACCGCGACCAACAGCACCGTTGCAGGCAACACGACAGGTACCGGCGGGAGAGATGGCGGAGGAATTGCCAGCTTCTCCGGCACAGTCACGCTGATCAACAGTACGGTCTCTGGGAATTACGCCGGCACGTATGCTGGCGCAATCTCCACGTTCTCAACTCAATTGACGCTGACCAACAGCACCATTTATGGCAATACGGCCGGATCGAACCTTGGCGGCATATCACTCAACGGCGGATCCACGACGTTGGCCAACAGCACCATTGCAAACAACCCCAACGGAGGTTTCAGCGCCTACAGTGTTGCGCTCACAATGTCGAACAACGTCATCTCCGGAAATGAGCCCGATTTTACCAACAGCAACAATACGTCGACCATCACCGACAACGGCGGTAATGTCATCGGCGGAGTGACATTTTCTCCGCTGGCCAACTACGGTGGGCCCACGCAGACTGCGATACCGCTTCCTGGAAACGGCGCGCTCTGCGGGGGAACGTTTGTCAACGCAACCGCGGCGAGGATCACTGCCGACCAGCGCGGCTTCCCGTTCGACCCGCTCTGCCCCTCCGGTTTTGTCGACTCTGGCGCCGTGCAAACCAGCTTTGCGATGGCGTTCTCTACCCAGCCGCCGACCGCGGTCGGTAGCCAGCCGATGTCGCCTGCGCCGGTGGTTGAGCTAACCGAGCGCGGGGTCGCAGCTCCGGGCGCCGCAAGCCCGGTGTCGATGTCGGACCACGCGGGATTCGTGGACGGAACCACTTCCGTGAATTTCGTCGCGGACCTGGCCACTTTCAGCAATCTCGACTTCAGCGCCAGTTCCGCAAGCGATAAGCTCGTCGCAACGCTGCCTCTGAATTCAACGCAGAATCTAACAGCCACCAGCAATTCATTTTCGGTGGCTAGTCCCGTCGTGTCGCGTTTCACGGTGACGACGACGGTGAACCCGATCTATGGCAACGTCTCGTACACCATTACCGTTACGGCTGTTTACCCCGGCGGAACCACAGCTACCGGCTACAACGGGACAGTCAGCTTTACAAGCTCCGATTCCGGATTTGTGAATCCGGGCCATTTGACTCTGACAAATGGAGTCGGCCACGCCATTGTGACCCTGGCTACGTTTGGCACGCAGACTATCACCGCCACCGATACCGTGACTTCTGCGCTCACGGGCAGCGGGAGCTTCATGGTGGTTTTCCCCACTGCTGGCCTGCGTATCACCGTTCCCGCATCGGCGGTTGTTGGAACGCCATTCAATTTCACGGTGACCGCCGTTGACACGCAAGGCCATCAGGCAACGGCTTACACGGGCACAGTGACTTTGACCAGTTCCGATTCCTACGCCACTTTGCCGTCGCCCGCGACTCTCACAAATGGCATAGGCACGTTCTCGGCTACTCTGGCCACGCCGGGCACACAAACCATAACAGCGACCGATGCTGTGAACCGCTTTGCAGTTACTTCGAGCAGCATCGCTGTAACCGCACCCAACCTGGTGGTAAACACTGCCGCCGATGGTCCTGGTGCGACGCAAGTCTGCACGGCGCAGGCAGCCCCCGGTTCGAATACCACAGACTCCGGTTGCAGTCTGCGCGATGCTCTGGCGACTGCGACGAGCCTGGGCGGAGGCGCCGTCAGCTTCGACTCTACAGTCTTTGCCCGATCCAAGGGCACGGCCGCCGACACGATTCTGCTCATTGAGGGCCCCTTGTACATTCCAACAAATACATCCGTCACGGGGCCTGGCGGGACGATGGCACAAATCGTCACTGTGAGTGGGAACGCCCAAAGCACGGTCTTCGTCATAAGCAACGGAGTCGCAAACACGAGCATCAGCGGACTCACCATCACGAATGGAAATTTCGCCCCCGCAACTGGAGGAGACATTGACAACGACGGCGAATTGACGGTAACCAACAGTGTCGTAAGCGGCGCGACGGCGAATGCCGGCGGCGGCATCTACAACACGGGGACCCTCGTTCTTACGGGGGTCACTATTTCGGGAAACACGGCCTTTTATGGCGGCGGCATCTATAACTCGGGCTCGCTGACTGTAACCCAAAGTACGATTTTGAACAACACGACCGGAACGGGTGGCTCCGGGGGTGGCGGAATCTCCAGCTACGGGGGGACCGTTACGCTGATCAGCAGCACAGTCTCTGGCAATTACGCCGGCGGCGACGGCGGAGGGATTGCCAACTACGGCACATTGACGCTGATCAACAGTACTTTATACGGCAACTCGACCGGCGCCAGTATTGCCGGCGCATTTACCGTGAGCGGAAGCACGACGACGGAAAACAGCACCATCGCAAACAACGCGGGGATAGGTCTCGATATCTTCGATTCATCGATGACCATGTCCAACACCATCATTTCAGGCAATACCGGCGACTTCCAGAACCAGGGTGCAACAGTGACCGATAAGGGTGGCAACCTGATTGGCGGCGTGACGCTGACGCCGCTGGGCAACTACGGCGGCCCCACTCAGACCGCGGTTCCACTACCGGGCAGCACTGCTATTTGCGGTGGAACTCGGGCCAACGCAACGGCGGCGAGCCTGACGACAGACCAACGCGGATTTGGCTTCATCTCGACCTACTGCCCGACGGGCTTTGTCGATGCGGGCGCAGTGCAGACCAACTACTCAATGGCATTCACGACTGAGCCGCCGGCGAGCGGCTTCCCCGATGTCAAGCTCACTCGCGCTCCAGCCGTGCAACTGAAAGAGAGCGGTTTCATCGCCACGGCCGCCACCAACCCGCTGTCGATGTCAGGCAGCCCCGTAACGCTCTCGAGGACAACTTCGGCAAATCTCTCTGGAGGTTCCGCAACTTTCAGCAACCTCGCCGTATCCGCGGTCACATCGAGCGAGACGCTTACTGCGACGCTGGCACTAACTTCATCGGTGAAATTGACAGCGGCCAGCACACCCAACACAATCGACGTCGGCAAGCTCACTCCCACAGTGAGCCTGAACGCGATTTCCTCGCCGCTAACTCTCGGCCCTTCAACCAGCCTGACCGCCGTCTTTACCACCGTCAGCGGTGCTCCCGCGCCGACTCAGCAGATGAAGTTCTACGCCGGGTCTACGCTGCTTGGCTCTGCTACTCTTACCACATCGAGTTCCACCACCTACAGAGCGACACTGAGTTCAGCGGAAATTCCTTTAGGCTCGGAAACAATCGTTGCAACCTATCCGGGCGACAGTTCCTATGTCACGGCCAGCTCATCTGGACAGACAATCAATGTCGTCTCCAAAATCCTCTGGATAGGTAATCCTGCCGGCACGACCTCGGCTTTCGTCGATAACGGCACACCCTACCTCTCGTCTGCTGAATCGCATGGGGGTAAGGGCATTGCAATTGACAGCTCAGGAAATGTCTGGAGCCTGAACGCAACTGGGAATAGCGTCGCCGAGTTCACCAGCAGCGGCACGGTCACGAGCGCTGGCCATACGGGCGGTGGACTTTCCGCGCCAACCAGCCTGGCAATCGACGGATCCGGTAATGTCTGGATCACGAACTCTGGCGGCTCCATCTCGGTCTTCAAGTCTGCTGGAACGGCAGTTTCGGCGACAGCTTACACTGGCGGCGAACTCAATTCGCCCACCAGCATTGCCGTGGATATCTCGGGAAATCTCTGGATCGCCAACCACGGGAGCAAATCCGTCACCAAGGTACTTGGCGCGGCCGCGCCGACCGTCCCGCTGGCAAAAGGTGTCGTCAACGGAACAGCTGCGACCAAACCATAATGCTGCGCGATTGAATCTTTTTCGCTCACATGGCGGGCGATTACCCAACGCCCATTCGTCTCTCATCGCGGTGGCTGCTTTCAGATTCCGCCGGTCAGGGTCTGCGGGACGAGACTACTTCACTGGGCGCGAGCCAGTGATGAGAATATCCACCAGCCTGCGCGCGCTCTGCTTCCAGCCCGGACCGGACGCGACATGGGCGACCCCGATGAGCGCCCGAAGCAGATCGAAGGGTTCGAGATCTCTGCGGATGTCGCCGCTTTTGATGGCGCGCTTCACCAGCGCATCAATGGCTCCATGAATCAGCCCGTGAGAACCCTCGTATAGTTTTGTGGCGCCTCCGACGATGCTGTTCAACGCGGGGGCAATGATTTGCTTTGCGGCAATGTGGTCCACAAAAAGCAGCATCCACGTTCGCAACGCGTCGATCGGGGACATTGTCTCGGCAAACTTGCGCTCCGCCATAGCCAGCTTTTCCACTTCGCTCCGATAGACCGCCTGAATGAGCGCGTCCCGGGTGGGAAAGTGACGATACAGAGTTCCGGCTCCAACGCCAGCCTGTTTAGCGATGTCGTCAAGGCTGGCGTCAGCGCCGAAGCGGGTAAACGCCTCCTTAGCTACTTCCAAAATGCGCTCGCGGTTCCGCTGAGCGTCTGGACGCAGTCTTCGCTGCACCGGTTCTGAACGCTTTTTCACCATGCCTAAAATTAATTGTAACCGGAGAAAGTCTCCGATTATCCTATGTACTGAATCGGAGATTGTCTCCGTTTGTTAAAAGGGCGGCGGTTCGTCAATGCCGTATGCAAATAAAGAGCAGGGAATCAAGGAGATTGGAATGGACCGGATAGCAAACCAGGATGCCACATTCGCTGGCAGCTTCACTTTTCCCGACAGTTCACTCAGCGTGAACCGCATGGGCTACGGAGCCATGCAACTTGCAGGGAGGGATGGGAACAAGCTGGTGTGGGGGCCACCTCGCGATGTCGACGAAGCGATCGCAGTTTTGCGGGAAGCTGTTGCGAGCGGCGTGAACCATATCGATACTTCCGATTTTTACGGACCGCATGTCACCAACCAGATCATTCGAAAAGCGCTGCACCCCTACCCTGGGGATTTGGTTATTGTCACCAAGGTCAGTGCCCTACGAGGCGAAGATGGGTCGTGGATTCCGGCTCTTTCACGCGAAGAACTGACTGCGGCGGTGCACGATAATCTCCGCAATCTCGGGTTGGATGTCCTGGATGTGGTTAACCTGCGCAGCATGTTCAGCGTGCATCAACCGGCTGAAGGTTCAATTGAGGAGCCCCTCACCGTCCTGGCCGAGCTTCAGCAAAAGGGTTTGATCCGTCATATCGGTCTGAGCAACGTTACACCCACACAGATCGCGGAGGCGCGGCAGATTGTCCCGATCGTCGGCGTCCAGAATCAGTACAACCTGGCGCATCGCGCAGACGATGCGCTGGTCGCGGATCTTGCCCGCGACGGCATCGCCTACGTTCCGTTCTTTCCACTCGGCGGGTTCAGCCCGCTACAGTCCGAGGAATTGTCTGACGTCGCGTCGCGTCTAAACGCCACGCCGATGCAGGTTGCACTGGCGTGGCTCCTGCACCGCTCGCCGAACATCCTGGTGATTCCGGGAACATCTTCTCTCAATCATCTTCGCGAGAATCTGAAGGCGGCGAGTCTCAAAATTCCCACCGAAGTACTTGCCGATCTCGATCGAGTATCCTCCGCGGTTCCAGTCGCGCGGCACGAGTAAAGATGGCATTTTCTAACAACCCTCATTCATGTACAGGAGACTTCATCATGCGTGTATTCGTCACAGGCGCGACAGGATTTATTGGCTCGGCTCTGGTCCCGGAGCTGATCGAAGCAGGCCACCAGGTGCTCGGCCTTACTCGCAGCGATGCGGGCGCAACTTCACTTGCAGCCGCTGGAGCCCAGGTGCACCGCGGCAGCCTCGAAGACCTGGAGAGCCTTCGCAGTGGCGCAGCCCAGGCGGATGGCGTGATTCACCTGGCCTTCGATCACAGCGCTTTCGGCGGCGGCGACTTCTCGAAGTTCAACGAGGTTTGTGAGAAGGACAAGCGCGCGATCGAAGCTCTCGGCTCAGCGCTCGTCGGCTCGGATCGCCCATTAGTCATAACCTCCGGGACCGGATTGGGAAACGCTGCTCCAGGCCAACTCGCGACCGAAGATCATTTCGATCCCAACCACCCCAATCCTCGCAAGGTTTCGGAAGTTACAGCCGCTTCCGTGGCGGCGCGTGGTGTAAACGTATCTGTGGTCCGCCTTCCTCAGGTTCACGACACGGTCAAACAAGGCCTCATCACCTACGCGGTCCAATTGGCTCGTGAGAAGGGAGTCTCGGCGTACATTGGGCAGGGACAGAATCGTTGGCCGGCGGCGCATGTTCTCGATGTTGCTCATCTCTACAGGCTCGCGGTGGAGAAGGCTGAAGGAGGCAGCAGGTACCACGCAGTCGCCGAAGAGGGAGTGCCGATGCGGGAGATCGCTGAAGTCATCGGCAAAGGTTTGAAGGTGCCCGCGGTCAGCGTCTCTCCGGAGGGTGCGCAAGCTCATTTCGGCTGGCTGGCAATGTTCGCGGGCTTCGATATGCCCGCCTCCAGCGCGCAGACGCGAGAAAAGCTGGGCTGGAACCCGACCGGGCCAGGACTTATTGCCGATCTGGAAAACATGCGTTATTCGCAGAACTGAAGAGCAGTCAGAGGCGCTGACTGTTCTTCTATTTGATCGCCGTGCTGGCTGGAACAACAGGGAGCAGCACGGCGCTCGCTCCGGACGGGCCATGTTCAATCGACACCGTCGCCTTCCGAAAGTCTGAGGGCTGCGCGAAGAAGATGTTTTTCACGTAGGTTTGCGGGTTGCGGTCGTAGAGCGGAAACCAACTCGACTGGATCTGCACCATAATCCTGTGGCCGGGCTTGAAGACATAATTCATGGTGGGCAGCCGAAATTTGTACTCCTGCACTTCACCGGCCAGGATCGGGCTCGGCTCCGCAAAGCTCTTGCGGTATCGCCCGCGGAAGATATCCATGCTGACCGGAAGTTGATAACCGCCCATCTCAGGCTGCTCGGCATAGGTTGGGGGATAGACATCGATGATCTTGAAGACGAAATCTCCGTCAGTGCCTGTGGTCTTGGCGAAGATGTCCGCAAGCGGTGCACCTTCGACGCGCACCGGTTCAGTCAAAACGGATGTCTGGTAAGAAAGCACATCGGGCCGGGTGGAGACGAAGCGCTGATCTTGCACGAGCCATGTTGTCCAGCGGGTGTGGTCGTCGAATGCGACCGGCGTTTCGATGAAAGGCACGGGCTTGGCCGGATCGGACTCGTAGCTGTCTTCACCCGCACCAACTGGACCGGCGGCTGCTTGCTGGAAGCTGAGACTGTTACTTGCATCGAGATAAAGAGGAGTGAGTTGCTGCTCTTTCACGCCCGGCCAATCGGCGAATTTGTCCCAGTGATTCTCCGCGGGATTGTAGATGAGCACCGGTGGCAGCGACTCGGTGGGCTTTTCATCCTTGAGATAGGTATCGAAGAATGGGATCAGAACATTTTTGCGGAAGTCCGCCGCGGTGTCGCCATTCCACTTCAGAGGGCCGAGGCTTTCAGCGGCGCGGTTGACCTGGCTGTGACACCAGGGGCCCATCACAAGGTGGTTGTTGCCAGCCATGCCTTTGGCCTTGAGGGCTTCCCATGTATGGACCGCGCCATACATATCCTCCTGGTCCCACAATCCCTGCAGCCACACTGTGGGGATGGAAGCGGGATGGGCGGCGACGATCGAGTCGAGCGCCTGACCCTGCCAGAAAGCGTCATAGGCTGGATGCGCGGAGAGGCGATTCCAGAACGGCAGTTGCTCAAGGCCGTTCCTGTTGGCCCAGTTGCCGGCTGTACCGGCGTCAAGAAAGTTCTGGTAGTCGTCTGCGCTCCAACGCGGCACCGATTCTCCGGCGCCGGTCTTGCTGCTCTGCCCAGTAAAATAGTCGAGATTGATCTGCCGGAATGCGCCGTAGTGAAACCAGTCGTCGCCCATCCAGCCGTCGATCATGGGGCTCTCGGGCGCTGCAACTTTCAGCGCGGGATGTGGATTGAGCAGCGCCATGGTCACGGTCCAGCCGTCATAGGAAGAGCCGATCATGCCGATGCGTTTATTCGACTCGGATACGTTCTTGACCAGCCAGTCGATCGTGTCCCAGGCATCGGTCGTGTCGTCGGTCTTGCTCGGATTGAGTGGACCCATCGGCGGACGGGTCATGACATACGCGCCCTCTGAGCCGTATTTGCCGCGAATGTCCTGATAGACAAAGATGTAGCCGTCGTCGACCCACTCGCGGTTGGCCGACCATAATGTGTCGCGAAGATGCGGGCCGTCGTGAGAAGAAAAGAAACCTGCGTCATACGGCGTGCGCTCGAGCAGCATCGGCAGATTGTGCGCGCCCCTGGGAACAAAGATGACGGTATGCAGCTTCACGCCATCGCGCATGGGAATCATCACATCGCGCTTGACGTAGTCGTAGTTGGTCTCGGGCTTCTGCCACTTGGCGGGGATGTCGCTGCCGGTCTGAACCATGTCGCTGGTTTGCGCGAGAAAAGCGGGCGGGACCAGGCAAGCGAAGAGAACTACGGGGGCGATACGCGATTTCAGATTCAGAAGGGGCCATCCAAGACTGAAGGGGTGAGTGCTCATACAACAAGATACAAAATCCAAACGACCTGCGCACGCGGAGTCAGCAGGCTACGCGGTGTTTTCGCCAACCCGGAATCATGCCTGGAATGTGTTTTATCAATCGGCACAAGCACTGGGCATTCATCCCGCAGGGGTTGAAACCCATCCTTTTACAGGCCATTTTCGGCACGCGACCCAGAGGGTACCCCGGTCGTGCCCTGACACAATGAGGTCTATGAAACAAGTTCCAGGCAGGTCGGGAACACTGGCAGACATATTCCTTTATCGATCGCGATAGAGGCTTTCACATCTGACTACCACAATGGACCCCGATGTCAGATTATTCGGCTCGAAGCGCATCTACGGGATCGATAGCAGTGGTGCGGCGCGCCGGCAGATAGCTTGCCAGGGCGGCTGCGGCGATGAGGACAATCGGTACGGCGGTGAACGTGATTGGATCGAGTGGACTGATGCCGAATAATAGGGTGCGCATCAGGCGCATGAGCGCGGCTGCCGCGCCAAGGCCAATTGCGGTACCAATGCCGGTAAGCAGCAGCGCGGAGCGAACGAACATCCACACAAGTTCACTCTTCTTCGCGCCCAGTGCCATGCGGATTCCGATCTCGCGTGTTCGCTGCGAGACGGCATACGAGATGACCCCGTAGATGCCGAGAATGCCGAGAGCGAGCGCCATTGATCCGGCAATGGCCAGCATGACGAGCGTGAACGAGGTGCGCGCCATGGAGTCGCCGTAGATATCCTGCATGGTTCTGATTTCCGCGACCGGCAAATTGGCATTCACCGACCAGACGGCCTGCTGCATTTCATTGATAAAGGTTTGCGTCCCGGCGCGATTGGTGCGTATCGCGAAATAGACAGTGCGCCAGGCTCCCAGCTTTTCCGGGGTTGAGGGGTTGCCCATCAGCGAAGGCCAGTACACGGTGGCGGGCGACACCTGATCCACACCATTTTCCCGCACATCCTGCACCACACCCACGACTTCGTGCCAGGGCGTACCTTGAAACTCCTGAAAGCGCTTGCCAATTGCGGCCTGGGGTGATCCCCACAACTCTCGGGCAAGGCCCTCGGATACGATTCCGATGGGCCTGACGTTGTAGATCTCGGCCCAAGTGAAGTCGCGTCCGGCGACGAGCTTTGTGCCGGCTGTGCGAAAGTATCCGGGCGAGACGTAGTTATAGAGACGCAGAGGAGCAACCCCGTCTTTGTAGACTATGCCTTCGGGGAATATGTCGTCCCAGTTCGGTTCGGCTCCGCTCATGGGTACGGAAGCCGCGAAGCCGGCGGAAGAGACGCCGGGAATGGCAGCCAGTTTGTCGAGGATGCTGTTCTGCATGCGCACGACTGTCGTGGAATCGCGCACCAGTGTCTCCGGCATTGAGAGACGCATGACCTGGAGGGAAGCAGGTTCGGAGAAACCGGGATCGACGTTGTGCATCGCCAGGAAGGTGCGGATCATCAGCACCGCGCCGATCAGCAGCACCAAGGCCATGGCCACCTGGGCTACAACCAGCAGGTTGCGGCCTCGTTGCCGTTCGCGGCTTACGCTCCCTGTCCGCGTGGCTCCAAGCACGGTCATGCGTTGCCGGGCCCGGGCATAGCGCAGTACCGGGATCGCGCCGAAAAACAAGCCCGAAAGCACGGAAAGAATTAGAGTGAAGGCGATGGACCGGGCGTCGAGCGAGATCTCGTTCAGACGCGGGAGTTCCCCTGGTCCGATTCTCGTCAACAAGCGTAGCCCGGCGTATGCCACGGCCACGCCTGCTGCCCCACCCAGAAGGCCCAGGGTCACGCTCTCGAGCAGGAGTTCACGCGCGATCCGCCATCGTCCCGCGCCGAGAGCCGAGCGCACTGCAAGCTCCTGCTGGCGGGCATCGGCTCGGACAAGCAGCAAGTTGGCCACATTGGTGCAGGCGATCAGCATTACAACGCCGATTGTTCCCATGACAACCCAGAGCACGGTTTGGATTCCGCCCACGACGGTATCTTTGAGCGGCTGCAGCGCCGGGGCGATCTTCCAGTTGAGATACCAGTGCGGATCGCCGCCGAGAGGGTTTGTCCACGAGTCCATCCATACGTTGAGAAGGCGCGCTACATCGGCATTCGCCTGTGGAAGGTCGACCCCCGGCCGGAGCCGCCCGATGCCGCGATAGGCAAAGCCAGCCAATATCTCGTGAGCCGGATCGAATGCCAGCGGAACCAGGAGGTCGAAGTCGTAATTCACGATCTTGAATCCGCGCGGCATCACCCCGGCGATCATACGTTGCTCGGAATTCACACTGATGGTGCGCCCTGCGACGCCTGGGTCACCGCCGAAGCGACGCTGCCAATAGCCATAGCTCAACATCACGCGGCCAAGGGCATGGGAGTCCTGATCGGCCGCCGTAAGCCATTGTCCACGGAAGGCAGGGACATTCAGCGTCTCAAGAACACCGCCGGAAATCTGCGCGGTGTTTACCTGTTCCGGCTGAGCGAGGCCGGTGATGCTTGCGGTTCCCGGTCCCCACACACCCAGGGACTGGAAGGTACTGTTGTGCGCGGCGAAGGTGAGATACATTGAGGCGGACAGGCGCAGCTCACTGCGAAACTCGGCGAGTCCTGGCGCACCCGGTGCGTTGAGGTGGAGCGAAACCAGCTGCTGCGGTTCCGGATAAGGCAGCGGCCGCAGAAGCACGCTGTTGAGTACGCTGAAGACCGCCGTATTGGCTCCGATGCCGATGGCCAGCGTCAGCACCACGGTGATCGCGAAGCCCGGCGACCGCACCAGCCGGCGGCATACATGCTTCAGGTCCGCCAGCAGCGATTCGAGTCCCTGCCACTGCCACGCTTCGCGGCTGCGCTCCTCAATTCGCGTGACGTTGCCGAATTCACGGTGGGCGGTGTGTTCCGCCTGCTCCCGCGTCATGCCGCGGTCCATCAGGTCGGCGACCTTTTCGTCGAGGTGCTCGCGGATCGACTCTGAAAGTTCGTGGTAGCGACGGCGGCGAGAGAACAAGTGTCGGAGCCAGCCCATAAAACCTCCTATTGTCCAGCCAATGCGAGTACGCGCGTGACGCCGGCAAACATCTTTTCGACGCTGGCAAGTTCCTGCTCCAGATGCTTCCTACCTGCTTCCGTCACTTTGAAGATCCGCACGGGACGGTTCCTGGCCGAGAGGCCCATCTCCGTTTCAAGCCAACCGGTTTTCAAAAGCCTCTGCAAAGCGGGGTATAAGGAGCCTTCTTCGATCTGGAGATAGTCTTCCGAAATATCCTTGAGGCGCTGAGCAAGAGCGTACCCGTGCATCGGCCTCCAACTCAGGCTCCTGAGGATCATCAGTTCCAGCGCGCCGGGGAAGAGATCGCGATATTGAGATTTCTTGACCATGGCTCCATGATACATCTGAAATACTAGTTTGAATACACTATTTTAAATAGATGACTGAATGCCCCAAGATTGAGTGTTTTGGTTCGCTCTTTTAATTCAGACAGCACAGCCACGATTTATCAGGGCAGATGGGCATGTCAGGTTTCGGAAAAGCCGGACGTAAGTCTTTTGTTTTTCAAAATGGGGCAAAAGTCGATTTGACGTAAGTGCTTTGTTTCAGGGGGTCAAAATTGGCCAATTCATAGGTAACCTACTTGTTTTAAGTTGATTACAAGAAATTCCGGAAAATGGCATGATTTTTTCCAGCGAGAATGGCTTGTTTTCGGTCGTGATTAGGTGCTCAGCGGGCGGGTTCTTGCTGGATCTTTCTTGATTGTGCGCCGCGCAGGAGAAATGAACTGCAAATTGCGGCGAGAATTCTTTCGCAAGCTTTCGCGAGAAGAAGGGTCTTTTAAAAAATCTAATCCAGATGGCAAAGAACCTGATGCAAAAGTCTCTTCGTTGCCGCCTACCTTTATGAATCACCTGGTTTCGCCGGGGGAGTTCCCACTATCAAACGCTGCTTCCGGGAGCGGCATATGCTCGCGGACGACGGCCGATTGGGTTTCAGGTTGAGGATTAGGAAGGGCAATGCCGCCTGATAAGAAGGGGTTTATGAATTTCGCGATGGGTTATCTGCGTAGCTTATTCGTTGGTCTGGTGGGCGGTGCGTTTCTGATTTGCGCGGCGCAGGGCTCTTCCCGGCCCCTGAGCGACGGAGCCGTGGGATTGGCGGCGCATACGTTCGCGACGGATTCGGGGCAGCGGACAATCCGCATTGTCGATTCGATTGACGAGACCCGGCTGGTGACGCTGACGGGCAGTACGCATCCCCTAGCGCGAACGGCGTATGACACGGGGCGCGTGAGCCCGGACCTGGCGATGGGCGACCTGGTGCTGGTGCTGCGACGCGATGCGGAGATTCAGGCAGCCTTCGACCAATTTGTTGCCAGCCAATACAACGCGAAGTCGCCGATCTTTCACCAGTGGCTCACGCCGGACGAAGTGGGCGAAAGGTTCGGGCCGGCTGAGGCGGACATCGATGCGATTTCAAACTGGCTCATCGGCCGTGGATTTGCGATCGACGAAGTATCGAAGGACCGGCTTTCGATTCGCTTCAGCGGTACGGCCGCGCAGGTGGAAAGCACGTTTCATACCGAGATCCATAACCTCGATGTGAAGGGCGAACAGCACATCGCGAACATGATGGATGCACAGATTCCCGCGGCAATTGCGCCGGTGGTGGTGGGAATAAAAGCGCTGCATAACTTCTTTCCCCGACCGCTGCACCGGTTGGGCTCGCACGTTGAACTGGACCGCGCGTCGGGGACCTGGCAACGAGTGGGCGCTCCACATTCTGTGCCCACGAGACGGCCGGGGCAGACAGCGCCGACCGGCATACGGCCGCAATTCGGCACGGTCGATTGGTACGACGACGTGGTTGAAGACGTGGCGCCGTACGACTTTGCCGCCATCTATAACGTGCTGCCGTTGTGGAAGGCTAGCACTCCTATCGATGGGACCGGACAGACGATTGCCATCGCCGGAACAAGCAACATCCATCCGACAGATGTGGCTTCATTCCGGAGCGCATTCGGACTGCCAGCCAAGGCACCCACCGTGGTGATCACCAACAACGATCCGGGCGCTTGCCCCGGATTTTTGCCGTCCTGTGCGGACGACCTGGTTGAGAACACACTCGACGTGGAGTGGGCCGGGGCGGTTGCGAAGGGCGCCAACATTGTACTCGTAACTTCAAGTGCGCCTACCCCGACTTCGGACCCGCTGTTTCTTTCAGAAAACTACATTGTGGAGCACAAGACCGCTCCAGTCATGAACGTGAGTTACGGAAGTTGCGAACTGGTGCTGGGAACGGCGGGGAATACCGAGTACAACAACCTGTGGCAGACGGCGGCGGCAGAGGGGATCGCGGTTTTTGTGGCTTCGGGAGATGCGGGTTCACCGGCCTGTGATCAGGGGTTCGATGCGATATATGGAGTGCCTTACCCGGCGCAGTTTGGGTTGGCTGTTAATGGGATTAGTTCTACGCCGTACAACACCTCGGTGGGTGGTACAGACCTGAACTGGGGTGCGACGGCGGCTCCCTATTGGAGCGCGAGCAACGGGACAGGACTTTCGAGCGCGACGGGATACATTCCGGAGGTGCCGTGGAACTCGACCTGCGTGAACCCGGTGGTGTTACCGGCGCTGGCGAGCGATGCGGCGTATATCGGGGTTTCCGGAGTGGTGGATGCGGAGTCGGCGTGCAACTTTGTGATTGAGAGCGGGCAGTACATCGAGACCAACTTTGGCGTGGACCTGGCGCCGCTGGTGGATACGATTGGCGGCGGAGGCGGGGCGAGCAATTGCACTGCGAGTGCGAGCGCGAATCCGGAGAGCTGCAATGGGCACTATGCGAAGCCGACCTGGCAGGCGGGGGTTCAGGGGATTCCGGCCGACGGAGCTCGGGATGTGCCGGATGTGGCGTTTTTTGCTTCCAATGGATTTCTGGGGAGTTCTTACCTGATCTGCGTGGCGGAGGCGGGGAGTGCCTGCACTTATTCCGCGACCGAGGAGCCGACGGCGCAGGAGGTGGGTGGGACTTCGGTGGCTTCGCCTGCGATGGCTGGAGTGATGGCGCTGATCAATCAGCGTTCGGGAGGATCGCAGGGGAATCCGAACACGGTGCTTTATGAACTGGCGGCGCGCGAGACCTATTCGAAGTGCAGCGCGGAGACTGTGAAGGCAACGAGCACAAGCTGCGTCTTCAACGATATCGATACAGGAACGAACGCGATGGCTTGCGTGAATCCAGAAGCGGAAGAGAGCCCAAACTGCGTGGTGAAGTATGCGGGCGACCCTGCAGGGATTTTGACGGGGTTCAGCGCGGGCACTGGATACGACGAGGCGACGGGGCTGGGCTCTCTGAACGTGGCGAATGCGGTGAATAGCTGGCCATCAATTGCTCCCTATGCAGCGTTTTCGGCGACCGCGCTGACGTTTGCGGCGACTTCGGAGGGGTTTGCGAGCGCGAGCCAGACGGTGACACTGAAAAACACGGGGAAGGCGGCACTGAGTTTGAGCGGGACTGGCCTCGGGATCACGATCACCGGGAGTCACGCCAGCTCGTTTCCCTGGACGACGACCTGCGGCACGAGCGTGGCGGCGGGAGCTTCCTGCACGGTGACGGTGGTTTTCAAGCCGGCGGCAATTGGGGAGCTCAAGGTGTGGTTGAATTTTGCGGACAATGCGTTTGGTTCGCCGCAAATTGTGACATTGATTGGAACAGGTGTAACGCCGGCGCCAGTGGCGAAGCTGTCGGCGCAGGCGCTGAGCTTTAATTCGACCACCGTGGGAGCGACGAATACGGCGCCGAGCATTACGCTGACTAACTCCGGAACGGCGGCTCTGGCGATTACGAGCATCGGCTTTGTCGGCACGAATGCGACGGCGTTTACCCAGACCAACAATTGCGGGACCAGCCTGGCGATCGGGGCGAGCTGCGGGATTGTGATTACGTTCAAGCCGACGACCGCGGGAACGTTGACGGCGACGCTGGATGTGAAGGACAACGAGGCTGGTTCGCCGCAGACGCTGGCGGTGAGCGGGGTTGCGGTGTCGCCGGCGGTGAAACGTTCGGCAAAAGCGCTGACTTTTGCGAACACGGCGAAGGGAACGGTAGCCGACGCCAATCCGCAGATTGTGGGCGAATATGGGCGTCTGCCGCTGCGGTTTGAAGCGAATGAGGGACAGACGGACGGCCAAGTGAAGTTTCTTGCGCGGGGAAGCGGATTTTCGCTGTTCCTGACTGGGCGGGATGCGGTGCTTTCGCTGCGCAAGCCGGGCGGGGATTCTCGAACGACCGACGTGGTGCGGATGAGGCTGAGCGGGGCCAATGCCGACACGGAACCTGAGGGATTAGAGCGGCTGCCGGGAATCGTGAATTACATGATGGGGAACGATCGGGCCGGTTGGCATACGAATGTGCCGAATTTCGGCAGGGTGCGGTACGCGGGCGTGTATCCCGGTGTGGACCTGGTGTATTACGGCAATGGGCAGCGGCTGGAGTATGACTTTCAGGTTGGGGCTGGAGCAGATGCTGGATCGATACGGTTGAAATTCGACGGGGCACGGCAGTTGCGGCGGGATGCGGATGGAAATTTGGAGATTGATGCTCCGGACGGGCAGATTGCTTTCCATGCGCCGGTGGTTTTCCAAACGATCGATGGACGCAGGCGTTCGGTCGCAGGCAGGTTCAAGCTGTTGGCGGGGAATGCCGTTGGGTTCGAGTTAGGCGCATATGACCGGAGCGCGCCGCTGACGATAGATCCAACGCTGGTGTATTCGACTTATCTGGGTGGCAGTAACTCAGATATGATTACGGCGATTGCAGTCGATGGCTCGGGCAATGCGTATCTTACCGGCTACACTTCTTCAACGGATTATCCAGTAACTCCGGGGGCGTATCAGACAACAGATAAGGACGCGGCTTCGAGCGCATTTGTAACCAAGCTGAATTCGTCTGGGAGCGCACTTATTTATTCGACGTTTCTGGGCGGCACACGCGGTCCCTCCGGCGGGGATTTGGGGCAGTCGATTGCCGTCGATTCGGCTGGAGATGCTTACGTGACGGGTTACACGTACTCCAGCAACTTTCCGACAACTACAGGCGCTTATCAGACGACCAACAATGCGGCCGCGGCTTCGGGCACGAACAACTTTGTTACCAAGCTCAATCCAACGGGAACGGGACTGCTGTACTCGACGTACGTGGGTGGCAACGTGGGCGACTATGCGACCTCGATCGCCATCGACTCGACTGGCGACGCGTATGTTGCCGGGGTTGCGTTTTCAGGGAATTATCCGACGACGACGGGGGCATATCAGACCACTAACAAGGGAGCGGCCGACTTCTACGGAATTGCTTTTGTGACCAAGCTTAACCCGACGGCCAGCGGGTTGGTTTACTCCACGTTTGTGGGCGGCAGCACGGACTATATTTCCCAGTCGATCGTTCGGGTGGCAATTAACTCAGTTGGCGATGCATATCTCTTTGGGGTTTCCGGCTCGACGGATTTCCCGGTGACTACGGGAGCGTATCAATCCACGAATAAAGGGATTGCCGGTGGGGGAAGCAACCTCACTTTGACGGAATTGAATTCGACCGCGACTAACTTGGTTTATTCGACTT
>JBELAI010000399.1:0-3475 GCA_049508975.1 Occallatibacter sp. | reverse complement strand
GACCGATCACGCCGCCGGACAGCCGCGAAAAACGCGCCCAGTTGGTGCCGAATTCGAACTCCATGGGAATGCCGGTGACCACGCCGAAAACGAAGTTGATGCCGAAAATGCGGCCCCAGAAACGGGCGGCACGGTCCCACTGCTCGCTGCCGGTCTTGAGCGCAACCGTCTTGAGCACCACGATCAGCAGCGCCAGCCCCATGGTCAACTGAGGAAACAGGTAGTGGAATGTGATGGTGAAGGCGAAGTGCAGCCGGTGGATCAGCTCAGCGGTCATTCAATGCCTCCGGTTTAGGTGGGCGGGCAGGGGGAAGGCGTGCGGAATGTTCAGCAGGCTAAAGCGATTATAGGCGCTGGAAATGGGAGAGCTCTTTGAATCTAACCGCGCCCAAACATGTGATTTAGATCACATAAAACTTACGACCTCGGGTTGATTCTATTGCTGTGGACATTGAATTGGCGCCACACAAGCTTGCCGGCTTCCCAGGTGCCAGAGTTCGCGGAAGTACTCTAAGATGATGTGGGGTCACAATGAGAACAGCAATCATTGGCGGAGGCATTGCAGGGTTGGCGGCTGCCTATGAACTGGAAAAGGCGCGCGCGGCGGGAGCAGCTGTCGAATACACGCTGTTTGAATCGCGGGAAAGGCTCGGCGGGTCGCTGGCCACGGAGATCGTCAACGGCGCAGTGCTGGAGCGCGGGCCGGATTCCTTTCTGACAGAAAAGGCGGCGGGCATCGAGTTGTGCCGCGAACTTGGGCTGGCGGGAGAACTCGTGTCCTCCAACGACGCCGAGCGCAAGACCTATATCCTGGTGAAGAACCGGCTCGTTCCCATGCCGGACGGCCTGATGTTCCTGGTGCCCACCAAGCTGATTCCTACGGCGATGACCCGCTTGTTCAGCCTGAAAACCAAGTTGCGGATGGGTATGGAACTTCTTCACCCGCCTCGCCCCAGCGGTGAAGAAGATGAGGCTGTGGCGGATTTGGTGGAGCGGCATTTTGGCGCGGAGGCCGTCGATCGGCTGGCCGACCCGCTGCTGAGCGGAATCTATGGCGGAGACGCGACCCAGTTGAGCGCGCGCACCGTTCTACCGCGGCTGGTGGAGATGGAGAGTGAGTTTGGTTCGCTTACACGCGGAATGCTTGCCGGCCACGCGAAGATGAAGGCTCGCGCAAAGGAAGCCGCGAAGAAGAATGGTGCGTCGAATGGAAACGGCAATGGACGGCCTGCGCCACGGTCGATTTTCACCACGCTGCGCAACGGATTGCAGCAGCTTGTCGACGCGCTCCAGGCCAAGCTCAATCCGGACTGGGTGCGGGTTGCAACGCCGGTGAGCGCGCTGCAGAAGGTTGCGAACGGCTGGACGGTTGAGGCTGGGGGTGTTAAAGAGAACTACGATTCTGTAATTGTCTGCTCGCCGGCCTGGGCTGCGGGTGTGCTGTTGGGCCCGGTAGACGAAACGCTGGGCGAGGACCTGGGAGCGATCCCGTATTCTTCATCGATTACCGTGAACTTGCTGTATGACGAAGCCACGCTCGGCAAGCTGCCGGATGGCTTTGGTTTTCTGGTGCCTGCGAGTGAGGGCCGCGCGATGCTGGCCTGCACGTTTGTGCACCGGAAGTTTCTGGGACGTACGCCGCAGGGGAAAGCTGTGCTGCGGGCGTTTCTGGGCGGCATGAAGAATGAGGGGCTGCTGGCCGAGCACGACGATGTTCTGGTTGCTACGGTGCGCCGCGAGCTCAAGGAGATTCTGGGTATCGAAGCCGAGCCGGAGCATACACAGGTGTCGCGCTGGCGTCGGGCGATGGCCCAGTACGCTGTCGGACATCAGGTAAGAGCAAAGCGCGTAGCCGAGCATGTAGCCGCGCTGCCGGGATTGAAGCTGGCTGGGAATGCTTATGACGGGATTGGGATTCCGGATTGCATTCGGCTGGGACGGTTGGCGGCGAAGGAGCTGATTGCGGCTAGCAAGTCGGCGGGGCAGTTGGTCGGTTAGTCAGCGACGGGGCTGATCAGTGTTGGTGGACATCCGTGGCCTCCCAGGTCTCAAAGGCGAGACCTGGGCACCCAGCCTATCAATCTTCAATCAATACACCTGGCGTTGCGGGATCCTCCAAGTGCACACTCTTGGATTCAATGACCGCTAGAATATCCTTTGATTCGGCTGAGTCGTTCACTGAACCAACCGAAGTCTTAAATCGGTAATAGTCGTCGGGCAAAAGTTCAACTTCAACAAACTCAATATAGTCATTTGGGATCGGCCCAGCCGGGTCGAAATAGATGGATCGAACGTCAGTGAAGACCAGCAAGCCATCCACAATGTTCTCATCGTTGTAATAATCCCAATTTCCCGCGGCACTTCGTACCCTTGAAATCTCATTAACTTGGATCACCACTCGCTGGTCCCATCCATTGATCGTAATGGACTTGCATCCGCGGTCACCCAAGTAGATTGTCTTCAGAAATTCGGCCGCTAGCATGAATTCCTTTCCGCTTGAATTGCTGGTGCCCCGGGTTTCGTTTTTGTGACATGAGAGAGCACTGATCCCTAACGCTCCACCACCGGCAAAATCAACGCGCTGCGATGCTCCGCATCGTGCAGCACAGTATTCGTCGCCTTCACGATTTCCGAGTCGGTGCTCGCATCCTTCCCTGTGTTCAAATTGCGGTCGAAGCGCGGGAAGTTGCTGCTGCTTACTTCCAGACGGATTTTGTGGCCTTTCAAGAACACGTTGCTTGTGGACCACATATCGATTTTGAATTCGTAGACTTGGCCTGGCGTGATGGGCGTTGGCGCGCTGGTGGTCGATTCGCGGAATCGGGCGCGGATGATTCCCTCGGTCAGGTTTTGCGCGAAGCCGTCGGGGCTTACATCGACTAACTTGGCGGTGAAGTCCGTATCGGCGGCGGAGGTCTTTGCGAACAAATCCAACGTTACGGGGCCAGTGACTTCCAGGTCCTGATCGAGGGGCGACGTGGAGTAGACAAGAACGTCGGGGCGCGCCTCAACTTCTTTCTGATCGCGCGGGCCGGGAGCTAAGTGCGTTCCGTCGCAGCAGAGAGGCCCGCCCACAGTCGGGACGGGATTGGCGGGATCGTAGACATAGCTGTCCGCCTCTGCACCCTTGGCATCCGCCGTCGACAGTGCGCCATCTCCCGCCGCGCTGTTCGCCTTCCCACCTGACCCCAGCAAATAGCGCGTCTCCTTCGCCCGCTTGAGCGGCCAGTCGTCCTCATAGCGCCACTCATTTTTGCCCATCACAAAAATCTTCACCGGCTTGTTGGTCGCGAATTTGTTCTGCTTGCCTTGCAGCAGGTAGTCGTACCATTCCAGCGTTGCGTTGTCCTCGCTGAACTCCGCTGCCGCCGGGCCGAAGTCGACTGCGCCGATCTTGCGGCCGTTGCCCGAATGCCCGCCGATGGTCACCAGCAGCTTCTGTCCGTGGCGCGCGGCGTCTGTGCTTCCGTGTGCC
>JBELAI010000398.1:0-3490 GCA_049508975.1 Occallatibacter sp. | reverse complement strand
ATTCCTGATCAGTTCGCGGTCGATGCGGGCGCTGAGCGGAACATGAACGATCAGGCGTTCTTCGGGCAGCGGGGGATCGGCAACAGCTACCGGGACGTGGCCCCAATGAAACCATGCCAGCACCACGGCCGGCGCGAGGATGATTCCGACGATGATGCCCAACAGAAATCGGCCCATATTCGTTGTGATCTCCAATGGACTTCATCGTAGAGCATGGGAGTTCCCTTGCGCTTGCGGATTCTTTGTTTTTCGGATTGTTGTGGATTGAATTAACTGCAAAGGTTACCAGGAATTCGGAAGGGGTAGCGCGGCGGGTTTCTGAATTGACAACTACCAACACTCCGCAGATACTGCAATCTGCGCATGTAGGAAGCAACGGCAGGACGCCGAAGGGCAATGCCCACCTACGATCTCATCGTGGAGGTCTACATGCCCAATCTGGAAAATCTCAAGAAGCAAGCCAAGCTCATTTTGCGCTGGCATCGCGAAGGCCATTATCCCGTTGCCGCGCAAATCCGCGCGCAATTGCCTCGTTTCCTGCATATGCCGGACGCCGAGATTCTGGCGGCGAGCTTTAGGCTCAGAGATGCGCAGGAAATGGTGGCAAGACAGCAGGGCTTCAATAGTTGGCAGTCGCTGAAAACAGGACTTTCGACCGCGCCGCGCGAGCAGAAATCATCGACATCCAAGGCGACGATTGTCTGCGCAGAGCCGCAACTTTTGGTCACCGACATCAAGAGATCGTGCGAATTCTTCTGTGAGAAGTTGGGCTTTACGCTTGTCTTCAGTTATGGCAGCCCTCCCTTTTACGCGCAGGTGGGTCGCGACGCCGCACGTCTCAATCTAAGGTGCGTCGAGAGGCCGATGATCGAGGCCACGGTTCGCGATCGGGAGGAGCTCTTGTCCGTATCCATGACCGTGGCTACAGCGGACGAGATCAAGCTGCTGTTTCTTGAGTTTCAGTCCGCCGGCATTGCCTTTCAGCAGACGCTGAAAAAGCAGCCTTGGGGCGCCAGGAATTTCATCGTCAAGGATCCGGACGGGAATCTGCTGCTGTTTGCGGGGCCGGCAAACTAACGGATACCAAGTCGAGGTGTGCTGGTCGAGTCTGTGCGGTTGGCGATGCGGAGCTGCGCTGCGTTCGGGATAACAGCTCCGAAGGAATTTACCGGTGAAAGCGATGAAATTGGCTGGCGGTCGAGAATATGTTGCACTCCGAGGCAAGATGCGGGACGCGGAAGGCATTTGTTCCCAAGACAAACGGGGCGAATCAGCGCGGGCTGCGTCCAAGGCAGTGCAGGTTCACCCACAAGGCACCCCCCTGGGATGTTTTAATACCTACTGGGGGAAGCGCTGCCGAGAGTGGTGGTGCGCTTCCGTAATCCCATGGAGGTAACCCAATACCGATGTACTCTTTTCGCCGTCTTGCCCTTCTTTTGGCGCTCGCGTGTTCAGCGATATCCGTTCTGCCGGCCCAAACATCCAGTTCGAGCAGCACCGCCGCGCACGCCGACCAACAGGCGCCCACCGCAGCCGAAGCGCAGCAGCAGAATCAGCCTCAGCTCAGCGTGCAGGCGCGCATCAAGGCTCGCCGGGACAAGCGGCGCGCCGATGCGATTCATGAGGCCTACGATCATACTTATGAAGGGTACGTGGGCGCCGGTTACTTGCGGTTTACTCCGGGCGCGGTGTTGCAGCGCGTAAACGAATACGACTGGAACGTGGGACTAACCCGCTACTTCAACGAGCGCCTGGGCGTGACGGTGGATGGACGCGGCTACTACGGCACACCGTTCATTGAGCCCCAGCAGGGCACTCCCCCGGCGGGCGACGTGCGGCTGGACAAGCCGGCCATCAGCCAGTATGCGGCTTTGATTGGACCGACCTATCGCTTTTATCTTCAGCCCAAGTATTCGGTCTCCGGCCGCGTGATGGCGGGGTATGCGCGGGGCAACTTCACGGGGGATACCAACGGGTTTGGCACGCTGGGTGTCCTCTATCCGGATGCCTCGACCTTTGCCGCCAGCGCGAGCATCTTCGTCGATTACAACGTGGCGCCGAACATCGCCCTGCGGGTTGCGCCGGAGTATTACCTGACCGGGTTCGGTTCGACGATCCAGAATAACCTGGGTTACACCATGGGGTTGGTGATCAGGGTGGGCAAGCAGCGTTGAGGCAGGGGCTAGGGATTAGGGGTTAGGGATCAGGTTTATTCCTTCGACCCGCTTTTATGCGCCGCGTAATCGCCTGCCCCCATCAAATGGAGCGAGACATATGGCTCGTCGCCAACTACCCAACTGTCGTGGCCGGGCTCAATATAAAAAATGTCTCCAGCCTTCATCTCGAAGATGCGGCCGTCGTCCATGGCCGCGGTAGCGCAGCCTGCGAGAACGATCCCCACATGCTCCACTTCGCAGCTCGCTTTGCCGAGCGCGCGTCCAACGTGGATCGACCACTTCCAGCCGGGCTCGTAAGTAGCGCGGCCGATGGTCATTCCCCCGATGTGCACAAGTTCGAACCTGCCTTTTTCAAAGACCCGGGTTTCGTCGGGATTCTCGAACCGCTTGAGGATGACCTCATACATGCGTCGCCTCCTGCCTGAGCGCGTTTGGCTGCCTGACGCCGGATCGGTTGCTACTGCAGAATCGGGATTCCGGCGATGCGCTGCTGCCATTCGGCGGGACCGGTATTGTGCACGCTGGTGCCCTTGGAATCGACGGCGACCGTCACTGGCATGTCGCGTACATCGAACTCGTAGATGGCTTCCATGCCCAGGTCGCCGAAGGCCATGAGGCGCGAGCCGGTGATGGCTTTGGAGACGAGATAAGCGGCTCCGCCGACGGCCATGAGGTAGACTGCGCCGAACTCGCGGATCGCGTCGATGGCCGTGGGGCCGCGCTCGGCCTTGCCGACCATGCCCAGAAGGCCGGTTTCAGCGAGCATCTGGCGGGTGAACTTGTCCATGCGGGTGGCGGTGGTGGGACCGGCCGGGCCGACAACCTCTTCGCGCACCGGGTCGACCGGGCCAACGTAATAGATGAAGCGGTCGTGGAAGTCGACGGGGAGCATTTCGCCGCGGCTGAGCATGTCGGTCATGCGCTTGTGAGCGGCGTCGCGGCCGGTGAGCAGCTTGCCGGTGAGGAGCAGGACTTCGCCGGGCTTCCATGTGGCGGCTTCGGCGCGGGTCGCAGTGTCAAGATTCACGCGGCGGGCTCCGCTTACGTCATAGGTGAGCTTGGGCCAGTCTTCGAGGTTGGGCGGATCGAGATAGACCGGGCCGGAGCCGTCGAGGACGATGTGCGCGTGGCGGGTGGCGGCGCAGTTGGGGATCATGGCGACGGGGAGATTGGCGGCGTGGGCGGGGGTGTCGAGGACTTTGACGTCGAGCACAGTGGTGAGGCCGCCGAGGCCCTGCGCGCCGATGCCGAGGCGGTTGACCTTGTCATAGAGTTCGACGCGGAGTTTTTCTGCTGTCGTGACCGGGCCGCGG
>JBELAI010000397.1:0-3511 GCA_049508975.1 Occallatibacter sp. | reverse complement strand
TGGCCAGGTCTCTTTTTCTTCTTTGTCGAGAATGGGCCGGCCGGTGCGGATGACTTCACGTTCGTCGGCGAGAGCCTGTTCCACATGCTCCCCGGTGAAGATGTCCGCATCCGTCTTGCGAATAGCCTGCGCCGGATCCTTAAGACCGCAGTATTTTGCCATCGCGCTGCTGACCCGCACAAACCGGCTGTCAAGGTCCTTGAAAAAAACGTTGTCCGGAATATGTTCGAGAAACGCCTCGAGAAGATAATGGTCAAGCAGCTGTTGTCGATCGATGGATCGCCCGAGAACTCCAAGGCCAATGACAAGGGAGGCGGCTCCTGCAAGGCCAGCGAACAAATGCCAATAGCTCGACGCTGCGCTTGGCCGCAAGTAGCGAAGGGCCTCTTCGGGCAGGAGATTAGCTCCAATTACCAATCCCACGAACATCGCTGCGAGCAGGACTCCAAACCGCGCGCCGGACATATTGTTCCATTTGAATCTCAACGAAGTCCCAACTGTTCTGGCGATTACGCACCGGGCAAGTTACCTTTGCATTATTCATTAGTTACCGATGGAATGTTCGGCGCCATACAACTTATGCGTGACAACTAAAGTTTCTTCCACCGCGGACGCGTCCGAACCGCACGATCGAGGGCCTTAGTGACTCATAGCAGGCCAACACGCTCACCGGAGCTGCACAATTCGGACGTTGGAAACAGATTAGGGGATTTACAACAAGCGGTAGACGGCATCGCGTGACGGGTTCGTCGCACAGGCATCTGCGGCAGTGACCTGCGGGTTTAATTTCACCCTAGCGGGTTTACTCCTGACTTTTCTCCGTAGTAGTTTGAAGTGACAGGGCGCAAAAAGAACGCCCCCGGGCTGGTGTTAGTGTGCCGCTTGGAGGTGTGGTGCCTTTTGGTCGCCGCAGACTGTTCGGCCAGCGGGGGTGTCAAGGGAAAAGGCCCGCCACCTGGCAACTGCTCTGGCGGGCCCGCAGATTCAAGGGAATGGCTCAGAGTGCCAGACTTTGCCTGAGAAGCGCAACAGTACTAAAGTAATAAGTTTTTTTGAATAAAATCCCCACTTGGGTTGTCGAATGCAAGAGTCGAGATGTCCCGACCTTCGCAGGCGGGGTGCTTTCAGCGTTGGAGTGTACAGAATTCACAACTTGGCAAAATTGAACACCCGCGCCCAATTCGGCTCTCTGCGCCTGGCTCACAACCTGCTCATTGTTCGCGAGATATGCTTTCCAATTAATTGGACCGACGGCTGGGTTCACATCAGCGTCTACACGGGACAATCAGAGTAAGCACGGTCGTGCGCTTTACTGCCTATTGAAATCCACAGCCATTCCCTGCCATCCTTCGACATCGGTGTTACTCAAGCCTGAGGCCCGCTGACGTCAGCCAGGGGCGGCTTCGATGCTCCCGAAACGTCCTGTGAACGCCCTTAGCTTCATTGCAGTTCGAGTGGGCCAGAAGACCCCGGCGAACTACCGGAAGACGGGGGAACACGTGGTTTGCCCGCAATGCGGCGCGACTTTTTCAATCGCCCGCCTTGAGCTTTGGGTGGATCAGAAATTGATAGCCGACCAGATAGAGGGGCTTCAGGAATTAATCGCCGATGAACATGACGACCACAAATTCGCGGACCACTGCGCAGCCTACCAAATCGACTAATGGAGAACCAAAACTCTTCGCAAGGCAATTGTCCCGCGATATCCCGCTAACTCCCGCCTATTCCGTAGCAACCCCTTTTTAGGACGCTACCGGCGAATGCTTTTTCGCTTACGCGTAAGGAATGAGAGGGCAGGAAACAGAAGCAAAAACTGTACGGGCTCGGCCCGCGGCTTTTGCCTGGTAGAGCGCGGCGTCCGCCTGGGCAAGCATGCGCTCGAGAGATTGCTCGCCCGGCTCCGAGCCGGTACAAGTCGTAGCGCCGATGCTGATGGAGATCGAGACGCTTCCGCTTCCGGTCTCGATCGGCCGCCCTGCTATAGCCCGATGGATGTCTTCGGCCCGCGCTCTGAGGCCATTCTCGTCACAATCGCTGAGACTGATCAGAAACTCTTCACCTCCGTAGCGGCCCACAGCGTCGTAGGCACGAACCGCGGAGATCAGCCGCTTAGCCGCTTCTTCCAGGACAACATCGCCAGTCAGATGGCCGTACTTGTCGTTAATCTGCTTGAAGTGGTCTATGTCACAAAGCAGGATGGAAGTTGGCGTGGCATGACGCGCGGAGCGATGCAACTCCCCGCGTACGAGAGACAGAATGGAGGCGCGGTTCCATAGCGTCGTAAGGGAGTCGTGGGTTGCCTTAAAACGCATTTCCTCGCGTGCCTTGACAAGCCTGTCTTCGAGCGACAGGATCCGGCGACCCGTATGAAGACGGGCTTTGAGTTCTGCCGGGTGGACCGGTTTGGTGATGTAGTCGTCCGCCCCGGCCTCAAGACCGGCGACTATATCCTCGTGGTCCTGTCTGGAAGTGAGCAGAAGGATGTAAACGTAGGACCCGTCGCGCTGGTTGCCGCGTAACAAACGACAAAGGGCAGGGCCGTCGACTTCCGGCATCATCCAGTCAATGAGCGCAAGACGCGGGCCATTGCCTTCGGCAAGGATATCGGCGGCCTGGCGGCCATTTTCAGCGTGCTGCACTTCATAGCCAAATTTCAGCAGAGTACGCTGCATGAGCAGGCGAGAGACAGGTTCGTCATCCGCGATCAGTATTTTCATTCGACGTGACCTGGGCAGAGGGCCTCAAGCGCCCGACTGACATTTGAAAGTTCCCGCATCAGTCGTTCAAGCGTACCTTGAGCCTCCCTCAGCTTGTGTAATTTACCAATCGTTTCGAGCTCCGAACAGAGTGCCAACGCCCGATTCGCCGACAGATTGCCCAGCGCACCCCTGAGTGCGTGAGCCGTGGTCTGAAGAGCACCACTATCCTCTCTGTCGATGGCCTGTTGTGCAGCCAGAAGGTTGCCGGGAAGCTCTGCGCGGAAGAGATCCACGAGTTCGGCAAGAAGCTTACGGTCGTTATCGATTCGATCGAGGAGCTCGGGAACGTTGACGGGGCTTTCTGCGGCGGAAGGGAGATCGATCGATCGGGTGACCTGCTCTCTCCCCTCGAGATAGCTGTCGAGAAGCCGGTCAAGCTCCTGAGGACGGATGGGCTTGGACAGATAGCCATCCATCCCGGCCATGATGCAGCGTTCCTTGTCACCACTCATAGCCAGCGCTGTCATTGCAACCACTGGCTGATGCCTGCCCATGTCACGTTCTTGTTCGCGCAGGATCATGGTGGCTCTTAATCCATCTATCTCCGGCATTTGCACATCCATGAGAACCAAATCGAAGGTGCCCTTTTCCAATGCGGCGAGCGCTTCTCTGCCATTAGCAACGACGGTGACCGAATGGTTGCGCTTTTCGAGCAGTCGGCGGGCGAGCTTCTGATTCACCAGGTTATCCTCCGCGAGAAGAATGTTGAGCACTCTTCCTTCCGGAACCTGCTCGCGTAGTGAGTAACGAGT
>JBELAI010000396.1:0-3530 GCA_049508975.1 Occallatibacter sp. | reverse complement strand
CAATGCGTATCTCTTGTGGGTGAGGTATTGAAATGCGGGCAATTAGCGCCTCCGATCTGGCACGCAACACGAGCGCCATCCTGGAACGCATCCTCACTGGCGAAACGGTCAGCGTGGTGCGGAATCGCACTGAAGTTGCCCATATTGTTCCCGCTAAGCGATCCATGACCGCTGCGCAAGCCATCGCCGGCCTCGAAGGAATGTTAACTCCCGCCCAGGGCAACTCCTGGCTCAAGGACAGCCGTGGCGAATTCGACGAAGAGGTTCGAGATCCGTGGGGATAGACCCGTGGGGATGATCTTCGACACGTCAATCTGGATAGGGTTGGCCAGCGGGCAAATGTCCAGTCAAGCCGTGCTCAGGGCTGCCGCAGACGAGCAAGTCTACATTTCAGCCATTTCGCTCGGAGAACTGAGTTTTGGCGTCGAATCGTGCACCGATCCAGCAACACGGATGTTGCGCATTCGCTACCTGGGCAGCTTGCAACAGCGGCCAGTTCTGGATGTTTCTTCGCTTACGGCCACCGCCTTCGGCATCCTGGCCGCGTTCATGAAACAGTCAGGCCGGTCGCCACGAACACGGGTCAACGATATCTGGATAGCTGCTCAGGCATTGGAAAACGACTATGCTCTATTGACCGTCAACCTCAAGGATTTTGAGGGCCTCCCCGGCTTGCGAGTTTCTTGTCCGTGAACCATTGCATGGAGCAGACGCTCGCGGAAGGCTCGCACCGGCGTACTGCCATCCCCGGTCCCCAAAAGCGAGGGAACCGGGGGCACCCCGCGGCTTAATGTGATTTTCGCGTGAGATCGTGGCAACCCGCCCGTTATTGACTAATGGCTCTGGGAACATCCCGTCTGTCCCCGGGTTTCCCCAACTTGATGTGATTTCGCGTGAGATCGACGCCTACCCCCCTCCTGGAAATAAGTGTATTATTTTCATCATGTTACGTGGCGGGTGTCGCCGCAAGTGCGGCAAGTAAAGGGGTTATTGGTATCCGTAAGAAAACAAAACACTTGCCACCTGCGGTGGGGCAGACGCTCGCGGGAGGCTCGCTCGGGCGAATTGCTTGAGGAACGCCGGACGCCGGGTGTCCGGGAAACGGCTGAATAATCCGACGGGGCACCCCCCATAAGCGCTAAGATAACGAGTCGATCTTTGGTTTTCGCCTTCGATGAGGTTCGGCGAGGGCTGCTGTGATCTGGTTCCACTGCTGGAGCACTTCTCGGAGCCTCAGATGTGGCGCGATGGCGGCTGTAAGCAGATGGAAGGCGAACTGGAACTCACGCCATCGACTGCGGGTGCGGGGTTTCCGGCAGCGGGTAGCCCCAGGGGGAAATTGAGTTTCCCAGCCGGGCCAGTTTCTGGGTGAGCAAGGCTGCCAGGAGCTTCCCGTAGAGCCACGCACGGCTGCTTTGATCGTGGTATTTGGGCAGATGGCCCAGTTGGGCGATGGACTTGAGACGCTTGAAGGTCAGCTCGACCTGCCAGCGCAGACGGTAGCATTCCAGCACCTGGCGGACAGTGGCTGCCTGGCGGGGCAGGGTGGTGAAAACCATCACGTATTGGGCAAATTGCCATGTTTGCTCGCTCATGCTCTCTCCGCTTTTCAGCTTTTCGCGCAGGCGCCGGCGGCTCTGGTTGATCGCCGTCTGACTCTTGCGGATCGCGCACACTCGTCCGGCGATGCGTTCGGAGCCGGAACGAACCTCCACCGGCCACTCCGCCGCTTGACCGGCGCGAAGCAAGCCGGCCACCGCAGTTGTCACCGAAAAGGGCTCGCCCTGCTCGTCATAGAGAGGTAAAGCATGTGGATTCAGACGAACACAGACATCTGCCTGTTGTTCGACCACCGCCGCGATCCCCGCCGGATGGCAGTAGCCGGCATCGGCCAACACCAGTTCTCCGGGTTCAAAAACGAAATGTCCAAACCGCTCCGCAGACCCCTTGCCATGGTTCGGAGTCAGTTTAAAGCTGTCGCACTCCAGGCTGGGAAGACGAAGGCTGTAATGAATCCGCCACTGGCTCCCGGTCCGGCCCGGCTCCCGAACCACGGTCGCGTCCAGCACCCGCACCGCGCGTCCGCCAAGCGCCGGTTGCAGGCTGACCCCGCCTTCCTGCCACAACTGCTGGCACAAGTGCCGCAGCCAGAGTTCGGCATCGCGCAACCGGTTCAGCAACGTCACATCGGAGACATCCGCAATGCCCGCTAACTTAGCCTGCACCGCCGTCTCGCGCAACGACCAGCCGCAGCCAACATGCAGCAACAGCGTGTGCAGCAATGCTTCCATCGAGGCAAATCCGCGCAACCGCTTCACCGCCCCGCTGCTGCGCCCAGCCTGCTCCCAACCTTCAGGAAGCAGTTCCAGAACAACCGGCCAATCCTCTAGCTCAGACATGCCAAGAAGACTACATCCAAATGGATATACAATCAATGCTTATCTTAGCGCTTATGGTCTCTCCCCCTGGTGGGTCATCACCAATAACAATAACTGGAACCCGATGTCATCCGGCAAGTTGCGGGTGATGAATTTCGAGTTTACGAGAGTTAGGCCACTTAGACAGGCGACGGAGCGCGGTCTTAAACGGTGACTGCAGCTGCTGTGCGCCGCCAGGCATAAAGCGGAAACTGGTTGGCCAGTTCAGCGACTTCGACGCGAATCCGATCGAGGGCCGCGTCGTCATTGCGCTGATCGAGAGCCCGAGTGATCCAGGCGGCGATGAGGCGCATCTCCGGCTCTTTCATTCCGCGGGTGGTGAGCGCGGGTGTGCCTACACGAATGCCCGAGGGCTTAAGCGGAGGGTTGGTGTCATAGGGAATGGAGTTCTTGTTGACCGTGATGCCCGCCTTGCCGAGCGCCAATTCAGCTTCGGAGCCGAGGATTCCCTTCTGGAAGGTATCAACCAGCATCAGGTGGTTATCTGTGCCGCCGGAGATGATGCGGAAGCCCGCTTCCTGAAGGCTGGCAGCGAGCACTTTGGCATTGGCTATGATCTGCGCGGCATAGGTTTTGAACTCAGGGCGTAGCGCCTCGGCAAATGCGACCGCTTTGGCTGCCACGATGTGCATGAGCGGACCACCTTGCTGGCCGGGGAAGACAGACTTGTCGATCTCTTTGCCGATGGTTTGCTCAGGCTTTTCGCCGACCTGGAAGTCTGTTCCGCAGAGGATCAATCCTGCGCGCGGGCCGCGGAGCGTCTTGTGCGTCGTAGTGGTGGTAATGTGCGCGTGGGGTACGGGTGAGGGATGAACGCCGCCGGCGACGAGTCCGGCGATGTGGGCCATGTCGAAGACATATTTCGCGCCCACTTTGTCAGCGATCTGGCGCATACGAGCGAAGTCCCACAGGCGTGGATACGCGCTGCCACCGCCGATGATCATCTGGGGCTTTTCGCGTTCGGCGACAGCTTCCATTTCATCGTAGTCAATCAGTTCGGTATCTTTACGCACGTGGTAGAAGGTGGGCCGGTAGAGCTTGCCGCTAAAGCTCATCTTGTGGCCGTGTGTGAGGTGGCCGCCATGTGCCAGG
>JBELAI010000395.1:0-3541 GCA_049508975.1 Occallatibacter sp. | reverse complement strand
TGGAGTTCTGCTGGGGAATTGCGACGGAAGGAACGCCGCTGGAGGGTTCGCGGCTCGTCGTGACGACCGTTCCCGTGGTGCTGCACTGCGCCCTCTGCGATGCGGATGTGGAACTGGACGGAGTGCAGAGTTTCCGATGTCCGCGGTGCGGGGAGCCCTCGAGCGACCTGAGGCAGGGGCGGGAGCTGGAGATTGAATCCTTTGAGATTGACGACGAGGCGGGCATAGAAACGGCTGGGGTGAAGAAATGACGAGAATTGTGGAGCTGCGGCAGGGAATCCTGAAGAAGAATGACGAGCTGGCGCGCGGGCTGCGCTCGCGCTACGGCGCAGCCGGCGTGCTGGTGCTAAACCTGGTTTCAAGCCCTGGGACGGGAAAGACGGCATTTCTGGAGCGGACCCTTCGTGAGCTGCGGGCGGGCGGGGCGCGCGTGGCCGCACTGGTGGGCGATCTGGAGACCGACAACGACGCGCGCCGCCTGGCCGCGAGCGGTGCGCCTGTCCGCCAGATCAATACTCACGGCATCTGCCACCTGGATGCGGAGATGATCGACCGTCACCTGGCAGGCTGGGAGGGCGTGGAGCTCGGCGGCCTCGACTACCTGTTTATTGAGAATGTCGGCAACCTGGTTTGCCCGTCGAGCTACGACCTCGGCGAGGGCATTCGCGTGGCGCTGCTGAGCGTGACCGAGGGCGAAGACAAGCCGCTGAAGTATCCCACTCTGTTCAACTCCGCGGACGCTGCCGTGATTACCAAGATGGATATCGCCGAGCCGTGCGGGTTTGACCGCGAACTGGCGCTCAGGAACATCAACGAGATTCGGCCCGGCATACGCATCTTTGAGACGTCGTCCAAGACGGGCACGGGGATGGACGCGTGGCTTGCGTACCTGACCGAAGAGCGGGAGAAAAAGGGATAGCCGCCCGAGGAGCGATTGCGATGACTGTGAAGAAGGCGAGCCCTAAGAAAGCGGACCCGGAGATTGGCCGTGCCGAGGTAGAGGCATACCTGGCGCAGGTGCCGGAGCCGGCGCGGACCACGCTCGAAAAGACGCGGGCTATGATTCGGGCCGCCGCGCCGAAGGAAGCCATGGAGGCAATCAGCTACAGAATTCCCTCGTTCCATTACAAGGGCGCGCTTGTCTGGTACGCCGCTTTCAAGAATCACTGCAGCTTTTTCCCCATGGATCATTCGCTTGAAGCTGAGTTCGCCGAGGAACTGAAGACGTACAAAAGGTCGAAGGGAACAATTCAGTTTCCCGTGGACAAGCCGCTGCCCAAGACCCTTGTAACGAGGATTGTGAAGGCGCGTGTGACACTGAACGAGGTGAAGGCGAAGCGCCAAGACAATTGAGCGACACGCAACGCAGGAGCTCCGAATGCACGACATGCTTCTATTTATGGGGGTCTGGGGTGGCTATCTCGGATTCTCGGCCGTTTCCTTCGCGGTCGTAGTTTGGGCCATTTCGATCGATGAGGGCGCGCAAAGTAGAAAGGTGACGTTTGACCTCCCCAGGGTAGTGTTTTGGCCCTTGATTTGGCTCTACTTGCGGTTAATCGGCACAGACATGGTAACCGCAAACCGGAAGCATCCCTCCTCCGCAGCAATCAATGAACCTGGTTTCAACAGATCTGCAAGCGACGCGCGGAAATTTGGAACTATTCGGGAAGCAAAAGACTACCTGGCGGCGAGGATTGCCGAAGAGGCGGAGCTTGAGGGAACGCCGCTGACTGAAGTCGAGCGCAAAATGCTCTACTTCACCGAAACCGGATGGACTCTACCCGACATGAAGGCGGTAAGCGCGGAATTTGACCGCGATTCCGATCAGGATGAATATGAGCGAAGAATCTCAGCGCTCGGGGTTAAATGTCTGGAGCGCGACGGAGAAAAAAGCGACCGGGAACGAGAAGACTGGGACCTGGCGTTAGAGAGATTGAGCCGAGGCGACCACTACCTGTCGGTGTTGGTCGGTGCATCGGCGCCCACGAGAACTCCTGAGACCTGGGTAAAGCATTCGCTAAAGGTTGTTGCCGCTTTCCTTGTGCTTACGGGATTTGGAGCTTTGGATCTCTGGGTCAGGCATTGGATGCGGGAACATTAGTCTCTTCATTGGCATTCGCACGTTGAAATCCCCTTTCATGTGATCCAAATCACCTTGTCCGGCACATCCAAACGGGTATAAGGTAGTTGCCATGTGTTTAGCGATACCGGGAAAAGTGATTGGAATTTCCGAGGAGAACGGCCTGCGGATGGGCCGGGTGGACTTTGGCGGCGTCATCAAGCGGGTCTGCCTGGACTATGTTCCGGAGGTAATGGTGGGCGATTACACCATCGTCCACGTGGGGTTTGCGCTCTCCAAGATCGATGAGGAAGAGGCCGTGAGGACGCTGGAAGTGTTCCGGCAAATGGGCGTTCTGGAGGACGAACTGGCCGAAGGGGAAGATGCGTTTGAGCGGGCGGCCGCATTGCCCATGTCGAATTGTCCCGATGGGAGTTGTGCGCCGGAAACTGTCAAGAGCTCCATTAACTGAAATTCGTGGTTTCCCACCCATTTCGCAACCGCGCGAAAAGGATGGGGCACGGGGCGTTTCGATGCCGGAGAGGTTTGTTGAGCGCGCCGGATTCCCTGCCCCACCTTGATCGAGGCGCTTTTCGGAAGGAGCGGTAAGAGCCGATGAAATATTTGACTGAATTTCGCAACGGCGAGATCGCTCAGTGTATGGCGCGGGAGATAGGCTCCATCACCACGCGGCCCTGGAAGATCATGGAAGTGTGCGGTGGACAGACTCACTCCATTATCAAGAACGGGATCGACCAGATGCTCCCCGCCGGCGTCGAGATGATTCACGGCCCCGGCTGCCCGGTCTGCGTCACCCCGCTCGAACTGATTGACAAGGCCCTCGCCATCGCTGCTCAACCCGGCGTGATCTTCTGCTCGTTTGGAGACATGCTGCGCGTCCCCGGCACCGACGCAGACCTGTTCCAGATCAAGGGTGCGGGCGGCGATATTCGGGTCGTGTATTCACCTTTGGACGCGGTCGAATTGGCCGCCAAGAATCCTGACAAGCAGGTGGTGTTCTTCGGCGTAGGATTCGAGACCACAGCTCCAGCCAACGCCATGAGCGTCCACGTAGCCAAGCGTCGCGGGCTCAAGAATTTTTCGCTGCTCGTTTCGCACGTTCTGGTGCCGCCGGCCATCGCGGCCATTCTTGAGTCGCCGGGGAACAAGGTGCAGGCGTTTCTGCTGGCAGGCCACGTGAACAGCGTTATGGGCTACTGGGAGTATCCGCCCATCGCGGAAAAATACAAGATTCCTCTGGTCGTCACCGGCTTCGAGCCGCTCGACCTGCTCGATGGCATTCGCCGCGCGGTGATCCAGCTTGAGGCAAGCACGCACGAAGTGGAGAACGCCTACGAGCGCATCGTCACCTTCGACGGAAACCAGCCTGCGCAGAAGATGCTGGCCGAGGTCTTCGAGGTGACGGACCGGGCCTGGCGCGGCATCGGCGTGATTCCCAAGAGCGGCTGGCGGTTGAGCGAG
>JBELAI010000394.1:0-3559 GCA_049508975.1 Occallatibacter sp. | reverse complement strand
CTCTCCACTTGACGGATGCTGAAATCCAACACGAGCCCGATGATCCCGATCATCAGCATCGCCGCCACAACAAGGTCATAGCGCTTCCCTGAATTACGAGAGTCGATCACCAGATAGCCAAGACCGGAGTCCACGGCAATCATCTCAGCCGCCACAACCACGAGCCACGCGATGCCGAGCGCGATCCTGACACCGACGAGAATCTGCGGCAGCGCAGCCGGAAAAATGACACGCCGTATCAGTTGCAGCGTAGACAAGCCAAAATTGCGCCCCGCGCTACGCAGAACGGGCGACACGCTGGAAACGCCGCTGACACACGCGAGCACAATGGGAAAAAACGAAGCAAGAAAGATGAGAAAAATTGCGGCGCGGTCTCCCACGCCAAAAAAGATAATGGCCACGGGTATCCATGCGATCGGGCTGATGGGCCTGAGTATCTGCAGCACGGGGTTTACAACCTGATTCGCTGCCGCGCTCCAGCCAAGCCAAAGGCCCACAGGAATCCCCACCAGAACCGCAGCCCCGAAGCCAAGCGCAACCCTGCGGAGCGAGTCGCCGATGTCCGCCCAGAGAACGTGTTTTTGCAGTAGCTCAACCACTCCCGTCTTTACGTTCATTGGCGACGGGAAGACTTTGGTCCCGGTGAACACCACTGAGTATTGCCAAACCGCCAGCAGCAGCGCGGCGGCAATGGTGGGCCAAAAGAAACTCTCCCACATACGCGGTTTGCTGATCGAACTCATATCTCGTAAGCCAGCCCGATCTGCTTCAGCAGCTCATCCCGAAGCTCGAGGTAGCGCGGCGAACTGATGTTGCGTGGATGAGGAATGTCAATGGTGAGAATGTCTTTGATCTTGGCCGGCCGTGAACTCAAAACGACAACCCGATCCGCCATCTGCACGGCCTCATCGATATCGTGGGTGACGAAGAGGATGGTTCTGCGCTCGGTTTGCCAGATCCGCAGCAATTCGCCGCGCATGATCACCCGGGTGATGGAATCGAGCGCCCCGAAAGGCTCGTCCAAATACAAAATGTCAGGATTGACAGCCAGAGCCCGCGCCACCTGTAGCCGCTGCTTCATGCCACCGGAGAGATCCGAAGGGTAAGCACTCTCGAATCCCTGCAGTCGGACCGTTTGCACGTAGTGCGCTATGCGCGCCTCGCGTTCCGCACGCGACAATTTCGACAATCCGAAGCCGATGTTGCCTTCAACGGTCAGCCAGGGAAAGACCCCACGTTCCTGGAAAACCAGAATGCGCCGCGGGTCCGGCCCGCTTACCTCTTCGCCGTCAATGGTCACGGATCCACTGGTTGGAGACAGGAAGCCCGCCAGAACATTGAGGAGTGTCGACTTGCCGCAACCTGAAGGGCCGACAATGCAGACAAACTCACCTTCGGAAACGTCGAGATTGATGTCCTCGAGCGCTGAGACGGCTTCGCTGTCGCGCTCAAACACCATCCCAAGGTGCTGAATCCGTAATTTGTGTCCGGCTCCCGCTGCTGTCACAACTGCCTGTGCTGACGACACTAGTCCTCCGACGAACTCCAATGAAACGACCTCACCCGCTCCAGCGACCGCATGGCAAGGTCCAGCAAAAGCCCGATGGCTCCTATAATGACCATCCCGGCCACTACAAGATCGTAGCGATTCCCCGCGTTTCGCGCGTCCACAATCAGAAAACCCAACCCGGAATTCACCGAGATCATTTCAGCCGCCACCACAACTAGCCACGCAATTCCAAGCGTGAGTCTCAAGCCGGTGAGCAACTGTGGAACAACTGCCGGATACAGCACGCGCGATACAAACGCGCTTGAACTCAATCCAAAATTGCGGCCGGCGTTGAAGTAGACAGCCGGAATGTTATGCACCGCGCTCATGGCCGTCAGGAGCAAGGGAAAGAAGCAGCCCACAAAGATTAGAAAGATTGCAGCAAGATCGCCAACGCCAAACCAGAGAATCGCAACGGGAATCCAAGCCAGCGGCGAAATGGGACGAAACACCTGTACGAGCGGATAGAAAGCCATCTCGCCGCGCCTGTACCAGCCCAGCATAAGCCCCAATGGGATAGCCACGAGGACCGCCAGGCCGAACCCCCATGTGACCCGGAAAAGAGATGCGACGACATATTTGAGTAACAACCCATGTTGCATCAGGTCCAGGATTCCCGACGCAACGCCAATTGGCCCCGGCAGCAGATGCCCTGGGTGGCGATAGATGGCAACCTGCCAGACCGCAAGCAGCACCGCGATGAACAGCACGGGACGGAGCCATACAGGAACTTTCAAATGTCCTGACTCTCCTAGGCCAATTGATTCGAGGGAAAGCTCGACCGGTTGCCAGCAATCTTAGCGGCGTTCCAGAGCCCGCGCCTCCATCGAAAGGTGGGGATAAATGCCCTCCGATTGATTGTTGCGCGGCATTCATCGCTTCCGCCAGTATGCGCTATACGGGAAACTATCGGCACATCCTTCTGACGATGAACAACTTCTCTCAAATTGATGTGACGGTAGTGGGGGGTGGTCTGGCCGGAATGGCAGCCGCTTTTCATCTCGCCAAGGGTGGTTTGCGCGTGCTTTGCATTGAGGCGGAACCGGAGAACAAAGACGCGGTCGGCGAGTCCCTTGACTGGTCCGCGCCGGAATTATTGGCCGCGTTGGGACTGCCGATGAGCCGCCTTCTGGACGAAGACATTGCCACCTACAAACGGCACGTTATTCTCCGGTTGCGCAGCGGAGCGGCGGAGCACTATGAGCCTTCCGATTGGCTTGCCCGGCCGCCCTTCAATGTTGAACTGCGCACCATCCACGTGGACCGCGTAAAGCTCGACGGAGCCCTTCGCGAGATTGTTACCGCTGCCGGCGTTGCCTGGATTCGGGACAAAGTAATTCGAGTAGAACGGCTGGAAAAAACCATCACTTCGGTTGTCACCCAGAGCGGTGTCGAAATCTCCTCACGGTGGTTTGTGGACGCTGCGGGATCGGCGACCAGTCTGTTTCCCCGCCTTTTTGATTTGCCCGCATTTGAGTTCGGCCCGAAGAAAGTAGCCATGTGGGATTACTTCCCCGCGCCTGAGCCGCTGGAAGGGACCACCCTGAACGCGGACTGCGAGGGCCCCTTCTATATGAGTTGGGTCTGGCAGATACCAATCCATCCTGAAATCATCAGCGTTGGCTATGTTGCCTCCGGCGAGGCCGTTGCGGAGAAGCGCAGGCAGGAAATGTCGCTTCAGGATATTTTCCGGGAGCAACTGGTCCAAATTGCGGAGCTGCACAAACTCGCGCAATCGCCGACCACAATTTCTCTACGTACAACATCGTTTCGTTGCCGGGCATACGGCAAAACCAACGGACCCAACTGGCTGGTCATCGGCGAGTCAGCCGCAATGGTCGACCCCATGACATCCAATGGCGTGACCGCGGCGCTAAGACACGCCGAGGAAGCCTCGCGGATCATTGTGCACAACCGCAATCGCAGGCAATTGCCCTGGCTCTCGCGAAGCCTTTATAGCCGGCGCGTCCTCTATATGGCGAATTTCTTCAATTCCGGAATCGAAAAGGT
>JBELAI010000393.1:0-3559 GCA_049508975.1 Occallatibacter sp. | reverse complement strand
GTTCAGCCGGAGGTGGCGAAGTTCACGCGCGTATGTTCGTACGACCGTCCAGGGCTTGGCTGGAGCGAATCGTCTTCAGGGCCACGCGACACCCGTCACGTTGCTACCCAGTTGCACGACCTGCTTTTCCAGGCGCATATCGCTGGCCCTTATCTTCTCGTGGGGCACTCCTTCGGGGGCTATAACCAGCTTGTCTTCCAATCGCTCTATCCGGATCAGGTTGTGGGCATTGTGCTGGTCGATTCCTCGCATCCGGATCAAGGGAACCGGCTGCCCGGCCCGTCGATGGAGCAATATGCCACGGAAATGCGCTGGAAGGCACGCGTGGCGTCGTTCGGCCTGCAGCGGCTGATGGGCTGGTGCCGCGACGACTACACGTTTCCCAACGCGCCCCAAGCCTGGCGGCAGGTCGCGCCTGTTTCCATCGCGCTTGATTGCCGGTCATCGGTCTTTCCCGCAACCTATGACGAATTCCTTGCATTTCGCGAAAGCGGACGACAGGTTGCAGCGGTGACTACGCTCCATGCGCTGCCGCTGATTGTGCTCTCGCACGATCCGCAGATTGGAATAGGCTTTCCACCGGAAAGTGCCGCGGAAGGGGAAAAGCAATGGAACGCCATGCAGGAGGAACTTCGCGCGCTATCGACAAACAGCAAACGGGTGATCGCACGAACCAGCATGCACTACGTGGAGTCGTATCGTGCGGAACTCGTGATTCAAGCCATCCGCGAGGTCTTCAATGCGGACACGACCGGCCAAACCATCGCGGCTGCGACCTCAGAAGAATAGCGCGTTCTTTGAAACGCCTGCGTTGACCGGCTTGCCAGGAATGACTTCGTTACTAACGGATTGCCACTAACGGATTCCCGACGATAAATTGGAACTTGTTTCATAAGCCTGCGTTGTGTCAGGGCATGACTTTAGTCGTGCCGAAAACGGCCTGTAAAAGGATGGGTTTTAACCCCTGCGAGATGAACGCATATTGGGCCATTATGGGGCGTGCTCTACTTCTTTATTGAGAGATCGGCGAAAATTCAGGCGAAAGTATTTCTAGGCACCCTGGCGTTTCGGGATGAATTCGATTGATTCCTCCTTTCAGCGGCTCCGTTTGGTGGCCTCATCTGCCGCCTATAAAGTAAACTTCTGCATCATGCGATCAATCTGTATTGCACTAGCGATGTCAATTGGTCTATTCCTGCATGCTCAGGAAGGTCAACATCCGATCATGTCCTCTCACGACATCGTTGACGGTCCAGCTGGCGGGGAACATAACGTCGAGGATATGCAAATTTCCAAAGATGGTGGGATCGTCTACACGGTGCAGACGGGGTCGTCTAAAACGAGCCGCAAATCCTATCGGGCTACAATCAGCGCGGACAAAATGAGAACCCTTGTTGAGCTACTGGACCTCCGTGACATTCGCGCCCTGCCCAACAACTTGCCCTCGCAGACTCATCCCATCGATTTCTTCTGGGACAAATCGATTCAGATTGACCGCCCGGAAGGGATTCAAAGCGTCCATATCGAGAACTTTTACCCATTTCTCAATTTGAATGGTTTGGTATACCCACAAGCCCTCATTCAACTCGAATGCACTCTGCAAGACATCAAGTCCACAACGGCAAAGCGCCCGAAGGACCAGGATGACTGGTGTAGCGATCTGCTCAGCCGCAACGCGTCGGCTACCAACTCGCATGCATGCAGCGATGACGTAGCCCAGACAAGAATTGTCGAAGGCGTCGGTTGGGGAGCGGTTCGTTTAGGAACCAATCTGAAGATCGTGAAAACGGCACTGGGAGAGGGGTACCCAAGCGATAAATTCTCGGACGTGCACTTCGTAGAGTATCGCCCATTAGGCATTGAGATCTCATTCAATAATTCGGATGATAAAGTCCATGCGATTTATTTCTATAACCGCCAGCAAGGCAGCGAACAGTTCGGCGTTTTTTGTGGGCAGACCGAAAAGGGAATCAATTGGAAGTCCACCGTTGATGATGTGAAAAGTCTCTATGGGCATCCAGCTGCCGATTTCATGCTCGGGAACTCGGGGAGATTGGAATTCACCGGCATCGACTTTCGGTTCGAGAATGGCACACTTGTACGGATCGGTGTCCCGGGCCGGTAGTAACAGATTCTCACGCCAAATGGTTCCGGTCCTGTCATCGGCAACCGGGAATTAACCCCGCAGTGGAAGGGTAAGTGCGAAGTGCCGACCCTCCGAGGCACAATTCCACTCGGTAAATCTGAGGCTGCCAGATCCACGCGAGAAAAACGCCTTGGCCGCCAACGCCAGTAGCGTGGACGGCCAAGGACCGCGTTGATTGTGCCTTATTCCTCGCTCGCGACCAGCGAGAACATGGCTCCCTGAGGGTCCTGGCCGTTGATGATCCAGCCGCCGCCGGGCACCTGCATGGGACCGTTCAGGACTTTACCACCGCCGGATTCAACACTCTTGACCGCCGCGCCGATCGAGTCGACGCTGAAGTAGAAGTTCCAGCAGGAAACGGGAATATGCGGCGCTTTGACCATCATGCCGCCGTCGCCCATTTGCTTGTGGTCGCCTTGATCGAACAGGCGATAGGTGCCCATGGGCCCCATGTCCATATCGCTGAGTTTGGTCCAGCCAAAGAGCTTATTGTAGAAGTCGAATCCGCCGTCAAGGTCAGTGGTATAGAGCTCGTGCCACCCGATGGTGCCGGGAGTTGGCGGGGCGGGGCGTTCCGGCGTGGGCATGGCCGGGTTGGGCGTGAAGATCACAATCGCAGCGCCCTGCGGGTCAGACATCACGGCGAAGCGAAGCACTCCGGGAACATCCGTTGCAGGCCTCAATAATTTACCGCCCGCTTCAACAACCTTCTCGATGTGCGCGTCCACGTCATCAACAGCAATGTAGCCTACCCAGGCCGAATGTCCGGGGACATTCAACATGCCGGCGATTCCAACGTTACCGAGGTTGAAGACAGTGTACGCGGGGCCGTCACCGGGCATCTCTTGTGTGGTCCAGCCGACCACGTCCGAGTAAAACTTCCCTGCGGCTGCTGTATCGCTTGTCATCAGTTCGTACCAGCCGAACTTTCCTTTGGGTGTGAACATAGCGAGCGTCCTCCTTTTGGGATATCAACCAGGGCAGCGGCATCCAGTCGACTCGTACGTTGATATCAACCCGATAGGAGGTATGTCAATCCGCTCCATGTTAATTTTGGCGCAGGGGTAGGGTGAAGGCGGACGCGACTGTTCAGTGCGGCCATGCGTCCGCCTTCTTTGGTCCGATTCTTCTGCTTCAGACGGCGACAGCTTCGACTGGCTGCTTGATGGAAGGCTGTTGGTAGCCTTCATCGGCCAGATGGCGTCCCATTTGCGCGTACATCTCCGGATCGCTCGGCTGCCACGTTCCGAGTCCGTCGACATAGCGGTTGTACATGCAGAAAGCCGCGGCAATGAGCACCGTGTCGTGTATCTCAAGGTCTGTTGCGCCGTATTTACGCGCTGCTTCTACGTCCGCTGTGGTAACCAGCTTGCCGTCCTGCTGCACTTTGCCGGCAATCGCAAGCAGAGCCTT
>JBELAI010000392.1:0-3561 GCA_049508975.1 Occallatibacter sp. | reverse complement strand
CGTCGCGGGATACCCTCCGTTGGCTAACCACAACTCACGAAAGGCCGCGTAGCACTCATCGTCAGTAGCCTCCAGGTCATTCGCGGCAAGGTTCCGCTCATTCCGCTCATTCTTCTCGATCTCTTCCTCATCTTCTCGCTGGTCTTCTTGGAACCTATCCAGTAGAGCAAGGGCCGTCTCAAACTGCTCAAGAACCTCGCGGTCTCTCCTGGTTCTCACCAGCGGCCTGACCTGTGCCACGTACTGGCGGGTTTCTGCCTGACTGGCATGTTCGTCATTGGCGGCGATCAGTAGCCGTTTTACGTCGTCACTCAGGTGACGCTGGTATAGGCACCACACACCTGTGGAAGCCACTGCAATCAGGACTACAGCCAACGAAACTCCAATCCAAACTGGTGCCCTCATCACTCGTCCTCGTCCCTTTGGGCATGTCGTCCGTGCGGAAAATTGTACCAGCGGGGAAATCAGTCAACGGGCGGAATATACAGGCAAGAACCTACCGTCGCAGAGAGATGATTTCAGCGAAGATGCGAAGTGGACTCTGCGAGACTAGCGGGAGTTCACGGTCGAGACGCGGGGGAACCTGAAGCCGGCCGGTTGCATCTTCGCGTTAGGAAGACTCTGCGCCATCTCCATCCCCTCCCTCAACAGATGCGACTCGATAATGGGCGACTGGACAAACGGATTGCCGGGGGCGTGAACGAAACAGAGGTTGCGGGAAATCTCAGGTAGGTTCTTGCTTACATGCAGCATGAACGCGAAGCCCGGCATCGGAAACCGGTGGACGTGGATGTTTCCCATCCGCTCGCCTGTCGGGATGTATGTGAAGTGGCTAATCGGGCCGATTTCACGCACCACAACCCAGAGCGCGGCATCTGCGGGGAACGATGCCTGCCCCATGAGGTAACGCCGGAATTGTTCCTCAAATGGTCCCAGCTTGACCGAGTACCCGCCGTCCGTCTTCCAGGGATGGGCAGAGAACCGCCAGAACATACTTGCTGCGAAGTAAGTTAGGGCGGACACATTCACCTGGGGGATATGTGCCGCATAAAAGAGCTTGGTGGGCTGATTGGGCGCATGAACGTCTGGCGTACGCGCGTCGAGAATGGCCTTCAGACGGAAGCTCATATCGGCCCGGAGTGAATTCCTAAAAACCCAGTTTTCACCTTTGCGCGACAGCCGATTCTCGCATTCTACGCAGAGCATTGGCGCCGTCTCCTGTTTCGAGGTCTGCTTGGCAGAGTGCCGCGTAATGACGTACGGTTCCGGATTGCCCCCGTTGGAGGGGATGCGCATCGAACGATAGATCGCTGCACAAATCCCGTGGCTCTTGCAGAGTGGTACGCCGTCCTTCAAACACAGCTTGCACTTACCGATAATCTGGCCCATCAGTTCACCATCCTATTTACTAAATGGATAACCCGATTCTACACCGTTCGGCCGGCTGTCAAGAGCTGCGAACTGTGCAAATCCAGGGACGAATCACGTGTTTTCCACAGCGTCCCACAGACTGCCGGAAGTCAAATAAATAGCGAACGAATCATGCAGGGTTTCGTCAACATCATGCCGTTTAGGTACGGGGTGGATATAAACCACGGAAAGAAGTATTATTATCCGAGGAACATATCCGATGACTCTTTCAACTCCAACCCCTACCGTCGAGCGAGCTCTAAGCATTTTCAGAGCGAATGGCGGCGTGCTCAAGACACAAAGGGCAATGAAGCTGGGGATACATCCGAGGACGCTCTATGCGCTTCGAGACGATCAGCTCCTGGAGCGGCTGGATCGAGGTCTCTACCGGGTTGCCGATGGAAAGCCGCTTGAAAACCCAGATTTCGTTACGGTCGCCCTCAAAGTTCCAAGAGGTGTCATTTGCCTTATCTCGGCACTGGCCTTTCACAACATGACGACGCAGGTTCCGCACGCCGTTTATCTGGCAATCGCTGCGAACGATCAAGTCCCGGCACTTCGCTATCCTCCACTCCGTCTCTTCTGGTACTCCAAAGCAGCCTTTGAGGATGGGGTGGAAGCGATTGACATGGATGGCATTAAGGTACGCATCTACTCGGCGGAGAGAACTCTGGCCGATTGCTTCAAGTACCGCAACAAAATCGGGATAGACGTATGCGTCGAGGCGCTAAATCTATATCGCAGTCGCGGACGGATGAAACTCGACAAGCTGGAACACTACGCCAAGCTGTGTCGCGTCGAACGAGTGATGAGGCCGTACTTGGAGGCCATTCTGTGACCGTTGACGTTGTGAAGAACATGGGCGCATCCGTTCGGCAACGTCTCCTCAACTACTCGAAGGCGAGCGGCAGGCCATTTGCCGAGGTGTTGCAGTATTACGCAATGGAGCGCTTTCTCTACCGCCTCTCCGTCTCTCCCCATGTAGAGATGTTTACTTTAAAGGGAGCCTTGCTGCTGACCGCTTGGCAGGCCCCCATTTCGCGGCCAACGATGGACATCGATCTTCTTGGTCGCACGGACAATGCTGTGGATACGATCGTCAAGCTCATGCGCGAGATCTCCCAATTGGAAGTCGCAAATGATGGGATCGTCTTCGACCCAACATCATTCGCCGGCGAAACCATAAGGGAAGATGCCGACTACGCCGGCGTTCGTACCGAGTTCGTCGGGCGCGTCGACAATGCCCGCGTCCCCATGCAGATCGACATCGGATTCGGGGACGTGATGACACCGGGACCGGAGAAACTAACCTATCCGACGATTCTCGACTTTCCCGCGCCGATGCTCTCCGGCTATAGCCGGGAGACGGTGGTCGCTGAGAAGTTGCAAGCGCTCGTCCAGCTACGCCTGTTGAATACGCGGATGAAGGACTACTTCGATCTCTGGCTGCTGACTCGCCAGCCGGAGTTGAACAGTAGAGTCTTGGCTACGGCAATCAAACGAACGTTTGCAAATCGAGGGATGGAGATCGACCGCGATCCGATAGGACTCTCACCGGTTTTCGGCAATGATCCTGCCACGCAGACACAGTGGAGCGCATTCTTGAAGCGGGCGAGGCTCACGGAAGTGCCGCACAGCCTCGCCGCGGTCGTGAAAGAGCTGCATGAATTCTTCTCGACGGTTCTCGCTCAGGTCTAATCGCTATGGTGCAATGTGGACTCAGGAGGGCCTATGAAGTGCGGTGGAAATCGGCGTATGAATGCCTGTTTGCGCGTAGGGTATATGTGCGGGTACGGCTGTGAAAAACAGGAGTATCTTCCTTGTTATCAATATCCACGAATCCCTGGGGGGCAACCAAACGCGTTCTTATGCGGCTTGCAACAGCCGTTCGCTTCGCTCAGGACAGTGGAGCAACAAAACGGTGCAACGCCGAACAGAGATTCCGGCCTTCGGCCAGAATGACGGCGACTGCCCTAAGTTCGTGACGCGATCGTCAAGGATTGCGTCATTGGAGTTGACCTCCACTTCGCCCCTCGTCAAAATCAAGCCAGTAGGTCGTCAAATGGAGTGAGGCGAGCTATGGCCCAGCCGGTCACCCAAATACGGCAGCTCCAGCCAATGATCAAGCGATATGGTCTGGCACTCTTGTCG
>JBELAI010000391.1:0-3590 GCA_049508975.1 Occallatibacter sp. | reverse complement strand
CGGTCCCAAACGTGGTGCCCGAGCGTCATTTCGTTCCCTTTGCTTTGATACGGGGCGTGATGGAGACCCCAATCCGACGATGGTGATCGCCGACTTGGCAAATATCGAAGAGCCGATCCCAAGGCATCAGGCAACGCTCGTCGACACTCGGGCGCCGATTTCCAAGCTACTGTCCCCAGCTATGATCGTACGGATAGAGGAAAGCTCTCCCGACTTTGTTGTCCACTTTACCGAAGATAAGAAGGGCTTCTACATCAACGGGAGGAAATTCACGCCATCGGACCCACCGATGACAACTGTGACGATTGGAGCATTTCATCATTGGCAAATCACAAATGATACCAACGAGGTGCATCCGTTCCACATCCACCAGATTCACTTCCTCATTTACGCCCAGAACGGAGTCCGGCTTGAAAGCCCGAAATGGCTGGATACGGTGAATGTCCCAGTCGAAGGAAATGTCGATCTAATGATGGACTTCACCGATCCGATCATCCGAGGCGTTTCGCTCTTCCACTGTCATCTGCTGAGCCATGAGGACAAAGGCATGATGGCCAAGATCCTTTTCAAGTAATTGATCGGAGCACTCGACGTGAATACGATGAACATCGCACGGCATCTAACAAGCGAAGGGATTCAAGTGAACGCATCGAGAGGAGGACTTCACCCATCATGAAAGCTCCCTCTTCTATCGGCCCCTCGCGGTCGACTCACGGCTCCATGCTGCAGGCGACTATCGAAAGAGTAACGGCCCAAGTATCGCATCAGGTAGAGGACAGTCTCGCGATTGAAGAGCCTCTCGAAATTCAACTCACCTACGGGCCATCGAACGCTCGGCAGACGCGATCGATCTCCGTCACAATGCGAACTCCAGGCAACGATTTCGACCTTGCCGCTGGCTTCTTGATGACTGAAGGAGTGATCCGAGACGCAAACGACATCGAACTAGTTGCTTACGCCGGAGACTCTGTCAATGAGGACGCACAATCCCCTCAGGCAATGGATGTGTTGAAGCTCGGTTCCAGACAGAATTTCGTTCGTGTGGATCTAGCAGCTGAAGTCGAGGTGAATCTTGGAAGCCTTCAACGCAACTTCTATACGACATCTAGTTGCGGGATCTGTGGCAAAGCGTCACTGCTCGCCTTGCGCACGGTCTGCCCGCCACGTACGACGAACAATTTCAGAATAGAAGCGCAGGTACTCTATCTTCTCCCCGAACGCCTCCGCGCATCGCAGGGAGTCTTCGATCGCACAGGTGGATTGCACTGTGCAGGGCTTTTCGACTCGGCCGGGACCTTATTGGAACTTCGTGAAGATGTGGGCCGCCACAACGCTGTAGATAAGCTAATCGGCTCTGAATTCCTCGCGGACCGTACACCGTTACGGGATCATTTGCTTTTGCTGTCCGGCCGCGCCAGCTTTGAACTTCTGCAGAAAGCGCTCATGGGAGGACTTTCAATGGTCGCAGCCGTTGGGGCTCCATCGAGCCTCGCGGTACAGGTTGCGAAGGAGTTCGACATTACCCTCGTCGGGTTCCTGAGAGAGGACCACTTCAATATCTATCACGGCACGGGGCGCATCAATGGATATACATCGACATCAATGGGAGTTGGGGATGAAGCTGAGGATTAAGGGAGATTCCTTGCGGGTTAGGGTATCGCGGTCGGAAGTTGCAAGACTTCTGGCGGGCGACTGCCTGGAAGAGACAATTCATTTTGCGCCAGAAGCAGTCGCGATGTTCACCTATTCATTGCGACAGGATCGCTCGGTAAGAACGCCGACCATTCGTTACGCAGAGAATAGGGTGACAATCTTACTGCCTTCCGATCAGGCGAATGCTTGGGGCGACACTGATCAGGTCGGGATCGCCGAGGATATCAGTTTAGGGGAACTCGGGTCACTTGCACTCCTGATTGAGAAAGACTTTGCCTGCCTCGATCGAAGCGAGAAAGACAATGAAGACACCTTCCCAAATCCAAGTGCCAGCACTAGCTGTTAGTTCACGTAGAAGGGGCTGCTAACCCGATCTTAACCATCTTCAAGTCAACGACAGGCGCTATGGTGATAGCCTGTGCAAGATCATTCCTTTCAAACTCTGCCAACTGATAGCCTGCGGGATCATGAGAATCGAGTTGATTTGGGCGGATGAGATAGGAGCAAGCGCGCAGGTTTTATGCGTCTTTTGGAGGTTTTGTCTCCTCTAAAGGAGAAAGGAGAATTACTGATGGAAAAACGGAGACTGGGATTTGCCGGGCCTGAAGTTCCGGTAATTTGTTTGGGTGGAAATGTCTACGGGTGGACGTTGCCGGACTCGCAGGCTTTTCGGCAGTTGGATGCAGCGCTCGATGCCGGATTGAATTTTGTGGATACCGCCGATGTGTATTCGCGGTGGGCTCCAGGGAACAAGGGTGGCGAGTCGGAGACGATCATCGGCAAGTGGCTTGCGAAGACCGGAAAACGCAAAGACCTCATTCTTGCGACGAAGGTCGGAATGGAGATGGGCGAAGGCAAGAAGGGACTCAATGCCGCGTATATCCGGCAAGCAGTTGAGGATTCGCTTCGCCGTTTGCAGACAGACTATATCGACATTTATCAGGCGCACAAGGACGATTCAGAGACTCCACTGGAAGAAACATTGGGCGCCTTCGACGAGCTGGTGAAGCAGGGGAAGATCCGTTATATCGGCGCATCCAATTACAGTGGTGCGCGCCTGGCGGAAGCACTGGAGACAAGCCGCAAGCATGGGTATGCAAGCTATATCTCGCTGCAGCCGCATTACAACTTAGTTGAACGCCAGGATTACGATTCGGATCTTCTGCCGGTGGTGGAGAAATACCAGTTGGGCGTGATTCCATACTTCTCACTGGCCGCAGGCTTTTTGACCGGCAAGTACCGCAGCAAACAGGATACAGAACAGGCCGCACGTGGATCGATGGTGCAAAAGTACCTGAATGACTGGGGATTCGCGGTGATTGCGGCGCTGGATGAAGTGGCGAATGCACACGAATCGACGCCGGCGCGGGTAGCGCTGGCGTGGCTGCTTGCGCAGCCTGGAATTACGGCTCCGATTGCGAGCGCCACGAATGAGACGCAGCTAGCCGATCTTGCTGAAGCGGCGAATCTGAGGCTGGATGCGTGGTCGATTGAGAAGCTGAATGCGGTAAGCGCTGCGAAGGTTGCGGCGGGGGCTCTAGCCGGATAGAGGCGGGAGATTCACTGCGCAAGGGCCCGGTTCTTTTCGAAATCCGCAGAAGAACCGGTTCAGTTTGGCATGAGCGAATGCGCCTGAACTTCGTCTAAGTATGTAAGGCGGCTTGAGACCGTTTTCAGTCGAAGATATGCAGGAGGTGCGATGGCAAGAAAAAGACAGAGACCTGCCGCCGCGCGGTGCGTCGTGCTGGTTCTTTGCGCGGCACTCTTCGCATGGGGAATGTACGGGAAATTCTCCGGGGATAGGGCGCCGAAGCAGTCTCATCCCAAGTCGGTCGTAAAGCTGATCCAGGACGATGAGACGCGGCGGCTCGCAGTTTTCGCGCCAGTCGCCCCGCGCAGCCTATTACTGGACTCTGCCGACATCACGGCTGTTCATT
>JBELAI010000390.1:0-3600 GCA_049508975.1 Occallatibacter sp. | reverse complement strand
GGGTGGCATAGCTTTCGCCATTCTCTGGCAACAAACTTAAGGTCCCTCGGCGTGGACATTAAGGTCGCACAGGAGTTGATGCGGCATTCCAGTTGTCGCACGACACTCGACGTCTATACTCGCGCTGTTGATCAACAGAAGCGTGAAGCGAACAAAAAGGTTGTTGAGTTGATGCTCCCACTGGAGCTAGAGAAGTTGCAAACTGCTTCCAAGATGCATTCTTCAATTCGGCAGCGCAGCCGTTCTCCTATTCATTTGGGCACAGAAACTCAATCCGAATTTGCACCCACGTTGTAGGATCGCTTATGAACGAAAAGGGGTTAAAACATTGGAGATTCGCATGCTGCTTCGCGGTTCTGCAGAATTCAGCACCCTTCCACACCTTCACGCACTGTCTCGCTACTGACGATGCAGCTCATAACTAGTTGAAATTGGTAGGGTTGTTTGGTGGACCTGATCGGGATCGAACCGATGACCTCTTCCATGCCATCGCTCGCTTCCGTGCGCCGATTGCTCGGAAGTCACACGGAAGTCGGCACCTTTTGAGTTCAGTTTTCCCTCACCTAAATTCAAACCGCCTGTCCGTCGGCGAGCACCGCAGCAATCTGTTGTGGATCACCCAGCAATGTACGATAACGGAGCTTCTGCATTTTTTCGATTTCACAGAAGTGATGCAAGCTTAAGCTGCTCGACCGTGCTTTGAGCTGTAAGCAAACCTCCTGGATCGGCCACATGGCCCAATCCAATACGCCATAGAAATTCCTTCCGTTGGCTTCTGCAGCACGCCTGCGAGCTGTGCTCCACTCTTCAAGGGCAGTATCTCCTTCGACTTTCGGTTGGAGTTTGATTGCGACATCCACGTCTCCCAAACGATCAATGTCGGTCAGCATGCTGCCGAACAATACAACAAGTTCCACGCGGTACACGTATTCGTGCGTGCTGTTCACGGCGTGCACTCGCTCCAGGAATTGCGTCAGGACACGTTCAGCAGTTCGCCGATGAATGGGTCTTGCAGCGGACGCATTTGCCAAAGCCAGGCCGCTGTTTGTCACTTGAAAGACCTTGCGTCCATTTGACCTACCTGATTCTCTGACGAACCCTAATGCCACGAGCTTTTTGAGGAATGTTGAAGCGGCTCTTGGACTCAAAGCGAGCGCAAACTCTGCAGCCGAAGCCAGGAATTCAACGAGGCGATATCGCCTCACGAAATCGCGCACCTCAATGGCAGGGTATCCCGCAATCTCTTGATCGGAAAGAATTCGCATAGTCCACTCCCGACAAATGCCGCCGGCGCTTTTGCTTCCGCGGCCGATATCGACTCCGAGACAAGAATGGGTCGGAGTTCGTATTCAGTCAAATTCCTCTCGGGAGATCCACGAGACATGAACGTAGTCTGTTCCAGCAACAATTAATTCCTTCGGTCACAGACTGTTTTTCTATTACGAAATCGCATGAGGGCCACTGTTCGCGCGACATAATCGCTGAACCGCAGGACGTGTCAATCTCGGCGGATGAAGCCAGGTCGCACGACCGCAATGAGGCGGAATAAGGCGGTGGAATAGGGCGGAATAGGGCGGAATAAGGCGAAGCGATCCACCAAATACTCATCGGTGGCCCAACGCAGCTCCGGGTTGATCGGTAGCCTGCTCGCATCGTAGATCTCCTTCAACGTGGCGCAAGGATGGGACGATTTCGCAACTCGGTCAAATTGGCTGAGTTCGCCTGAAGGGACCCGCGTTCGAGGTCCTCAAACGAGCCGTCGGAGCGGTCGAAATTGGGATCGTTGGTCCCATAGAGGCTTTGGTTCTGAGCCAGGTCGCGAATTCGTGAGGATCGAAGCGGACAGTATTCGCGATCCGCATTGAGGGGATTTGACCCTTGGCCGCCATTTTGTAGATCTGTTTCGCCGACACATCCAGAATCCGTGCGACGTCTCGGACCCTTAGCGCTTCTGTTTTCTCTTCCACGAGTTCGGCTAACGTCATGAATTTCTCCTTAATTGCCGGTAGAGGAACGAAGTAACGGTCCGATAATCGCCGCAAGTGGAATCTCGGTCAAAATTGCCTATCTGGTATCCAAAGACTTGGGCAGGAAAACGGAAGCGCCGAAAGGGGTCCCTTCGGCGCTTCATCTATGCAGATTCATTTTCGAAAGTTGCTACAGGAGGTCAGAAGATGGGATTTAACACGCAACTGCAGTCCTCAGGCTGCAGTCGTTTGCGATAGAACCGTTTCTTATGCTGATGCCGCGAACGTCGCGTTCACCCTCTCCCGCACCGCCTGATTCCTCGCAGGTTTTAGATAGCGGATCGCACTCTCCAGATTCGTCTGCCCCATCCACGTCATCACCGTTCGCAGATCTACCCCCGCTTGCAGATGCATGGTTGCGAATGTCGCCCGGAACTTGTGCAGCCAAAAATCGTCCCGATTCAATCCGGCCGTTTTTGCGTTTCGCTTCAACGCTCGAATCATGTGAGTGTCGGGCCTCCCGCTTTCCGTGCTGAATATGAGAGATTCCGCTTTGGCTCTCTTCGCTGGTAGCGTCTTCTTGAAGATTCCCAGTACCTCCAGCAGCCTATCCGGTACCGGAACCTCGCGCTCTTTGTATGCCTTTGGCGTCCAGTTGAATTGTGGTTTCCACCGCATGTCGACCGTGTTCGTCTTGGAATGCACATCCGTCCAGGTCACGTACATGGCTTCCTGCTCCCGAAAGCCTGTCATGAGCAGAAAATCGTAAAGCGTTCGATGATAGAGCGAGCATACGCTATAGAGCGCCGGTAGCTCTCCGTCTTCGTATATTTCTACCTCTTGATCGACGAAGCGAGGACGGTCCTTTTTGCCCACCAGTTTCGACACTCCTTGCGCCTCGAGGAATGTCAGTACGCACGCGAACTTGTTGTGGACCGTTCGCGGCGCGAGTTTCTTCTTATCGCGCAGGAATGCAGAGAAGCGCAGCAGGTCAATACGCTCGATGCCCTCAAGGTGCGTCTTGTCACAGGATTCCTGAAAGTACTTAAGCGCGATCTTGTATCCGCGCCATGTCTTGTCTTGCTTTGTGAGCTTCACTTCTTCTAGAAAGTCATGCACTGCCACTTTGACGTGGTTTGTGTTTGCTTCCTCTTCAACATCCGTAACGACTAGCCCCTGTGAGAGGGCTCGGAGTTCAGCCAGCTTTCTTACCCGGCGCTGATGAGCGAAATCTGAATCTATACCCACGGATAGGCGCTTACGTTTTCCGCCCTCGCGCCACTCCAGGTAGTAGATTCCAGATTCGTGCTTCTCGGGTTTCCCATTAACCAAAACCCAACTTGGCTTGACGCGTCCATTTGCACCCAGGATCGCGGGGCAATAGCGTCTGCCTTCGGGCGTATCGATTCGCTTGGTGAGGTTCACTTTCATAGCTCAGAAGTGTAGCAAAACGGTATCCGACGCGGTATCCATGGCTGGAGATTGTTTTTAAGTGATAGAAATAATTAAGTTTATGCTGGTCGGGGCGGAGGGATTCGAACCCCCGGCCCTCTGCTCCCAAAGCAGATGCGCTACCAGGCTGCGCTACGCCCCGACGGATCTCTATCGATTGTATCGCGAATCCGAAAAAGGG
>JBELAI010000039.1:0-61173 GCA_049508975.1 Occallatibacter sp. | reverse complement strand
CGAAGACATTCGGCGCATTCGAGTCATGCCCATGGGGATTCGAAGGCAAATCTGAAATATTTTGCTACGAGTGTCATGAGGAACTCCTCCATAACCCAGTCTTGCTGCCCGAAGATATAAAACTCTTCGCGGAATTGGTCAGAATTCGACATCTCTCCGAGGAAAGCAAAGGCGAAGATCGAAACAAGATCGCCGGTAGAATCGCTCTGTTCCACGAGGTAATTAAACAAGGTCTAAATGTGTTACTTCAAAAGGAGAATGCGTGAAAAAGCAAGCGTGGCTCAAGATCGCCTTGGCCGAGCCCTGACGCTTCATTTGAACGGAATCTCAACCTCTGCATAGCTGCCCGGCTCGCAGCTATTCACCGCGGCCACGATCTTTTCCAGATGCAATCGCACAACCGGCCATTGCGAGTTGCCGAGTACGACAAGCGCAATCTTCCTCGCGGTTAAATTCTGCTGATATCGGATGTTTTTGTCGGTGCTCAAGAGCAATTCGAATCCTGCCTCTTCCGCCTTTTGAATCAGCTCGCCATTCTCCAACTCATGCCAGCCGATCTTACGCGCAAAGGTGACCTCATGACCGATGAGGCTTCGAGCGATTGGGTTCGGGGTGCCGTTATCGAACAGGATTTTCATCAGCCGAATGCAGGCTCTTTCTCAAGGCTTTCGGTAACAAAGTGCACCACAGCCTCAATCTCCTCTGCCTTCACGTCAAAGACCTCGGTAATCTCCTGAACCGACATGCCCGCCTCAAGATTCGCAAAGACTGTCTGAACGGGCATCCGCGTTCCTTTGAATACCCAAGCCCCGCTCACCTTGCCAGGGACACTTTCGACCGCGTCGCATTGTGACCAATCGAGATTCGCCATGGCTCGCACTCCCTTCCCCAAGACTACGCCAAAACCTGCCCATTTCAACAGCCCCTTACACCACCGTCATATCCTGCCCCCTCGCTTCCCGGCCCAGCAGCGCGAGCCCCGCCAGTGCCAGCGCCACAACGATCACAGTAATCGCCAGCACCGCCGGATAATTGCCCCACCGCTCGGCTGCCAGCGCTTGCGCCTTGCCGTTCCATGACGTGACCAATCCGCCAAGCTGGTAGGCAAGACCCGGAGCCGTCGCGCGCACCGGGGCCGGCGATAGCTCCGTCAGATAAGCCGGCACAACGCCCCACGCTCCCTGCACCATGAACTGCATCAGCACCGCGCCCGCGCCCAGCGCAAATGCCGAATGCCCATACGCCCACAGCGGAATCACGGGAATCGACAATAACGCCGCCGTGACGATTGCACGCTTGCGGCCCCACCGCTCAGACAGCGTGCCAAACACAAACCCGCCGGCAATCGACCCGAAACCATAGAGGACGCCGATCGACCCCACGGTCGAGGGGCTCAGCTTTGCGTACGTGGTGAGAAATGTCGGGTACACGTCCTGTGTGCCGTGCGAAAAGCTCATAAAGGCTGTCATCAGCAAAACAAGAAACAGAAAAGTGGGGAGAAATTTCAGCAGCAGCGCCCAGGTCCCGGCTCCATGTTCCTGCTGCGCTCCAGGGGACCGAGCCAGCCGCTTCTTTTCTCCTTCCAGCCACACCGGTGACTCCGCAACCCGCGCTTGCACATAGAAGACCAGCAGCGCCGGCATCGAGCCCAGGATGAACAGGCCGCGCCAGCCGATACCGGGCACATGCATTCCCGCCAAACCAAAACCGTTGAAGAAGATGGCGAATGCACCGGAGGCAAGAATCGACCCCATCGCGTAGCCCTCCTGCAAAATGCCGCTGAAGGTCCCTCGGCCCTCTCTCGGCAGCGTTTCAAATACCAACGCCGCACCCACGCCCCACTCGCCTCCCATGGCCAGGCCGAAGAGCGCCCGCAGCACCAGCAGCGCCGTGAGCGAAGGCGCAAATGCGCAAGCGAATTCAATGACAGAGAAGCTGAGAATGTTCACCATCAGCACCGGCCGGCGGCCGTATCGATCCGCGAGCATGCCGAACAGCAGCGCCCCCACGGGCCGGAATGCCTGCGTTAAAAACACCGCGCCCAGCACCCCCGAGGGCTGCGTATGAAATTCCTTCGCAATGGCCGGAACGCAGAAAATAAGGATGAAGAAGTCCAGCGAATCCATGGTCCAGCCCAGAAATGCGGCCAGAAACGTGTGCCGCTGCGGCCCGCTCAGGCGACTGAAGTTTTGAATGACTGCGCGGAAGTGATCCAATGCCGATAAAGGCGCGGGGACGGACGAAGACATAGCCGGGAGAATACCAGACGCAATCGACGAAACACTACTGACACAATGCTGTCAGGAGCGGGCGCGCATGCTCTGTTCATGAAGAAACCGATCATGTGGTTTGAAATCCCTGCGCTTGACCTGAATCGGGCAAGTGCGTTCTACGAGAAGATTCTCGCAGTCACCCTCAACCGCGGCGACATGGGCCCCACCTCGCTTGCCGTGTTCCCCTATGACCGCGACCAGGCCACGGGCGGCACCCTGATTACCGGCCCCGGCTTCAAACCCTCCACCGAAGGCGTAATCATCTACCTCAACGCTGGTGAATCTCTGGATACCGTAGTCGAACGCGTTGAGCCGGCCGGTGGCACAATTTTCTTACCACGCACCCCACTGCCGGGCATAGGATTCTACGCTCAATTCGGGGACACGGAAGGCAACCGGGTGGGTTTATTCGCCACTGCCTGATAATGTTGCTGCATGCGCCGCGCCGACAGGCTCTTTCAGATCGTTCAACACCTGCGTGCGCGGCGGCTCACTACCGCCGCGCAACTGGCCGAGTTGCTCGCCGTCTCCGAGCGAACCATCTATCGCGACATCCGCGACATCTCCCTTTCCGGAATCCCCGTCTTGGGTGAGGCAGGGGTCGGCTACTGCCTCGACCGGTCGTTTGAGCTGACTGCCCTCATGTTCACTCCAGATGAAGTCGATGCCGTCGTCGTCGGCCTTCGCATGGCGCAAGCCTTCGCCGGACCGAGGCTCCGCGATGCGTCTGTAACGGCGCTCGATAAGGTCATCCTCGCCCTGCCGAAGAATCGCCGGGCTGAGGTTGAAAGGACCCAGATTTACGCACCGCCCACTCCCGCCCACCGCAACGTCGACCCCATCCGGGAGATGCTGAACACGGCAATCAACGACCGCGCCGTTCTCCAGATCAACTACGCCGACGACGGCCAAAAGCAGTCGACGCGATGTATACAGCCGGTCGCACTCCACTTTTGGGGATCGGTCTGGACGCTGGCGGCCTGGTGCCGGCTTCGCGTAGATTTTCGAAATTTCCGCCTCGACCGGATCAGCGCCTGCACCCGCACCGGGGAGGTTTTTGCCGACGAACCGGGCAAGACCCTTCCAGACTTTCTTCGCAGAGTCGGCGTCCGCTAGGTCGGCCAGAAAACTTTTTCAAAATATTTGTTGCAACAAATAATGACCCTGCCCCGTCTGTAATGGGTACGTGAAGTTTTGTGCGGAGCCCACCCGTCGTTCCCTTGCCCGCACGCTCATGGCCAGAGCCCCGGCTCAGCCAACCAACTCAGCGGCCCCCAGGCGCGGAAACCGTCTGGAACCCAGCACCGAAAGGAATTCAAAATATGAAGCGTTTGGCACTTGTCACCGGCGTTCTGGCACTCGCGGCTCCCCTGGCCCTCGCGCAAACCTCCACCTGGACCTCCGATCCGAACCACAGCGAGGTCGACTTCTCCGTTACCCACCTCAGCGTCTCCAACGTTCACGGGCGGTTTGGACACGTCAACGCGACCATCAACTACAACGAGGCAGATGTTACCAAATCCACCGTCACGGCAACCATCGAAGTTACCGGCGTGGACACCGGCGAAGAAGCCCGTAACAACCACCTCAAGAGCCCCGACTTCTTCGATGTTGCCACCAACCCTTCGGCAACCTTCACCAGCACCAGCGTGGCCAAGACAGGCAACGGTCTGGCAATCAGCGGCAACCTGACGCTGCACGGCGTCACCAAGCCGATAGTCCTCACCGCAGACGGCCCGCGCGGTCCTCAGCCGGGCATGGATCACAAGCCGCACGCTGGTTTCTCCGCTACCACGATCATCAGCCGCGGCGCCTTCGGCATCGGGGCCAAGTTCCCGGGCGCTGTCGTCGGCGACGATGTGAAGCTGAACATCGAACTGGAAGTCGTGAAGCAATAAGCTGGCGGCTCGTAAGCATCTCACGCACCGTGCCCCGTCCTTGCGCTTTCCTTCTGGCGCAAGGGTGGGCAACCTCTGCACTGGTTGAGGGCCGGGTCACGAATCAACGCAGCATTTGGAGAGACCGCTCATGGCCAGCCTTAAACTTGAAATCGCGCAGGAGCCGCCTTTTTCCAGCGTGGAAGAAGAGGCGCTGCTCAACCTTCTGCGCACTTCCGACTGGCTGCACCGCGCTTTCCACCTGAAAACCCGCGATTGGGGCGTTACTTCCACGCAGTACAACGTTCTACGCATTTTGCGCGGGGGGCAGCCGCACGGGCTTACCTGTTCGGCCATCGGCACGCGCATGATCACCGCCGAGCCTGATATAACCCGCCTGCTCTCACGGCTCAAGGCCCTCAAATACGTTCGCCAACAACGCGACAGGCACGACCGGCGCGTCGTGTGGACGCATATTTCGCCAACCGGCCTTGAATTGTTAAAGGAGATGGATCCCGTGATTCAGCGGTTGCCGATTGACCTGATAGGGCACCTGGACAAAGCCGAACTAGCTGAGTTGATCCGCCTGCTCGAGCTGGCGCGGACACGCAGCGAAGAACCGCTGCAAGCGGTCAGTTGTACTGGGGAACGATGTAGTGAAGAGCAGACTACTGCCGAATAGGCGAGGAAATCCGGCTCCTACTGGCCCAGGACCTTTTGGGCTACGGTTTCCTCATCCGCATCGGTCTGAATGATCTTGTTATGCAGGCAGTAGAGAGCCAGTTCAAGCCGGTCTGAGACTCCCAGCTTGTCATAGATCTTGCGCAGATAGTTCTTGATTACTTGCTCCGTCGTTCCCAGCTGGAAGGCAATCTCTTTGTTGCGCTTGCCCTGCGTGATGCAGGTGATGATGGCCATCTCTTTCGGCGACAGGCGAGGTTGCGTCCGCGGGCTCACCAACGCGGCGGCCTGGGACCGGTAGGCCTCAATCACCCAATTGACGGACTGGTTGTCGATCCATGTTTCTCCCGCCGCGATCCGGCGCACACAGCGCACCAGCAGGTCCGGAGAAATGGACCGCGAAATAATACCGCGAACCCCGCGCCGGTAGAGTTCCACCGTATGATTCTCGTCCGCCTGCACCGCCTGCACAATCAACTTCATGTCGGGGGCAACGCGCAGAAGCTCGGGAATAACGTTGGCCGTACCGGCCAGCATGCTGCCTTCAAGCAAAACCACATCTGTGGGATACCGTTCCACGGCGAAGCGCAGGTTTTCGATGGTATCCGCCTGCGCCACTACGCGCAGATCGTCTTCCAACGCAAAAACCTTGCGGATGCCAACACGGTATATGGCCTGAGAGTCCGCAATGATAATGCGGACCGTCCCTGGCTTAACCGGAGCTTCAATCGTCTCGCCGTCTGAAGAATCGTCCAAGAATTCCATCGTTTATGCTGCCAGACCAACCAAGCCTGTCACTGTTCGGCGAATTGGTAGTCGTCGATTGTGGCGGCAGCCAGGTAATGAGTTTGACTCAATGAGCAGCGTACCACACGTCCCAGACAATCAACCAGAACATCGTTCAGGGTCCCCAGCACCGCGCCGGGCATTCGGAGCGAAAAGTGGATCGGCATGCCCGACTTGAGCTCCCGATCCAACTCAAAAAGAACGCCGCTCGCGGAGACATTTCGAGACAAAGCCGCAATCTCTCCATTACTGGTGGATAACATGACGGGGAGCGCAAGGGGAAAGCGCACTGCGCAGCGAACTTCCTGCCGGGCCATGCCATGAGCAGGGACGGCGAACGGACCCGACAACTCCTGTTTCAAAGCGTTCATTGGCTGTATCCTGGGCCCAGATTGGGCGCAACTGTCACCTTAAACCCAAAAACCCACTTCTCCAAGGGCACTAAAGTTCACCACTTAAGTAATTCATGCATTTGGGTGAAAAAATGTTCCGGGTAACCACGACCACCGACGGACTCGCAGCAAAGTCAATGGGTTCCCACAATTCATAGTCTATGTACCAAAGGGTTACTACCCATCTGGGCCCCGCCACACCTTAAGTAACGCCCTGTTCACTCATTAGATTCCCGTTTTTATTTTTCAGGAAAAAATGCCGCGGATGCACCCACCCATTCCTGATTTTTATTGTGATCCACCCCCATCATTTTGCCGCGACCCAGCCGCACCAGAGAGAGTACGGGCGTAAGTACACCGTCATCCGGCCAAATATACAGGATCCTGATCTCCGCCTGGGTGAGGCCATGCGGGGTTTCGATGGTGTGCGCAAATTGCATACGCTGCTGCAGCAGATACTCCTTACGCTTATCGGCCGGAATCGCCTGAAGCTGCGCCTGGGTCGGATCGAATTCGATTCCCTTTCCAGCAAAGGAGAAGAGCGGCTTGAGCAGAAGCTCGCCATAAACTGTCGCAGGCCCAGTTGAATCAGGGAGAGGCACACCCGCCGCTGTCAGTTCCGCTCGCCCGTTTCCCGTCAGAAAATCATCCACAAAAACAGCTGGAGGCACCTCGCTATGTCTTTCCGATGGCAACGATGGGCCGCTAGAACCTGACAACCACGGTATCGAGAACTTTGAAATCAGGAAGTACCAGTTTGGATGACCCGCCCACTCCACCTCCCATCCATAAGTGAGGTCGAACGGCAACTGCACCTGGCGCGCAATTAGCTCATCGGCAATGGCGCGATTGTAGATGCGGTGAATTGGCACCAGGCGCCCGTTCCGATCGCGGTAATGCAGCTTATTCCCCACCGCTTCCAAGTTCCGTATATCGACCACAGCGACTCCCAGCTTGCGCGCGGTCACGTTGAAGTCTGGCAGCGTCTTCTGGTTCAGGGGGTCGAGCTCGGTGAGCACCACGTTTTGCGGATCATGACCAGCTAGCACCGTTTGCGCCATCAAGCCCCAATAACCGGCCTCATCAAGTCCGCCAAAATAGTTGCCCAACTCGCCGGGCAGACCAAAAGCGTCTCTGTAAGCGGAACTCAGGACGTCCTGGTAACCATACACGGAGGGAAATGCCTGAATTTCGACAAGTCGCGGGACCAATTCCCCGGCCCCTTCCGCACGTCCGGTCCGCACCAAGGCAAAATCGGCGGTGAGGAAATTAGGGTGCACCGTCTCGCCGGACACGGCGTAGCCAGTCGGAATCGCCTGACGCGCGGCATTCAGATAAGCCGCATTACCCAGCAGGCTCCGCGTCATTTCCGCTCCAGCGGCGGCCATCTCTTCAAGCAGAGACGATTCAAGGAACACCGGCGTCTCCGCGATCCGGAATTCCACCCGCATCCCACAGCGGTCTTGCACCAGATTCAAAAGAGACTTGTACCGTTCCGCACTGAAACGATCGTTGAATTGCCTGCGCAGCTCGGGAATCAACGTTTTGTCCTCTTCTTCATGGTAATCCGCCTTGGGGTTGTGAGTCGTTTCGCAGCAGTTTCCGCATTTTGTTACTCGCTCAGGCAGTACAACTCAATCAAGACGCCGCCTCACCCTGTGGAAATCGCCCAAAACTGTGGAAAAACAGGCGGTATTTTTTGATCAGTTACTTTTGTTGTAGAAATCCTACAACTTTTGGGGTACTATTTTTGTACAAGTTCGTTCCACTGGAGCAAGACCTATATGAGTTCGAATTCGATGAAAATCCGTCTCGCAGTCCTTACAGCGGTGTTAGCGACGAGCACAGTTGTTGCGGTAGCTAGCTCGCCTATTTTGATACCCCCACCGCCAACCAAGGGACCGGGACTTCTGGCCAACTCGCCCATTCTGATTCCGCCGCCGCCAACCAAGGGGCCGGGACTTCTGGCCAACTCGCCCATTCTGATTCCGCCGCCGCCAACCAAGGGGCCGGGACTTCTGGCCAACTCGCCCATTCTGATTCCGCCGCCGCCGACCAAGGGACCGGGACTTCTGGCCAACTCGCCCATTCTGATTCCGCCGCCGCCGACCAAGGGACCGGGACTTCTGGCCAACTCGCCCATACTGATTCCCCCGCCACCGACCAAGGGGCCAGGATTTGTCGCAAGCTAGTGGCGTTCACGCCGCAGGGTCCAGCTTGCGCAAACCCGAAAATGCGGATTCAACTCCGGTGCAATCAATGTTCTGCCTGAACTTTAATTAGAATCCGATCATCCCGCTGTTAGACTCATTACATTCTTCTGTCATGAGAATCTGGCGGGAGGCAGACAGTGACCCAGGCTGATTTGTTCGTTCTGATTGCCGGGCTCGGTGCGGAAGCAGTGGTGCTGATGCTGCTCCTGTATCAGCGTGTTTATCGCACGCTCCCGGTACTCTGCCTTTATGTGGCCTGGAGCTTGCTGAATGACGCGGTGGAACCCGCATTATCAAAACAATATGCGTCAAGTGCCTTGACCTTTTTCCTGGTTAGCCTGGCAATCGATTCTCTATTCCAGTTTGGTGTGCTCCTTGAGCTCTCCCGATCGGTCCTGCGGCCCATGGCGCAGTTTCTTCCACGCTGGACTTCCGCCGCTGTCGCTGGTCTGATCGTCCTTGTCTGTGCAGCAGTCTGGCCATTCTCACAATTGCGAGTGTTCAGCAACTTCACGCCACAGGAAGCGATGCTGCTTCATTTGCAACAAACGTTTTCGATTCTGCGCATCCTGTTCTTCCTCGTTCTTGCGGGGTGCAGCCAGTTGCTGTCAATCGGGTGGCGAGACCGGGAACTCCAGATTGCAACCGGCCTCGGGTTTTATTCGATGGCCAGTGTCGCAGTCTCTATTCTGCACACGCGCAGAGATTTATTTGAGTGGTACCACGGCATGGATCGATTCGTGGGAATCAGCTATCTGTGCTCTTTGATCTATTGGGTGTACTGCTTCTCCCGGCAGGAAGCTGAGCGCCGGGAATTCACTCCTCAAATGCAGAACTTCCTTTTGGCTTTGGCCGGTACCGCAAGATCTACCCGCATTGCCCTTACCGATTCGGCCAACGACAAGAGCCGAAACCGCCGCAAGTAAGCTACCTTCCGCCTTTCAAACCACTCAGGCGCTTGCGGATACACCTCCGCATCAAAGCGCTCCGGTTGCTCTGCAAAGCCCTTGGGATATCTATATTCCAGCCGTAAAAAAGGGGAGCCGAGATCAATTGCAGAGTGGATTAATCCAGACGGGTTATGTCCGCGCCGTGGGAATTGACGGGATCGGCTACAACTTTAGTGGTAAATCGGCAGAATTATCTCCACATGTGAGAAGTTTTCTGTTACTAGTAGGAGGTACCACAAATACCGACCGGTCTGCATTGAGTGGTTTTATGGTTACTAAAGGCTGGCCAGAGGAACACCAATGATTCTGATTGTGCTTCAAATTGCAGTAATTGGGTGCCTAGGCGTTTACCTCTTCCGGTGGCGATCTGCAATGCGCCGCCGCAACGCTCAGTCCTGGGACACGCTCATCGCACGCTTGCGTCCCGATTGGAGCGCTCGTGAATTGAGCGATCAGTTCCTTTGGAAAGAAGGCCTGAACGCAACTCCGCAGGATGCTTGGCAGCGCATGGAAGGCCCTAAGGGCCTCTGGGTGATGTACCAGAACGCGCGCACCATGCTGGAGATGGCCGACTACGCCGCAAGAAACAGCGATGCTGTCGACCGCCTGCTCCTGGAGACATTGCGCAGCGACGCCATGCAGATTCGGGTTTGCGTCCTGATGGCCCTGGTCCAGTATGGGTTTTCGAAAGCCAGCGAGGGTGTCCGCGTAAATGCCTTCCGCGCCGCCACCATGTACACCGGAATGGCCGCACGCATGACTCAATTACTACAGGAAAGCAACCCGGTTATGGTCCCCAACTTCGTAGCAGCCATGTAACATCTGAATATTTCCCCAGACAAAACCCCGGCCACGGTCGGGGTTTTCTGCTTTATTCCTGAACTGTCGGCTCACACCGCGTTTTCGCTGAGAAACGTGGTTATTCTGCCAAACTCATCCTCACTCAGCCGAAAGTCCAGCGCCGGAGCCAAGCCCTCCACCTGCTTCCCGCTACGCCCTCCGACAATCGCCGCCGTGATGGCCGGGTGATGCAGAGTCCAGGCCACGGCAACCACGCCGGGATTCACTCCATGGCCGTCGCCAATCTCCCGTAGTAGTTCCACCAGCCGAAGGTTTTTGCTCAGTCGCGGCTCATTGAACTCCACCGCGCGCCGCCGCCAATCGTCAGCCGGAAAGGCCGCCACGCGTTTCGCCGTCATGGAACCCGTCAGCAACCCGGAAACCATGGGCGAATAGTTGATGACCCCGATCCCGTGCGACTCCGCGAAGGGCAACGCCTCTTGTTCGACGGCGCGGCGCAGCATCGAATATGGTGGCTGCAAGCTCGTAATCGGCGCAATTTTCTGTGCACGCTTCATCTGCTCCACTGAGAAATTCGACACACCGATCCAACGCACTTTGCCTTGCTCCTTGAAGCGCGCCAGAGTCTCCCATCCTTCCTCAATCTCCTCTTCCGGATTCGGCCAGTGAATCTGGTAAAGATCGATCGTATCCACGCCCAGCCGGCGCAGCGATCCCTCAACCTCCTCCGCCAGCGAGCCGGCCTTGAGCGAACGGTAAATCGACCGGTCTTCATGCCAGCGCATCGAACACTTCGTAAAAACCAGAGGCTTGGGCCCCGGGTGGCTCTTAACCGCCCGGCCAACCACTTCCTCCGAGTGGCCTAGACCATAGATTGCCGCCGTGTCGATCCAGTTAACCCCCAGATCGAGCGCGCGATGAATGGCTTCTATCGATTCGGTGTCGTCCTGGGGTCCCCAGGCGAACTCCCAATTCCCTCCCCCGATGGCCCATGCGCCAAAGCCGATCGCGGTGAGTTGAAGGTCGGAGTTTCCAAGTGTGCGAAGAGATTGTGAGGTAGACGTGGTCATATCAGTAATTTGGATGCACGCCTGAACCATCGGCTGCAAGAATTGCAAATCCCGCCGGTGCCTTGCGCTCCAATTCGCCTCCATTCATCATTCTTGGCAGCTGATGCGCGCTCGCGATTTCACGCATCATGTTAATCTATTGATGCGGTGATTCACGGAGCCTTCCGATGAGAACAACCCTCGATATAAAGGCGGACAACTCAATTAAGTTTGTCAAAACAACCAATCGAGTTTGGAGACAACAAGATGAGAACAACCCTTAATTTGAGCGAGGATGCGCTTGAGAAAGTGAAAGAGTTTGCAGAGTCACGGTCCCTGTCTCTCGGAGAAGCAACATCGGTTCTTGTGATGCGAGGGGTGAACCAGACTACTCCTGTCCGCAAGGACGGGCATTTCTTCGTGTTCTCACCCGGCGAAGATGCGGAAATCGTAACCCTTGAACATGCACTCAAGATCGAAGATGAGAGCGAGTGAATATCTGGCTGCTTGATGTAAACATACTTGTCGCCCGCTTCTGGCAGCCACACGTGTTTCATCTCAAGGTCCGTGCCTGGATGGCCGATCATGAGGAAGACCGCTGGGCGACTTGCCCAATCACGCAGGCCGGCTTTGTGCGAACCATTTCCAACCCCAGTTTCTCTCCAGCTTCTCCGCGGCCTGCCGAGGCCATTCATTGGCTGCAAGAAACTTTGCGAGACGATCCGCGCCATCAGTTCTGGACCGACGATGTGCCTGTTGCCGAAGCCTGCAATTATGCCGCATCGCGGTTGAACGGCTTCAAACAGGTCACAGATGCATACCTGCTTGGCCTTGCAATCCATAAGAAAGGGCGATTGCTAACGCTTGATCGACGGATCTTGGCAATCACTTCCGAGAGCAGTCCTGCCAGAAAGGTTCTGGAAATACTCGGTTGAGAGTTTGCTCTCCTACGCCGCGATCAGAAACCTACCCTCGCGCATGATCTGCTCCTGACCGGTCTCCGATTCCAGCCAGATATTGAAGCCCAGCCCGACCACATCGATATGTGTGCCAGAGCGCCATGGCGCCCCGGTGTGTTCCCCATACGGGTTCCCAAACGCGATGTGTATCCCCGGAAACTTCTCATCCTGCAGAATATTGCCGATCACCCGCTCCACTCCCAGGTTGGTGCCGATGGCAAACTCGCCCACGCGGTCGGAGTTTTCATCGGTATGCGTGTAAGCCCAGAAATCCTCTTCCAGCCGCTTGTTCTCGCTCGTGCAGCTTACAATCCGGTTGCCGGCAATCTGAATCGTCAGAGGCGTTGCCTCAAGAAGCCCATAGCGCGCGCAAAGCCAGTCGCCCACCACTCCATCCACTACGAAGGTTCCATTTACTTCGCCGGGGGAAGTGAAGCATTCGCCGCCTGGCAGGTTGCCCCACTTCTCTTGAGAAATGATGCCGGAAGTCTTGAACCACTTGTAGCCCGGATTCATCTCCGCAACGATGTCGGTTCCCGCTGCGGTGGTGGCCCTGATCCGGGTAGCCCTCTTCACTCGGTCCAGAACTTTCTGGCTCAGCCTATCCACCAGGTTGAAGTCCGCGCGCATCCCCTGGCACATGATTTCCGGCGTGATGTTCACCATGTGCGCGTGGCGCATACGGCGGCGGTTCACCACATCGGTCATCTGCATGCGGGAGTGGAGCTCGTTGGCCTGGACCTGCACGGCAAAGATGGAAACCTGCGAGGTCTCCATGTCTTCAAGCACTGCCCGGGGCATATCGAACAACGGCCTGGCTGCGAGGTCTTCGAGCAGGAACACGTTCCACTCGCAGCCCCGCTCAACCAATTGGGCCCCCAGCGCGGCGGCAATCGCTTCCGTCGCCCGGTCGGTAATCAGCGTAACCTTCTCGGCCGGATCAATGCGCAGGCAGGTGGTGACGGCCGAAAGCGCGCCGGGTTTGAATTCAGCGGGATAGTCGATGGAGAGCAGGTGTTGAGAAGCTTCAGTCATGCGTTGGGTTCAGGTCCTTACTTGAGTGGTTCATCGGCAAACATCGCCCATTCTTTGAGATTATCGGAAAATTCATGGGAATGAAATGAAGAAGTGGCGGCCAGAACGGCTCTCGGCCGGCCCATGTTGATGCAGGCGGCCTTTACAACCCAGCCGCGGTCTCCTTAGCCATGTAATCGACCACCGCCCGCAAGTCCCCTTTCGACTCCTCGAACACCTTCAGTTGGCGGTCGGCGCCCGTGCCGGTTTCCATGATCTTGCGCACTCCATTGATCGCTTCGCGGCTGCCTAGCTCGTCCACAACTGGATCGATCAGCGTCAGGTACTCTTCCAGCAGATCGCGCAGGGGGAGTTCCTGCTGGCGGCCAAAGTCGATCAGCTTGCCATCCAGACCATACCGCACGGCACGGAATTTGTTCTCCATCAGCAGTGGCCGCGCGTACTGGCGGAAATCCTGATTGGCTGCGTGAAGTTTCCACAGGTACATGGCTGTGGCCTGGATCAGCGCGGCGATGGCCACGGTCTCTTCGGCGCGCAGCGGAATGTCGCAGGCCCGCACTTCAACAGTATTGAAGAATGGATGAGGGCGAATATCCCACCAGATTTTTTTCGCATTGTCGATGCAGTTGGTGCGCACCAGCAGGCTGACGTAGTTCTCAAACTCCGAGTAGCTGGAGAAAGCATCCGGAATTCCGGTGCGCGGGAAATTCTCGAAGACCTTGGCGCGATAGCCCTTGTAGCCCGTGTTCAGCCCCAGCCAGAAGGGCGAATTGGTGGCCAGCGCCATAATGTGGGGCAGAAAATAGCGCATCGAATTCATGATGCGGATGGCCGCCTCGCGGTCCTCGATGCCCACGTGGACGTGCAAGCCGAAGATCAGGTTGGCGCGGGCTACTAATTGCAAATCCTTGACGACCTGGTGGTAACGCGGGTCGGGATAAATCTCCTGGGTACGCCAGTCGGCGAAGGGGTGTGTGGCGCCGGCTACCAGTTGCAGGCCGTGATCGCAAGCCAGCTTGATCATCTCCCGGCGCAGTTCGTAAATGTCTTCGCGCGCCTCGTCGATGTTTTGGCAAACGCGTGTGCCAACCTCGATGACGGAGGTGTGCATCTCCGCCTTCACGCGCTCCTGGAGACGGAGTTTGCCCTGCGCCAGCATCTCCGTCTGAATGTGCGAGCGGAGATCGCGCGTCACCGGGTCTATAGTCTGATACTCCTCTTCAATACCGAGCGAGAAGGATGGGCGCATGGCGACTCCTTGAAACAGCTTTGCGCCATTGTACGGGAAGAGGGAGGGGGCAGGGCCCCTGGGTCGGAGATTAGTGGTCGGGAATGCGCGCCTTCACAATCTCGCAACGGCCCCAGTCGCAGGAGCGAAGCCTTCGAACACTTGGCCGGAGCCTGCTACTCCTTCGACTCCGAGTCCTTCGGCAGCTCAATATAGACCAGCCCAAACCTGGTCTTTCCATCCTGCGCATCGCCGATGCCCACGATGCGAAAACGCAAGGGCGTGCCGGCACGAAGCTCGTGATCCGTCGAAGAATTTCCGTTAACTTCGATATTTCCGCCCTTGCTCGCCGAGCAGGTTAGCCCACTGTGCGTCACCGTGAGCGCGCCAACCGGCTTACCCTTATAGCACTCCAGAACCTCGCCATAACGCGACAACGGCTTGCGATAGTAGTCCATAACGCGCGCGGGCGAATCGCTTGAGGCATAGCTTGCGACCAGAAGGCTGAAATGGAAGGCGTTCAAGCCAAAACCAAGGTTGGCTGCCGAGTCGTTGTCCTTGTCCTTCCACGGCGTGGCGCCGGGATAAACGGGCAGCCCGATGTCTTTTGCCGTGGCGTGAGCGTTGGCATGCAGGTCGAGGCTAAAACCGGAGTCTTGTGCATTGCAAGACGCGCCGCCTACCACTACAAATGCGGCCAGGGCAGCCGCCTGAACCATCGAATTGAATGGATTCCTCACGATGAGATTCTCCTCCGCGCCGACTGTGCAAGATACGAATCGCGGCACAGAAAAGTTCCGGGCTTGGTTTTCGACATCTTGAACACCGAGAGAGCGGTCGATCAGCGGCAAAATATTCGCTTTTTATTCTCTTTTCGAGTTATTATGCGGTTAAGCGATGAATCTCTTTTCCCAACTTGTGGTGGAACCGACGCACGAGGAGATCTACCCTGGCGCGGTGTTGATGCGGGGGCTGGCGCTGCCGCAGGATGCCGAGTTTCTTGCCGCCATGGAAGGCATTTTGGCCGCCGCACCCCTGCACCACACAATGACTCCAGGTGGATTGCCCATGGGCGTGATGGTGTCGGATTGCGGATCTCCCGAGGCTTTTCGGCGACGGTGGGATCCGCTCAATCCGGAGGCTAGGCGGATGTGGCCACCAATCCCGCGCGTACTCCTGGATTTTGCACTTCGCTGCGCGATACGGTCGGGGTTTCCGCTGTTTCGGCCGGACTCCTTGCACATCAACCGCTACCAGGCGGGTACAAAACTGGGGATTCATCAGGACCGGCACGAAATCGACTTGAGCCAGCCGATCGTCTCCATATCTCTTGGACTCGAGTGCGTGTTTCTGCTGGGAGGTTTTCAGCGCACCGATCCGGCGAAACGCATGCTGCTGGAGCATGGGGATGTGATTGTCTGGGGTGGACCTTCGCGCATGCGCTTTCATGGCGTGCAGCCGCTCAAGCCCGGGCATCATCCGATGACGGGGTCGTACCGGTACAATTTGACGTTTCGGAAGATCATCTAGTCTCAGGTCTCTAAAATTCGTATTGAAACGCTTGAAAGACAAAGGCAGATTCTTCGACTCACCACCCCCAAACTGAAGGACGTTTGGAGCCCCGTTCGCTCAGAATGACAGCCTCTGTTACGGACCATAGAGACAAGACACTAGGCAGGCGCCGCCGATTTTGACGCAGAGGTCTTCGCAGCTTTTTTCTTTGCGGACTTTTTCTTCCCGGACTTCTTCTTTTCTTTGGCCGGGGTGGCTTTCTCGGCGCCGAGGAACGTGGCCCAGCGCATTTCCGGCACATGGGGAGCCTGGTGCGCCTTCTCGATCGCCAGATCCGCCACTTCCTTGACAATCCAATCGAAGTTAGCCTGGCCCACCGAGTGGAGGTCGGCATCCGGCGCGGGATTCATGAAGTCGATGGCGTAGGGAATGCCGTTTTCCACGGCAAATTCGACCGTGTTGAGGTCGTAACCCAGGGCCCGGCATAGCTTCAGCGCGTCATGCTCAACACGCTTGAGCAGCTTCTTGTCGTACGCCGGCGGATTCTGAATGTAGCGCTCGTGATGCGGCTTGCGCGGATCGTACGGCATGATATGGACCTTCTTCTGGCCCACCACGTAGCAGCGGAAATACTCGTTGAATTCAACCGCCTTCTGGTAGGTCATACACAGGTCACGCGACTGGTCGTAAGCCGCGAAAAACTCGGCCCGATTGTGGATGTGGTAGACGTCGCGCCAGCCGCCGCCGTCGATAGGCTTCAGAAATCCATGCTCGCCGACGTACTCAAAAACACCGTCCCAGTCCAGCGGATATTCGAGGTTGCGCATCGACCGGTCTGTTGTGCCCTCGGGATGCTTCTTGTGCGGGAGGATCACGGTTTTTGGCACGGCTACGCCCAGCTTCTGGGCCAGCGAGTAGTTGAAAAACTTGTCGTCCGCCGACCACCAGAAGGGGTTGTTGACGATCACCGTCCCGTTCAGCGCGGCGTGCTTCAAAAAGGCGCGGTAGAACGGAATGTCGTGCGAGATGCGGTCGACGATGACCGAATAGCGTGGCGCTTTGTCGAGACGGACGGCGCCGGTCTCCACAAACTCCGCCTGAAGGCCGTCGATGTTCCGCGCATTGATGTGCTCCACCAACGCTCCGGGAAAGCTGTTTTCCATCCCGAACAGAATGCCGATCTTTTTCATAGCGCCTTTCGCCCTCCTCAAAAACTAGATGCGGTGCGGGCCGGGTTTGCCGCCGCAAGAATGCACTTTTACAGTTTACGGCACACGGTTGTCCAGGAATATATCGGGAAAGCCGACAGCGTGCGATCGCAGCTATAAGGCACTACGAAATTCACCGCAAAGACTTATCTCTTTCTTATGGGTTTCAGCGTGTACTAAGAAAAGGAGCGAGGGCCAGTCCGGCTTGAACAGGGTGGAGACACAAGATCCGAGCCACTGGATGCCAAACCCAGGTCCAGGCCAGAATGGATTTGAAGGCCGCGCAACCGTCGATCCACGAGACACCGCGGGCGAATCGAAATGCATCGTTCGTCCTGCAACCCCAGCGGATATTCCCCATGTCACAGCAATCTACGCCAACTTTGTGGAAACAAGCATGGCGACGTTTGAGATCACGACGCCGGATCTGGCTGAGATGGAGCGACGACGACGGGCCGTTCTCGATCGCGATCTGCCGTACCTTGTAGCGGAACTCGAAGGCTTCATTGTGGGCTTCACCTACGCTTCGCAGTTCCGCCCGCGTGAGGGGTACCGTCTCACGGTCGAGGACTCAATCTATGTGCGCCCCGATTGCATCGGCCACGGAGTCGGCAAGATGCTGCTGTCTGAGTTGATTGCGCAATGCAAGGCGAGAGGCAACCATTCCATGGTGGCTTGCATCTGCGGCGTCAATCCCGTCTCTGTCGCTCTGCATGAGTCGCTCGGGTTTAAGCAGGTTGGCCTGCTGCCGGAAGCAGGGGTCAAATTTGGGCAATGGCTGCGCCTGCTCATTCTGCAACGTCCGTTGCAATAAGACGAAGAGCCAGTTCGGTCGACTGCGGGCTCCCGGCCGCCGCGATGCGAAATAATAGAGCAGATGCAGTCAACGAAACCTCCCTTCGATGCCATCGGCTTCGACTTCGGCACCACCAACAGCTCAGTCGCCCTGGTCGAGGGAGACGCGCAGGTGCGCCTGGCCTCGTTTCCTTCGCTCCAATCTCTGGGAGGCGAGACGCAGTCGTTCCGTTCGGTTCTCTATTTTGAACAGGCCAAAACCGGAGCGGGGCCCAAACGGACACATGCATTCGCCGGTCCCGCGGCCATCGAGCATTATCTCGATGCGGAGGAAAAGGGACGGCTTGTCCAGTCGCTGAAGTCGCATCTTTCCAGCCGGACACTTACCGGGACGGAAGTTTTTGGCCGGCGCTACAAGTTGGAAGATCTGATTTCCCGCATGTTGACCGACCTGCGCAAACACGCGGCGCATCAATTCGAAAAGCCAGTCCGCTATGCCATGGTCGGGCGTCCGGTGCGTTTCGTCGGCGCGGAAACTTCAGAGGACGACGACTTCGCCGTTTCACGTTTGCGCGAGGCGTTTGCGGCGGCGGGCTTTGAGCATGTGGATTTTGAGATGGAGCCGGTTGCGGCGGCGTGCGCGTATGAGTCAACGCTGGACCACGACGAACTGATTCTCATTGGCGACTTCGGCGGAGGTACCAGCGATTTTTCATTACTCCGCGTGGGGCCGGACTTGCGCAGACGCGGACGCACTCCGCAGGATTTGCTTGGCAACAGCGGCGTTGGTCTTGCGGGCGACGCATTCGATGCGCGCATCATTCGCAAGCTCGTATCGCCGGCACTGGGATCGGACTCGGAGGCGCGCTCGCTCAACAAGCTGCTGCCGGCTGTTCCAGCGTGGATTTATGCCAACCTGGAGCGCTGGCATTATCTTTCATTCCTGCGCACCAATAATGTAAGGGAGATTCTGAGAAGCGCGCGCATTCGGGCGCTGGAGCCGGAAAAGATTCAGGCACTGATAACGCTGATTGACGAAGATCTTGGCTATCAGCTTCACCAGGCCGTGCAGCAGGTGAAGTTTGAACTGTCGCGCAGCGAGCGTGCTGAGTTTCGTTTTCGCGACGGCAGTATGGACTTGCGTATCCCGGTCGCGCGAGCGGAATTTGAAGCGTGGATTGCGCATGACCTTGAGTTGATCGAGAATTCCATTGATGGGTTGCTCAAGGATTCCGGGGTCGATCCACGCGCTGTGGATCGCGTGTTCCTCACGGGCGGAAGCTCTTTTGTGCCGGCGGTGCGGCGGATCTTCGAGACGCGGTTTGGCAAGGACCGCATTCGCAGCGGGAACGAGTTCACGTCCGTTGCGCATGGATTGGCGTTGAGGGCGGCGGAGAAATTGCGGCAGGGTTCGTAGGTCACCGTCCACATCCAGACGGAAGATCTATAATTCGCAGTCCCAGACTCGGGGTTCGAGCCACGCGGGATGCGCGAGTCCGTGCACCCTGCGTGACTCGCCCTGAATCACTTACAGGGAGGGGAAATGAACTATCGTCTATTGACTGTCAATCGGGAGTTTGGAAGCGGCGGCGGGCGGATTGCACAGACCATTGCCGAAAGCCTCGGCTGGAAGCTGCTGGACAAAGACATCATCGACGCCATCGCCTATGCCGCGCACGTCGATCCCAGCGTCGTACGCCGTTACGATGAGCACGTCGAATCGTGGCTGCGCCGCTTGAATCAACAGGCAATGCGGTCAGCCGCACTGGCCGCCGGTCTTGAACTCCGCGACAACGCCGTCTTCGATGCCGAGGAGATGGTGAAGATTTCGCAGAAGGTGATTGAACAGGCCTATGCCGATGGCAACTGCGTGATTGTCGGCCGCGGCTCACAGTGCGTTCTGCAGCACAAGCCCGATGCATTTCACGTCTTTGTCTATGCGCCGCACAAGGAACGCATTCTGCGCCTGCGCGAGCGCCTTCAGAAGGGTACGGACATTGAGCAGCGCATCCGTTCCGTCGATGCCGAGCGCGCCAAGTATCTGCAGGAGTATTACAGCAAGCATTGGCTGAATCCGCATTTGTATGACCTGATGATTTCGTCCCATGCAGATGAAGATTCGACCGCGCGGATTATCCTTTGTGCGATGAACAGCTAGCGTGCTGTTCGTTAAAATCGCATCTCAAAAGTCTGTCATCCTGAGCGACCGGAGCGTAGCGAAGGGAGTCGAAGGATCTGCTTTTCGGGAGCGCATTTTCGGTGCCCCAGAGCCTGCCCTGAGCCTGTCGAAAGCCTGCCCTGAGCGAAGTCGAAGGGGGTCTCGATTTTGAGACCCGGGAGACCACAAATCTCAACTCGCCATTCGGGGACTCCGCAACCGCCTAACCCTGTAGTAGATGGTCAGCCCGGTCACCGATCCGCAGGTAAGCAGGCTCGCCGCCATCCCCAGAATCAGCGACCAATCGCGCTGATAAACTCCGTGCACAATTCCGATAGCCTGCAGCACGCTGAAGCCGCCAAATGTGATCAGCGAGATTCCCTCATCCGTCTTCTTACGCCATACCGCGAGCACCTGCGGCACAAACAAGAGAGCGTTGCACCCCAGCCCCAGCCCGAAAATCACCGCGACAATTTCTTTCATCCCGCGCGTCCCCCGTCGCCAAATCGCATTGCATTGCGGGCCTTCGCGCGGGCCGCTTCTTCTTCGCGGCTGCGCGGCGGAGCATTGGTTTCAAGGGAACTAAGCAGCCGAGCCGACACCGCCGCAATCTCATCCACCGCAGTCAGGAACGCCGCTTCATTGGCCTTCGACGGCTTGTTGAACCCGCTCACCTTGCGCACGAATTGCAGGCTCGCCGCGCGGATCTCCTCGTCCGTCACAGGAGGATCGAAGTTGAAAAGCATTTTGATGTTCCGGCACATCGCGCAAGACCTCCGTCGTCTCAAGCAGGATAGCCGACCGGGTCTGCGCAGGATCAAGCCATAGCGTTTTCTCTTTCGATCGACCGCATGTAGGCCCGCGGCCACCACAAATCAACGCGCGTTCCCTCGCCTGCCACGGAATGAACTTCCACCTCGCCGCGATGCTTGGTGACGATCCGCTTGACTGTCCAGAGGCCCATTCCATTGCCCTGGTCACCCTTGGTGGTCATGCCGAATTCAAAGATTGCCGGCAACAGCTTTGATTCGATGCCCACGCCGTGATCGATCACCGACACTTTCACCCCGGCTTTATCCCCGATCAACTCAATGCTGACGCGCGTTCCGGATTTTGTCACCGCTTCGCAGGCATTTCGAACCACGTTGAGCAGCACCTGGCGAATCTCGCCCGCGTTTCCCTCGACCGTGCAGTCGCCCTTGTTTTCGATCTGAATCGAGATGGACTTTGAGCGAGTGACCGGAGCTAGAAGAAACTCGACAGAGCGCAAGGCTTCGACCAGGTTGATACGCTCGGGCTTCGTGTCTTGACGGATGAAGGAGAGCGTCGAATTCGCCAGGTTCAGGACGCGCTGCGCTTCTTCTTCGGCCATGCGGGCGTACTCCGCGATCTGAGGAGTAACTCCTTCCGACCCGCCAATCAGGAATTGCAGATTCTGAATGGCCTGGAGTGGATTCTTGATCTCATGGCTCACGGCCGCCGACATCCGGCTCCAGTCCTCCAGTTTCTGCGCAGCCACCAGGCTCTCTTCAATCCGTTGCTTTTCGGATTCGGTGCTGGCCAGCCGGTCGGCATAGTCGTTAACACCGAAGGCGATCTTACCGACACGCCGAATGAGCATGACAGCTACGTACGCGGAGAGTGCGGAAGTGACGATGTTAGTCGAGGCGTCGACCCAGAAGATGGGCGACCAGGTGGTAATCGCTTCGAGCAGGTGCGTGGAGCCGCAAGCGAGAATGAACAGCGCGAAACCGAACAGAAAATATCCCCAGTCGCGAACCAGGATTTTGCCCGTGCGGCGCACCAGGTAGAAGAGCGTGCAGGCGATCGTGAGGTAGCTCAGGAAGGTGATCAGGTTGGTCACCACCATGGTCCAAATCAGGGCAGGATCGGCTGCCCAGCAGACCGCATGGGGCATCAGCGAATGAGAATCGAACATTAAAGATTACCCCAGTGATGTCAGCAATATATTCGGGCCCGCGCGGTCTCCCCTTCAGTAGCGCCTACCGGCCGATTAGATTAGATGCTTTCAAAATGCAGCAACGTTGCATCGGCACGAGCAGTTTTTTAGGGGCTAGGGTCAAGTTTTCGCCAGGACGGAGGTGGCGGATGGGTTGAAGGAATTCAATTCCCGCCGTATGTGACGAACGAAATAGCATTGCCGTCGGGATCTTGCACATGAAAGGTCGTTCCGCCCCAGGCCTGCTTGGTAAGCGTTTCGGCGAATTCCACGCCTCTCGCCTTGAATTCGTTGAATAGCGCTTGTACGTCCGAGACCTGGATAGAAGCGACGATTACGGATTCCTCCAGCGCGGCGGCTTGCGCAAAGAAGGGTTCATGAACGAAGCGCATGTGAATGCAAACGCCGTCTCGCGATACCGAACCGTAAAACGGAGGCAGGCCGTGAAGGAAGTCGATTTCAAAGCCCAGCTTCTGTTGGAAGAAGGCTGCGCATGTCTCAACATTCCGCACCAACAGGATCGGAGTTACATCTTTCAGGTAGAGCGGGCCCGGTGAAGGACGCGGGGTCTTTGCCGCACCGGCCGCGGCGGCTTTCAGTTCCGCCCAGCTTTGATGGCCGGCTTCGACTGAGACGATTTCCTGCGCTAAGGCAAGAGTGAATTTGAGGGCCAAGACTTCGGGGTCAGTCAGAGACTGGTAGCGTTCAAGCCGGCGCACTTTTTCCCCGAGGGAATAGTTACGCTCGCGATGCCAGCGGAGGATCAGTTTGGCTTGTTTGCGGTAGGTTTCGATGGTTGGCATAAGCGCACACTCCTGCTGAAGTTTTTCAGCGGGCGGGCCTAGCCCTTTCGGCAAGAGTGCCGACGTGCCCCACGGGAACAATATAATGCTAGGGCGGGGCGCGGATGCTGTCAATTTGAAATTGCTACGCTTCCTTCCTTTTGGCGGGGCTGAGATCACCGCTGCTGCCGTTCCGCACCTGTAGAATGCATGGAAGCGCAAAACTGCCGCAACCATGACTTATTTCGATCAAGTTACTGAAGCTGCCAGATTTCTTCACTCCATGCTCGGCCCGGTGAGCCCGCGCATCGGCATCGTGCTCGGCTCCGGCCTGGGCGCGGTTGCCGACGCTGTGGTTGACCCCATTCAGCTGCCCTACGCCGAAATTCCACACTTCCCGCGCTCCACAGTCGAGGGACATTCCGGCCGGCTGCTTGCTGGCCTTCTGGGCGGAGTGCCAGTCCTGGTGATGCAGGGCCGCGTCCATTTTTACGAAGGCTACACGCCGCAGCAAGTCACCTTCCCTTTGCGCGTTCTGGGAGCACTCGGGTTACAGGCTGTTGTGCTGACCAACGCAGCGGGCGGCATTGCCGAGGGCTGCCACATTGGCCAACTGGTTGCGCTCGCCGACCACATCAACCTCATGGGATTCAATCCACTCGTCGGACTGAACGAGCCGCGATTTGCAGTGAAACCCGGCGCCGGTTTGCGGTTTTTCGACATGACAGAAGCCTACTCGAAGCCTCTCCGGATGCTCGCGCACGAAGCCGCCGAGGAAGAGGGATTCAAGCTCGCCGAGGGCGTGTACCTCGCCGTCTCCGGCCCCAGTTTTGAGACCCCTGCCGAGATTCGCGCTTTCCGGTCGATGGGCGCGACGCTGGTCGGCATGTCGACCGTGCCGGAAACCATCGTTGCCCGCCACATGGGGATTGAGGTACTCGGCATCTCCTGCGTCACCAACCTGGCCGCCGGCCTGGGAGCAACGCCCCTAAGCCACGAGGAAGTCTTCGCAGCCGGCCGCCACGTGGAGCATCGCCTGGCCCGGCTTTTTGAGCGGCTGATTCCCCGCATCGCCGGTCGGTTGGATCCGCAATCGTGAGGCGGCACGCATGAACGAGACTGGGCTGATCGACACAGGCAATCGCCAGGCTGCTCTGCCTTTTGCACCCGTCCTCCTGGCCATCGCAGGCTGCTCAGGCTCCGGAAAGACCACTCTCGCAGCGGAACTGGCACGCACCCTCGGCGGCGTCCATTTTCATTTCGACAACTACTACCGCGACCTGTCGCACATCCCCCTGGTCGAGCGCGCACTGCAGAATTTCGATGACCCGGACCTGATCGAGAGCGCGCTGCTGATCGAGCACGTAGCCACGCTGGCCCAAGGGAATCCCATCGAACGCCCACTTTACGATTTTTCGACTTACATCCGCATTCCCGGCCAGACGGAATCCTTCAGGCCAGCGTCCTTCATCATTGTGGAAGGGCTTTTCGCCCTCTATTACACCGCGCTGCTGCCGTTCTACCAATTGCGGGTCTATATCGACACGCCCGACGAGCTTTGCTTTGAACGACGTCTCAAGCGCGATATGCAAGAACGCGGCCGCACGCCGCAATCGGTTCGCCGCCAGTACGATGCTACTGTTCGCCCTGCCAGTTTCGCATTTGTCCGACCGTCGGCCATTCATGCCGACCTTGCTGTCGACGGCTCAGGCGCTCTCGACTGGAAAGTGGAGCGGGTGATGAACGAGATGCGTGCACGAGGGCTGCTGCGCGGAGCAAGCTGACCCCGGAATCGATCCATTCAAGTTAAAATTTCGACTTTCTGGTGCCTATCTCGTCACATTCTACGAAATTTCACATCAAATCTATTAGAAGCCTCCATCCGTACCGATAAGGTGAGGGTGAGATGAGCCAATCCTTGACCTTGGGCCAGTTGACTATGCGGGAAAAATTCACCCAATCCATCGACGCGATGAAGCGCAACACAACCGTCTGGTTGCGGCAGGGAATCTCGCCACGCCGCCTGGCGCTGACGCTGGCGCTTGGTTTCGCAATCGGTTGCGTCCCTCTGGTCGGCATTCCCACTGTGCTTTGCGCTGCGCTTGCATTTGCGCTGCGGCTCAATCTTCCCGCCATTCAGGCCGCAAACTATGTTGTCATGCCGCTGCAGTTGGTGCTGATTGTGCCGTTTGTGCGGCTCGGCCGATGGCTTCTGTCCTCCGGCCCCAACCCTGCCGCGCAGGCCGGCATACTGTTCCACACCACGCCGCTGCGGCTGGTCACGCAGATGGGTTCGATGGCTGGGCAGGCTTTGCTGGCATGGGTGCTGATCGCCGTACCCGCCGTACTGCTGCTGACTTTCACGCTGACCCCGGTGCTGCGGCGTATTCCAGCAGTGGCCGACACGCAAGCCGCCGACTGAAGCGATCTGAACCGGATGCTCTATTTCCCCGCATAGGGATCGGGCACTGGCTTCGCGCTCTCCACCCACGCCGTGTAGATCATGTCGCGCAGCATCGATGCACCCGCGGCCAGCCTTTCCGCGGTGAATTCGCGGGACTCCGCTGAGCCTGATCCGACAAATCCTCCTGCCTTTTCCAGTTGGTAGACCTTCTCCACATACGTCTTGGTGGCGCGAAGGTAGGCAACATAGGAATCGAACATGTCGCCCTCAACGGCCTTGGGTTCCGTCATTCTTGATTTCACTTCCGGTTCATGCAGATTGGCGTCGACGAACGGGCCTTCGAACTGCCAGTGAATCTGGTGCGCGGTCGTGTAGCCGTTGGGATTCGGGCCTACCCAGCCGTTGTATTGAATGGTCGTGTGCAGCGGCTGCGAGGCGTCGCCCACGTAGTGACCCAGCCAGCCCGCATAGAAGATTGCCGCCGCTTCCACGCCGTGGGTATCCTTGCCGGCAGCAGTCAGGGCGCGATACTCGCGCAGGGCGGCCTTGAGCCGTTCCCAGACCTCGGTGGCTTCCCACGGCTGCAGCCCAATCTTCTCCGGACGGTCGCCGGCCGCAAACACCTTGGCCTCAAAATCCAGCCGCCGATGGGGCAGCGGACCCAGCGCATCGGCGGGCTCCAGGTCGATGAAGTGCTCCGGGCCTTGCGCGGCGCTCAATTCGGGCTCCGCTGGAGACCGCCAGCGATCCGGTTCGGGACCCAGGTATTCAATCTCGTTCACGGCTGCGTCGGAGCGCAGAAACGCCGGCACACTTGCGGGCAGCGTGCTGGCCGCCAGACGGTTGATGAGGCGATGGCCTCCATTGCCCCAGGCGGAGCGGAGAGGCCAACCAGCGCCAACAGGGCGATTGCGGCAAGACGGCGAAATGGGAACAGATGCAACATAAAGGCAGTATATGGCCGCTGCCGCCAGACACAGTTTGAAAATCCAGCGAAGAACTGTCTTATTTACAGCAACTTGCAAAGATATAAGCATACTTGGCTAACCTGATTCGCCGGCAGCTCGTTTAGGAATGGGGATTTTCGGGAAAATTGCGGTTGTAGCGCAATGCGCTACATTTTACGCAACAATCAAATTGATGTGTGACTTTAAAGCACACCGAAGCGACTTACCGTATGCAGTCAATTGACGATTCGATGTGTCTTTGGCGCAATACGCGATGCGACACAAAAGAAATGGCTGTGGTATTACCCGACACCGGCGCGCTTGAGGCTCTGAAGATTGTGATCGGCGCATCCGATTAAGAAACTGGGAGGGAATCCAATATGGCAACCCAGGCACGGACACGCACGGTTCGCTCGAGTAAGCCTCAAGCAAAGCCCACACGGGAACAGGCATTGCGGAAGATTGCCGGAATTCTCGAAGGGCAAATGACGGATATGGGCCTAAGCGAACAAGAGAAGAATGCCAAAACCGCAGAACTCGCCGCATTTGTCAGCGATGCGGTCACTTCGAAGCTTGCCCCTGACGCCAAGCAGCCAAGGCAGCTTCATAGCGCGGCTCTCCAGGCATGATCCGATAGATGCTACTCAGCGCTTCTTTGAACTTTTCTTCATCCTGTATCGCCATAAGCATTCCCATAGCGTCCATTGTCACTCGCTCCGGACTCTCGCCTCGTCCTTAGGCGTCCTTGGCCGCGCAATATCAAACGATCGTTCTTTTCGCATCGACGTGAACTCTTACTTCCAACACTATATTAGAAAGAACTGGGGAGAGAACTGCTGTAGCGGGGGCTTTGCGACTGACGGCCGCCTGCCAGTAGCGCCGAGACCTCCTGCAAGTTGGGCTTAATGTCCTAATCTGGCAACGGCAAAAGAGGAGTGAAGCGATGCTTCGCCGCCGTGCGCTCAGCTGCGAAATGAAGTTCGACGCCACTCTAATAGAGCGCAGACTTTAGGGTGCGACTGAACCGAAGAGGAGTCCCATATGGTGACCCAAGCCCGTTCACGCATCCAGGCAATCCGGTCCTCCAAGGCGAAGGAAAACTCGACCGGCAACGCCGAGAAGCACATCCTCGCCAGCGTCATGGTTTACGTGTCCGCGTCACTCGAAAAAATGAGCGAAGACAAACGGGAACATGCCGTCGCCGCTGCAGAGCGAGCCGTCGCCCACCTTCAATAGCGCTTTGGCGGCAACTGCCGAAAACCCTGCAGATGCGCCCTTCCGAGGGAACTTTCCGGTTCGATCCCCAAAGCAGCTCATGCTGCCGTAAAAGCCTGCTCGTCCCGCGCATCAAGTGCTCTGCGCAACGCGACCTGCGCCCTACGCTTCTGCTGATCAAGATGTTTCTTTGACCCCGTATCCTCGCGCATTTGGCGGAGTATCTCGTTCCCCGGTTCATCGGAGGAGCCTTTGTCTTTTCGCACGAAGTTGGACCCTTACCTTCCACTCTATTACACAAAGTCTCGCGCGGCATTCGTGTTCACCACTCGCGGCCCCGTTACTTCCGCGTTTCGTCCCCTGCAACAAGACGCGATTTGCATAGAGACTCTGGAATCAAACGCTTATACTACGTCCAAATCGCCAAAGGACTGGCGTTCCGCGCGAGAGCGGATTGATAAATCAGCTTTCTTGAATACTTGAGGTCAGTTGGCGACTGCACAACTAACGCCAAATGGCCGATTTTGCTGGATACTACGAACTAGCCTTGGGGGTTTCATGCCGGACGGCGTTCTCAACAACAAAGCGACCCCTTCAGACCATGCCGCACCGGCGGTCCGGAGCGGCATCACCTGGCTATGGTCCGCGCTCGCCTGCATGGCTGTGGCACTGGCGGTTGGAGCGGTTGCGGCCCGGATAGCGGCCGGCCCTCGATTCGATGGTCTTCTGGTATTTGCCGCAGGCGCGGCTGCCGTGATTCTGACGTTGCGCCTCCTGGTCCGCAATTCCGCACCGTCCCTGCAAGTTCCAGCGATCGCGGTCGATCCGCTCAGGGATCTGTTTGAGTCGGCTGGCCCAGGCGTAGTCGGCATTGGCCTGGATGGGCGTCTCACGTACGTCAATCCCTCTGCTGAACGCATGCTCGGCTATCACGCCGAGGAACTGATGCGAGAGTGGGCGACTGTTAACCTGCTGGGCCCCGGCGAGGGGGCGCGCCTGGTTTCCGAGATCCAAAAGGTCTGCGGCATCGTCGACAGACCGCCGGAAGCCACTCCGCCCGCGCGCATGGCCGCTTATCTGGAATGCGTGCGCAGCCTTCCGCCCAGCCGCGTTCCCAGCTTCGATGCGATGTTACGCCGGAAGGGTGGCGAACTGCTGCAGGTTACGCTGCACACCTCGGCTCTGCGGGACGCGGAAGGCATCGTTACGGGCATGGTCACTGTCGCCATCGACCAGGGCGCGACTCTGCGCCAGGACCAGGCCCTTCGCGAGTCGCAGGAGCGCTATCGCGACCTGTTTGAAAATTCAAGCGAGATGATTGCCACGCTCAGCCCGGCCGGCAAATTCCTTTATGCCAATCCTGCCTGGAAGCGTTGCTTCGGAAAGGACATCTCCGAGCTGATTGAGATCGACTCGTTCGAAGAGCTGTTTGGCCCTATTTGCCGCACTGAGGTTGCCACACTCTTTCGTCGTGCCCTGGATGGAGAAGTGGTGGACCGCGCGCCGATGCGCTACCACACTCCTGACGGCCGGGTGCTCGAGTTGGAGCTGAGCCTCAGCCAGCGTCAGAAAGCCGGGAATCCGCTGGCGATCCGCTGCCTGATGCGCGATGTGACGCAGCAGAAGCAGCGCGAACACCGTCTGGCCCTGCAACTGGTGGTGAGCCAGATCGTTGGTGAAAACACATCCTCCGATGTCGCCGCCATGCGCATTCTTGAAGCCTTGTGCGTATCCCAGGGCTGGGACATGGCCGTCAAGTGGGGCGTAAACGCGGAAGAAAAGCGGCTCGAATTCGGTTCCGCCTGGGCCGCGCCGGGGCGTCGCGCCGAGGCTTTCATTCAGGAGAGCATGGGGCTCACCCTTCCCATCGGCATCGACCTTGCCGGCCGCGCATGGCAGGAGGGACGCCCGGTCTGGTTCTCCGACCTGGCCTCAGTACCGGTCACCCCGCGTGTTGAAGCCGCTCTGCGCAACGAGATGGTCTCCGGTTGGGCGGTTCCGGTCCGCGAAGGCAACAAGGTGCTGGCTGTTCTGGAATTCTACTGCCATTTCGGACTGCGCGAAGACCGCGAAGCCCTGGCCGCGGTAGAAACTGTCGCTGCCTCGCTGGGACAGATGCTGGCGCGGTCTCACGAACGCGGCCGGGCCGAGGAACTTTACCGGCAGCAGGAGATTCTGCTTGACTCGGTTGCCGACGGCATTTGTGGCGTGGACCGCAAGGGGCACATCAGCTTTGCCAATCCCGCTGCCGCTCGTTTGCTGGGAGCGGACGCCGCCAGCCTGACCGGCAAGTCAGTCCACGAAGTGCTCCACGGCGCTGCCCCTGCCAACCGCGTGTGCAGCGAAGAGTGCCCGCTCCGGCGAGCCAGCGGCCGCTCGAAAGCAGCCGCCGGCGAGGACACGATCTTTCGCGGCGACGGCACTTCGTTCCCTGCTGAATACGTTCTCACCCCCATCGCCGATCAGGGCCGGTTCTCGGGCTCTGTCCTTAGCTTCCGCGACATCAGCCAGCGCTACGCACTCGACCGGCTGAAAGACGAGTTCATCTCCACCGTCAGCCACGAACTGCGCACGCCCCTTACGTCCATTCGCGGCGCTCTCGGATTGCTCTCCTCCGGCATGCTCGGCCAGGCTAACGACAAGTCGGCAAATCTTCTACGTATCGCTCTCAACAACTCCGACCGCCTTGTCCGCCTCATCAACGACATCCTCGATCTGGAACGTATCCAGAGCGGGAAGGAGCCACTGGCCTTCAGGTCGGCACAGCTCGACCAAATCGTTCGCCAGGCCATCGACGGCATGGCACCGGTGGCCGAGGCCGCCGGTGTGCAACTGATTCACGACACAACCCAAGTCGAGATCGCCGCCGACGCCGACCGGCTGCTCCAGGTTCTTACTAACCTGTTGTCCAACGCGGTCAAATTCTCGCCACCTAATTCCACCATCTCGGTGATGCTGCGCCCCGGCTCAAGCGGTGTAACGCTTTCCGTCATCGATCAGGGGCGTGGTATTCCCGCCGACAAGCTGGAGGCCATCTTCGGGCGATTCCAGCAGGTGGATGCCTCCGACTCCCGCCAGAAAGGGGGAAGCGGCCTGGGGCTGGCAATCTGCCGCACCATCGTCAAGCAACATTCCGGACGCATCTGGGCCGAGCGCAATCCCGTCCGCGGTTCCACCTTCAGGGTTTTCCTGCCTTACCAGCCGGCCCCCATTGAGCCCACCAGAAACCTTTTCGACCATGAAGCAGGTCACGGCACTGTGTTGCTGGCAGATGCCGACCCCGCGTCCAGGCCGCACATCGCCGCACTGCTTACCAGCCACGGCTATCGGGTGGTAGAGGCGACGAGTGTGGAAGAGACGCTGGCCGCGGCCCACGAGAGCGTCGAAACCATCCTGCTGGACACCTCGCTTGACGGCATGAATGGCTGGGAGATTCTGCCCCTGCTGCGACGTCTGCGCCCCGACGCCCGCACCCCGATCGTTTTGCTCTGCGTGGATAAGCGCCAGGACCCGGCCTCGCTGCCCGGCGATGCGGAAGGATGTGTCTCGAACCGCTTGAGCGACGATGCCCTGCTGGGCGAACTCGCCCGCGTTCTCTGCGGACCCGGTGAAAATGCCCGCATTCTGATTGTCGAAGACGATGTGGACCTGGCCCGCGTGATCGGCGATGTCTTTATCCGCGATGCCATCGAGGTAAAGCTGGCCCACACTTTGCAGGACGCGCTGGACGCCTGTTTCTCGTTCCAGCCACACCTGCTGGTGCTCGATATTGGCCTGCCTGACGGCGATGGCTTCAACGTCGTCGACTGGTTGCGCAAACACGAAAATCTTGCCCGTCTGCCCCTGGTGGTCTATTCCGGCCGCGATCTCTCCCCGGACGAATGCCGCAAGCTGACCCTCGGGCCAACGCAGTTTCTGACCAAGGCACGGGTTCAGCCCCAGCAGCTTGAAGCGCTGGTTCTTACCATGCTGCGCAGTTCGCGCTATGTGGAGGAGACGGCGCCTTCGAGTTCGTCTGTACAGAAGCCCTGATTTTCCCGCCTCACAGAGTTCTGAGCCGCCAAAGACCCTGAATCCCGGTGGCTGTTGCACGATTAGTTGCCCGTTCTAAGGCCTTTTAGTAGTCCACCCATCGACAGAGCCGCTCGGACGTCCGACAATGTCGATAGCAGCTCTGACAAAATACTGATCCGAGATCTCTGCCTTCGAGGTTTTTCTATTTATGTCTCACAGGATACTGATTATTGACGACGAAGACGATATTCGCGAAGTGGCGGCCCTCAGCCTGGAGACCGTGGCAGGTTGGCAGGTCTATGTAGCCAACTCCGGCTCGCAAGGCCTGGCGCGCGCCGCCGAGCACCAGCCCGACGCCATCCTGCTCGACGTGATGATGCCCGGCATGGACGGGCCGACCACATTCCGCGAACTCCGCAAGAACCCCGCCACGGCGCGCATCCCCGTCCTGCTGCTGACGGCCAAGGTGCAGAGTTCCGATCAACGGCGCTTCGCCGACCTGGGCGTTGAGGCTATTCTCTTCAAGCCCTTCGACCCGCTCACGCTGTCGAATCAGATTTCGGACGCGCTGGGCTGGAGTTGACCCTGATGGCCGCCGACGCACAAACACCGCTCTCCGCGGCCCTGGACCGCATGTGGCATGTTCACCTGCCGGAGTTGCTGGAGCGCGTCGATATTCTTGAAGCTTCCGCGCAGTCCTTCGCAGCCGGTCCGCTCTCGGTGGACCGGCTGCAGGCCGCGCAGGCCGCAGCCCACAAACTGGCCGGTGTTCTGGGGACTTTTGGACTTACCACTGGGACGGTACTGGCCCGCGAACTTGAAATGATTTATTCCCGCCAAAACGAACCTGACGCTGACACTGCGGAGCGGCTCGCCACGATTGCCGCTGAGTTGCGCTCCCTGATCGAAAACCGCAATTAGGTGCTCAAGACGAGTTGTTCCCCATCGTGGTCCTAAAGGATGTTTACAGCCCGCGCCGCCAACAAAGCTACAGTGGCGAACGAGATAAGCGCCTGAACCATCATCAGCAGCTTCGCCCAGGACGACAAAACGGGAGAGTCTGTCGGAGAGAATGCGGTGCTTGTATTGAAAGCGAGAAACAAGTAATCCACAAACCCCGGACTCCAGGAATCTTCCTGCATGTCACGGCTTCTCTGCGGGCTCAGTGTCATCTGCGGAAACAGAAAAGCCCCATCGGTATGAACGCCACGCACTTCACGAGCATGGGGACCACCGGCATCGAGGCGCCAATACCAGGACGCGAACACCAGGATGTTCGTGATCCACAGCGCGGCTGCGGAGCGCAATAAATCTTGAGGCGATTCCTTATGCGAGGGCAATGCCGCAACCAGCAAGCCAAGTGACCAGACCATGTCAACCGTCACAATGGACGTCAACACATAACCCAGAATCTTGTTCAGGTGATCCAATCCCCGTTGCCGCGCCCATGCGGTAGGAATCCACAAGACGGCGACGAGAGTGATCAGCAGCCAATCAGGGCCGATCGACAGGGATTCTGGCAGAGCCAGGCGCAATCCACCCACCGCAAGCAGAGCGAGCATTGCAGGCCAGCGTGGTTCTAAGCGTTTCGGCGTGTTCGTCATGAAGGTTTCCATTCTGCCTATACGTTTACCAAAGCGAAAAATCGCGGTCGACCCATGAAATTGAGGCTGATCAGACTGACCTTTATTGAACCATAATGCGGCGCTTCAGCGGCCTGCGATCTCGAACCTGGTGGTTTGTCTCGAACGGTTCCGCATCCCCGTTTTGAAGGTGGGTATAAGTCTGAGAGACGCTAAATGTTCGGGTTGGCGGACAAACCGGCCGGAACACGAACATGGCCCAAAGAATGTGCTTGACCCTGGAATGCATTCCGGGGTTGATACTTGTCGTATGAGTGCTGGGGAGAGCCCAAAACGAAGCCTTCGTGCCGGCACCCTCAGCGGCGCGGCGGGTGTAAGCACAGATACCCTGAGGCACTACGAGAGGCTTGGTCTGCTCCAGAAGCCTCCCAGAACCCAGGGCGGCTATCGTGCCTACCCGCCCGAATCGCTAGACCGGGTTCTTCTCATTCGCAATGCGCTGGATTGTGGATTCACATTGAAGGAACTGGCAACCGTTTTGCGGGTGAGAGACGGAGGCGGTTCCCCATGTCGAGACGTCGCGTCACTTGCCCGCGAGAAAGTGAACCAATTAAGCGCCCAAATTGCACAACTTGTCCGCCTTAGAGATTCCCTGAAGCGCACCGTGGACGAGTGGGACCGTCGTCTGGAGAAAACACCAAAGCATGACCGAGCACACCTTCTGGAATCGCTGTCTTGCACAGAGACACAACACGCTGACAACTCAGATGGAGGAGAAGATGAAAATACTAGTATTAGCCGCGTCTCTCGCACTTCCGGCTTTGGCCTGCGGTCAAAGCGCAACATCGTGCCCAATGCACAAACAGCAAGGGGTGTCTGACGACCATGCTATGGGGGTTGACACCCGGGGAGACCACGCGATGGGCTTCTCACATGAGGCGTCCGCCCACCATTTCTTGCTCCTTACAGATGGTGGCGCAATAGAGGTGGGCGCGAAAGATCAGGACGACAAGGTCACTCGGGACGAGATACGAATGCATTTGTCCCACATCGCGCAGATGTTCACGGATGGCAACTTCCAAGTGCCGATGTTCATTCATGACACTTTGCCGCCAGGGGTCCCCGTGATGGAATCCAAGCGAAGCGCAATAACCTACACATTTGAGCCGACGCCGACGGGCGGGCGAGTCCGCATTGCGACCGCTGACAAGGATGCGCTAGAGGCAATTCACCTGTTTCTCAGTTTCCAAATCGACGATCACCGAACGGGCGATTCGAAAGCTGTTGAGTCACCGCGCTAGACGTATGCATTCGCACATGCAAAGCTCATTTCTTTGCGAGTTGCCCCGTTGCGTCTAAGTCACCGGCAAACCAGAAGTAACATTTTTCGTAAACATTCCGCACGACGTGCCCGCACGCCCGGTCGGAACACCGCCTGTCCCTTTCCTTGGTTCCGCCGCGAAGCCTCTCCGCAACTATGGCGGAAGCCCGTGCGGAGTTGACGAAGTCCGAATTCGAAATGCGCGCTGGTGGTGAGTCGATCCCAGGAGAGAATCGCGTAGCTCGTTGCACGCGTTCCGAGTGATCCGATCGATTGCGGCCCATTGAGATTTGAGGTTTCCCACCCATTTCACGATGAAACTGTGAAATGGATGGGGTACCCACATTTGCTGCTTGGAGAGATCACTTGAGGTCGAAGCGATCCAGGTTCATTACCTTGCTCCAGGCGGCCGCGAAGTCCTCAACGAACTCCTTCTCTCCGTCGCTGCTCGCGTAGACTTCAGCGAGAGCGCGCAGCTGCGAGTTCGACCCGAAGACGAGATCGACTACCGTGCCCGTCCACTTATGCGCACCGGTTGCCCGGTCGTGGCCTTCCAGCAAGCCTCCGGGCGCGGTTGACTTCTGCCACTTCGTGCTCATGTCGAGAAGACTCACGAAGAAATCATTGGTCAACGTTCCAGGACGCTTGGTGAAAACGCCGTTTTCAGACTGCCCGAAGTTTGCGCCCAGCGCGCGCAGGCCGCCGATGAGAACCGTCATCTCGGGAGCGGTCAGTGTGAGCAGGTTCGCCTTGTCGACCAGCAGCTCTGCCGCGGCTGCCTCGAATCCCTTCCGGGTGTAGTTGCGGAATCCATCGGCGAGCGGCTCCAGCGGTGCAAACGAATGCGCATCGGTCTGCTCCTGCGAGGCATCCGTGCGGCCCGGCGCGAAGGGCACCTTTACCGCGTGGCCGGCCTTCTTTGCTGCTTCCTCGACGGCTGCCGTGCCTCCCAGAACGATCAAATCAGCCAGCGAGACCTTCTTCTTTCCGTTGGCGTCATTGAATTCCTTCTGGATGGTTTCGAGCTTCGCAAGGACCTTGGCTAGTTCGGCAGGCTGGTTGGCCTCCCAATCTTTTTGAGGAGCAAGGCGAATGCGCGCGCCGTTGGCTCCGCCGCGCTTGTCGCTGCCGCGGAAGGTTGATGCGGAGGCCCAGGCGGTGGTGACCAACTGGGAGATGGAGAGTCCCGAGGCGAGGATCTTGGCCTTTAGAGCGGCAATATCCTTCTCGCCGATCAATTCGTGATCGACTGCGGGAACGGGATCCTGCCAGATCAGGTGCTCTTTGGGAACCAAGGGCCCGAGATAGCGCACGACGGGGCCCATATCGCGGTGCGTGAGCTTGAACCAGGCCCTGGAGAAGGCGTCCGCGAACTCGTCGGGATGCTCGAGGAAGCGCCGCGAGATCTTTTCATAGCTCGGGTCGACTTTCAGGGCGAGATCCGTGGTGAGCATCGTGGGGGCGTGGCGCTTCGATGCGTCGTGAGCATCGGGCACGGTACCCGCCGCGGATGCATCCTTGGGCTTCCATTGGAAAGCACCGGCAGGGCTCTTGGTTAGTTCCCATTCATACTTGAACAGGTTTTCGAGGAAGTTGTTGTCCCACTTCACCGGGTTGGTGGTCCATGCGCCTTCAAGGCCGCTGCTGATGGTATTGACGCCTTTGCCATCGCCAAAGCTGTTGCTCCAGCCCAACCCCTGTTCTTCGATGCCGGCGCCCTCAGGTTCGCGGCCCACGTACTTGTTAGGATCGGCAGCGCCGTGGGTTTTGCCGAAGGTGTGTCCGCCGGCGATGAGGGCAACAGTCTCCTCGTCGTTCATGGCCATGCGCGCGAAGGTCTCGCGAATATCGCGTACCGCGGCGGCTGGATCCGGCTTGCCATTGGGTCCTTCCGGATTCACGTAAATCAGGCCCATCTGCACCGCGCCGAGAGGATTCTCGAGCTCACGATCGCCCTTGTAGCGCTCGTCGCCGAGCCACTTGGTTTCAGGTCCCCAATACACGTCCTCTTCCGGCTCCCAGATGTCGACGCGCCCGCCACCGAAACCGAAGGTCTTGAGTCCCATCGACTCCAACGCCACGTTTCCGGTGAGAATGATCAGGTCGGCCCAGGAGAGTTTGCGGCCGTACTTCTGCTTGATGGGCCAGATCAACCGGCGGGCCTTGTCGAGGCTCACGTTGTCAGGCCAGCTGTTGAGGGGAGCGAAACGCTGTGCTCCGCGGCCACCGCCGCCACGGCCATCGGCGATGCGGTAGGTGCCGGCGCTATGCCACGCCATGCGGATGAAGAACGGCCCATAGTGGCCGTAGTCCGCGGGCCACCATTCCTGCGAATTGGTCATTACCGCGTGCAGATCCTTGATTACGGCATTCAGGTCGAGGGTCTTGAACTCTTCGGCGTAATTGAAAGCCTCGCCCATAGGGTTGGAGAGCTGGGAGTGCTGGTGGAGGATCTTCAGATTCAGTTGCTCCGGCCACCAGCTTGCGTTGGCGGGTGTGCCAACCACGGTGTGTTTGGGTGCGCCGTGGCCAAAGGGGCACTTTGCTCCATTTCCCTTTGCTTCGGCCGCCTGTGCTTCGCTTATCATGGCGTTTTGATCGTCGACTATGGGTGGTCCGGGGTTCTTTGCCTGGCTTTCAGACATGGGAGCTTCTCCTTGGTTTCAATGTTGCAGTTCTGTTGTCCGTTCCGCATTGTGCGGCACAGATTCGATGTTCAAAGGGCTGGGCAGGTCACAAACTTCCGCCGCAATCATACGCCTACCCCTTGAGGCTAGTCTGTGGACCTTCCATAAGTAAAATCAATTGTTTCTACGGTGATGATTCTCCTGCTCTATGATGAGAATTGCGTCACTCCGGATCGCCGATGAACCTTCAGGAACTCCGCTATCTCGTCGCCGTCGCCGAGCACCGGCATTTTGGCCGCGCCGCCGAGGCATGCAACGTGAGCCAGCCCACGCTGAGCAGCCAGATCCGCAAGCTGGAAATCGAATTGGGCGTCACCCTGCTGGAACGTACGAACAAGCGCGTCGACATTACCCCGGTGGGCAGCCAGATTCTGATCCACGCGCAGCGCGCACTGGCGGAGGCTGGGCAGATGGAAGCGGTGGCACGGGCGGCGCGCGATCCCTTAGTGGGCTCACTCAAGCTGGGCGTGATTCCGACACTTGCGCCGTACCTGATGCCGATTCTGCTGAAGCCTTTGCGGCAGGCTTATCCGGGACTGACCATTGAGCTATGGGAAGACCAGACGCGGGCGCTCATCGACGGCCTGCGCAACCACCGGCTCGACGCGGCGCTGCTTGCCACGCCACCCGACGCCCCGGAGATCACAGAGATCGCGCTGTTCGACGAACCCCTGCTGGCTGCACTGCCCCTCGATCACCCGCTGGCCGCGCTTCGGAAAGTGAATGAAGAGTCGTTGGCCGAAGAGATGCTGGTGTTGGCCGAAGGCCACTGCCTGGCCAACCAGGCACTCTCAGCCTGCGGCAAACCGTTGCCTGCCAAAAACAGGTCGACGACGCAGCGCAGCGCTCTGCAAAGCTCCATGCAGGCCGCGACGCTTGAGACGCTCGTTAACCTTGTCGCTGCCGGCTACGGAGCAACGCTCATTCCCGCGCTCGCTGCCGGTTCGCTTGGCCAACGCGGAATTGCGTTGCGCCCGCTGGCAGGACAATCCCACCGCACCATACGGCTGGTCAGCAGGCCGGGTTTCCCGCGCCCACAGGCGTTGCGCGCGCTGGAGAAAACCATTCGCCGCGCTGTCAGGCCCTATGAACGAAGCGGCTGGTCGCTTTCGTCCTGAACTTTTCGCGAAAAGAGGCCCTGAGGTGGACCCATTGACATGCCGGGCATGTCGCCGCATAATAACAGATGTCATCTTCGAACGGGACGGCTTGGCAAGCCGTGAGTTGACGCCCGCCAGAAATGGTCTCCACCCAAGTGTGGAGGTTGAAAGAGGCCCTGATTCGTAAGCTTCCAAAAGGAGGTCCAAAGCGGACCTCCTTTGCCATTTAATCCCTGATTGGTTTCCCGACCAAAGTATTGTACAGAATGATCTCAAAGCGGATGCGCTTTCCCGCAGGCAGTTTCTCCTTCTCGCGGACGAAGGCACTCTGCACGTAAAGATTAAGCCTCCCCTTTATCGATGAACGCGACGCAGTGAAAAAGACGTCATAGTCCACGCGCTGGCCGTCCTCTTCGATAAGTTCAACAGTGAAGAAGTTTCCATGCCCGGTGTGCATGCATTTGCGCCTGACGAGCGTCGCAATAATGTCTGGAAGTTGCTTCGAAAGAAAGAAGCGTCGAAAGTCAAAAAGGCGTGGGTCCCGATTATGAGGGTCAAAACGGGAGCGGTAGAAAAGAGCAGGGTCGTAATTTCCGTTCTTCGGCAAGTCACTTGAGAAGCAATGCTTGCTGTAGGTCACATCCACGATGAAATGCAGGGCGGGCTTATCGCTCTTTGCGGCGACTTCATATTCTATGGTGCGAGGATGCAGATGCGAGAGATCGTATGTCTTCTCGCCGCATTGAAAGGGAGTCCATTTCACTTTTTCTAACTTAACAGGTGGAAACCTGAAGTTATGCCTTGTTACAAAGCCTCTTGAAGACTCCTGCTGAGACGGGTCTTTTCTCGCAGGTTGTAAATCCCAGCTCTTCCGGAAGACTCGCCGGACTCTCATCGAATCCGCGGAGAGCAATTCTGCACAGCGTAGCCCCACACATGCGAGCGACCCTATAGGTTGGCTGCCAATGGCCAGAGATTGTTCACTCTGCCGGACTCGAGACTGTAGCCAATCGGAGGACAGAACATTGAAAACGACTCAATTGCTCGTTGCGGGTCTGGCGTTGTTCACAATGGGGAGCTTGGCGGGCTGCTGGGGGAACTCCTCGAAATCGCCGGAGGTTTCCAGCAGCATCCGTAAATCGCTCGATCAGGCTGGCTTCAAAGATGTCTCCGTAAGCCAGGACCGCGACAAGGGCGTCGTGACGCTCGGCGGACAGGTTGCCACGCAGGACGCCAAGAATCAGGCCGAAGGGATCGCGAAGTCATTTTCCGGCGGGCAGGTGGTGGCAGACGAGATTGCCGTCGTTCCTTCGGGACAGGCAAGTGAGGTGAAGGCTGTCTATAAAGACCTGGACGAGGGCATCGGGAAGAATCTGGACGCGGTGCTGATCCAGAATAAGATGCACGATAGCGTGAAGTACGAGGTGAAGAACGGCGTCATCACGCTTTCAGGACAGGTGGACTCGGAAGAGACGCGCAAGAACGCTCAGGACCTGGCGACCGCGGTGCCGAATGTTCAGCAAGTGGTGAACGATCTGCAGATCAAGAATTTGAAGGCCAGTTCATCGCAACCGGGTGCGTCGCAGTAGGGATTGCTGAAAACTTGAGCGGACGTCAATCCTGCTCTGCGGTAAAGCGCTCTCGTAGTTCTCGCCGCAGCACTTTTCCTGTATGGTTCTGCGGCAGCTCGCCCGCCTGCAGAATCCAAATCCTGCGTGGCGCCTTGTAGGGAGCCAGAGTCTTTCGGCACCAATCTACCAGCTCGCTTTCATTGGCCTCTGAACCTGTTCGCAACTCGACCGCAGCGGCTGGAAACTCCCCCTTCTCCTTGTGCGGAAGACCAAAAGCAGCGGCGCGGGCAACTGCGGGATGGGCTGCAATGGCCTCTTCCAGTTCGCGCGCGTAGACGGAGTATCCGCCTGACTTGATCACGTCTTTCATGCGGCCCACGAGGCGGATCATCCCCAGCCGGTTGCGGGTGGCCAGGTCGCCGGTGCGCAGCCAGCCGTCGCTGGTCAGCAGGCCGTTGCCGTTGTCCTTAACTGCGTCCTTCCAGTAGTGCGGCGTAAGTCCTCGTCGAAGTATCTGGCACTCGCCGGTCACACCCGCCGGGACAGGCCGGCCATTTTCATTGGCCACTCGAATGCGAAACGGCGGCACGGGAAAGCACAGGTCGCCGCTTCCCGGCCAGAAGGACAAATCGACACCCATCATCGCCAGACCGCCCAGCTCAACCATTCCGTATCCATTCACAAGCACAGGTGGAATGCGCCGTCCTGCGGGCAAGCGAAACAGAGCGCCGAACTTCCGCAGCTTCTCGCGTATGTCGGATGGAAGGTGATCGCTTGCCGAGAGCCACACGCGCACCGTCTTCAGCCGAGCCGGGTCGGGATTGCTGTTGACAAGCCTAGTAAACATTGCAGGCACACCGACGACGGCAGTGACGCCCAGGCGTTCGATGATATCCACAGCGCTCGCAACGTCGAAGCGATCGAGGAAACAGCCGCGAATGCCGGCCATGAGCCCGTAGAGCGCAATACTGACCGCCATGATGTGCGACCACGGCAGCGCGATGAGTGCCAGATCTCTTTGTCCCAGAAACACGCCCGCCAACACACTTGATGCACGCCCGCCAAGAAGAGCCCGGCTGGAGAGCGCCGCTCCTTTGGGAAAGCCGCTGGTGCCCGAAGTATGGAAGATGGCGACCGTCGCCGAGTGGTCGATGTCGGCGGGTGCAAATGGAAGTTCGGCCTTCGCGTTGACGCCCGGTGAGCGCAGAAATCCAGTCAGCGTTTCCGTCTCTCCGTCGTCCTCGATCCAGGTCCGGACATCAAGGGCATCGCGGTCATGAATGGTGCGCTCGAAGACTGCCTTGTCGGTTACAACGATGTCCGCCTCGCTGGTGCTCAAGATGCGGTGGACCTCCGCAATGGTGAGCATCGGGTTGAGCGGAACCGCGATGCCGCCTGCGCGAACTATCGCCAGGAACCAATGCAGGCATCGCACATCGTTGGTGCGATAAACGGCGACAAGCTGGCCGGGGCGCAACTGGACTGTCCGGCGCAGAAAAGCATCGATGGCGCAAACGTCGGCGTGCAGTTCGGCCGCGTATCGTGGGCCACCATTCTCAACGGAAACCTCGCAGTTTCCATTGCGCCGCAGCAGTTTGTCGACGAGATTGGCGACTGTGACGGATCGGTCGCTCGAAAGTCGATAGCGTTGGAAGATATTCATTGCGCGGGCACAGGCTTGCGGCCCCAGTCGCTGGCCACACAGTAGTGGAACAGACGATCGAGGTAGTCGAGCACCGGCGGCGGGTACACACCCACAGGTCCCAGCAGGCGATCGGCATTCGTAGTGTCAAACTGCATTCGCATGGTGAAGTAATCGCGATAAGCGCGGCCATCGCGCAATACGCGCCGCTTTTTGCCCCATAACGTCATGAAGAGCAGCGGACGCACCGCGGCGAAGAAGAGCTTCGGATCCACATACCGCGCTTCAGGAGCATCGAAAAACTCCGCTGCACGTCGCGCTATCTGCTGAATGGTGGCGCTGCCGCGCGGGCCCGCGCAAAGGTGCACAACAGAGCCCAAAGCTGCATCGTCAAAGGCCAGCCGCGCCACCGACGTTGCAACATAATCCACCGGCACAATGTCCAGCACTGCGTCAGGATAGCCAGGCACCGTGCGCCACAGCCGGCGCGCATAAATCTTCAGCGGCCAATACATCATCTTGAAGCTGGTCGTAGCGCCGGTTCGCGAATCGCCAACGATAATGCTGGGCCGCAGAATCACGCCAGGCATGTCTTTGAGCCGAGACCGCACCAGCGCTTCGGCCTCGGCCTTGGTCTGCTCGTATGTGTTGCGGTAGCCTTGCCCAACGGCCAGTTCGTTCTCCAACACAAGATCGGAGCGTTCGCCGGCCACATAAGCGGTGCCCACGTAGGCCATGCTGCGCAGTCGGCGCGCACCAGCCGCGAAGTCAAGCACGCGCCGCGTTCCCTCGACATTGATACGGCGTGCTTCTTCAATGGAGTGATCGAATCGCACCGTAGCAGCGGAGTGAATTACGCGCGTGGTTTCCGCGGAAAGGCGCTCCCACGTGGCCGAGTCAAGACCGCAGCGATCGTCACCCACGTCTCCGGAGAAAACCTCGACGCGCGATCGATCGGCTTCGGGAACAATCAGATCGGCGCGTTGCCGGCCCGATTGACCGGGTCTGTCGCGAATCAGCAGCGCCAGCGTTGCGTCGGGATAGCGGTCAAGCAATTCGCGCACCAGCCGCGCGCCGAGAAAGCCGGTCGCGCCGGTGACGAATATCAGTTCTTCACGATTCATTCGGGGACCAAAAAATCAAGTTCGATTCTTCAATGATATTCGATGCACTCGGGTGCTCGCTCGCTCTCGCTGGTGGATGGCGGGACGCCTGAGCGATGAAACGGAACATCGACCCACGAAAACCGGCTGTCCGGAATCGAACACGCCTTTTGCGAATTCGAACGTAACACCGGCTTCATCACCTCGCGGCTTCCTTCAAAACAAAGGAGAATGCACCAGAATCCAGCACTCTCCGTTTGGAAGCCTAAATGCAGAAATCCGTTGTTAGCTTTAATCTCGCTGCTTATCGATCGGTTTTTCCCGTGGAACCTTGAGTCACCCAATCTCGTATTAGAGGCCGACACGGTACAGCGCGGAAACCGCGCTTCAGAGCATAATGCACGCGGATACCCCACGGAGGTCTGGTACATGGCAATGTTCATCGATCAATTCAGACAGGTTTTGCGCAGGCTCGGCCGCGCGCCCATGTTTACGGCGATCACGCTGCTGACTCTGGCCATCGGCGTCGGGGCAAACACGGTGATCTTCAGCGTAGTTGAGGGCGTTCTGCTCAAGCCGCTGCCCTATCCGCATGCTGAGCAATTGATCGGTGTATGGCACACGGCTCCCGGCATCAACATCAAGGATCTCAACATGGCTCCGTCGAACTACTTCATCGATCGCGAGCAGAACACTACATTCCAAGACATCGGCGCCTATGACGGCGACTCGTTCAGCGTGACCGGATCGGGCGAGCCGGAGCATGTGCGCGGCCTCGACGTGACCGACGGCACGTTGCCGCTGCTTGGCGTTCAGCCTGCTCTCGGCCGCCTTTTCAGCCGCCAGGACGACACGCCCTCCGCGCCTGCGACAGTGGTGCTCTCGTATGATTACTGGCAACAGAAATTCGGCGGCGCATCTTCGGTGATTGGAACCTCGATCACGATGGACGGCAAGGCGCGCCAGATCATCGGCGTTCTGCCCCGGGGTTTTCACTTCCTCGACTATGAAGATGCTGCGCTGGTCATCCCCTTCCAGTGGGATCGCAGCAAGACCAAGCTTGGTAATTTCAGCCAACGTGCCCTTGCCCGCCTCAAGACCGGTGTCACGATGGAACAGGCGAGCGCAGACATGGCGCGGCTGCTGCCCATCACGTTCCGCAGCTTCCCCGCACCGGACGGCTTCAGTCCCGCCCTTTTTCAGAAAATCCGCATCGCCCCGAATCTCCGTCCACTGAAGCAGGATGTGATCGGCGATGTTGGCAAAGTGCTGTGGGTACTCATGGGCTCCATCGGCATGGTTCTGATGGTTGCATGCGCCAACGTCGCGAATCTGCTGCTGGTACGCGTGGAGGGACGCCGCCAGGAACTCGCTATTCGGTCCGCGCTTGGTGCTCCCTGGAAGCGGACTGCCGCGGAGTTGCTGTTTGAAAGCCTGATCCTCGGGGTGACCGGCGCGGCAATTGGATTGGCCCTGGCCTACGGCGCATTGCGAGCCCTGATAGCTGCCGCGCCCACAGGCCTGCCGCGCATCCACGAGATCGGCATCGACATTCCGGTTCTGCTTTTCACGCTGGGGCTGGCTCTGCTCGCCAGCGTTCTCATCGGCGCAATTCCAGTCTTTAAATACGCCGGCGTCAAGGCCACCAGCGGTCTGCGTGAAGGCGGCCGCGCCCTCAGCCAGAGCCGCGAACGCCATCGCGCGCGCAAGGCATTGGTGATCGTTCAGGTGGCGCTGGCGCTGGTGCTGCTCATCTGCTCCGGCCTCATGATTCGAACCTTTCGGGCGCTCATGCATGTCGATCCCGGCTTCAGCGCGCCCGAATCCTTGCAGACCTTCCGCTTCTATGTTCCCGAGACGCAGATACCGGACGAGCAGGCTGCACGCGTAGTTCACATGCAGCAGGAAATTCTCAGCAAACTCGCCGCCATTCCTGGCGTCACATCGGTGGCTTTCGGCAACAGTGTCCCGCTCGACGGCTATGACAGCAACGATGTGCTTTACGCGCAGGATCACGCGGTGGGCGAAGGGCAAGTGCCGCCGATTCGGCGCTTCAAATTCGTCTCCCCCGGCTACCTCTCCACACTTGGCACAAAAATGATCGCGGGTCGCGACCTGACCTGGGACGACGAATACAACAATCACCCAGTGGCCATCATTTCGGAAAACTTCGCGCGCGAGTACTGGCACGATGCCAATGGCGCATTGGGCAAAATGATTCGCGTTGCCACTACGGATCCATGGCGCGAGGTCGTCGGTGTAGCCCAGGATGTGCATGACAATGGAGTGGATCAAGACCCGCCAACAGCCGTGTATTGGCCTTCGATGTTGACTAACTTCGAAGGCCAGAAGATGGAGCTGCGCCGCGGCGTCGCCTTCGTCCTGCGCAGCCCCCGCGCCGGCTCGCAGACCTTCATGAAAGAGGTTCAGCAGCAGGTCTGGTCAGTGAATTCAAGTGTGCCGCTTGCCGATCCCGAGACCATAGGCGAACTCTACACAAAATCCATGGCGCGGACATCTTTCACCCTGGTTCTGCTCTGCATCGCCGGCGCAATGGCTCTGTTGCTCGGCATCGTTGGAATCTACGGAGTCATTGCCTACACGGTCTCGCAACGAACCCGGGAAATCGGCATCCGCATGGCGCTCGGCGCGCAACGCAACGAACTTACATCCCTGTTTGTTCGGCAGGGATTGTGGCTCACGGCCATCGGCGCGGCTTGCGGCCTGGTTGTCGCGTTCGTAACCATGCGCTTGATGTCTTCGATTCTCTTCAACGTGAGCCCCGTCGACCCCCTCACATATGTTTCCATCACGCTTGCCGTTGCGGCTACCGCGTGGGTTGCCTGCTATCTACCCTCCCGCCGCGCCGCAACCGTGAATCCGGTGAACGCACTGCGCTCGGAGTGATTGCAGCTTTCTGCCCCGCCAAACCTTTATGAGGCTACGGGCGATGCCGTGGTGACTGCCGGCGGGAAAATGCGCAGCCGCTCTACGAGCCGGTCGGTTGAGGATACAACTTCCATCCTCAACCCGATTGGCTCGAGGAGTACTACTTCGCCGGCCAGCGGGATGCGGCCTTCGATCTCGCTCACCAGGCCGCCCAGCGTTGTGGCTTCGAAGGTTTCACCGAACTCGATGGGTTCTCCGAACAGGTCCGCTAGCTGATCGACAGGAAAGCTGCCCGGGACCAGCCATGCGCCCTCGGGCTCGCGCTGCGGCTCTTCAACAGCCGTCTCGTCCTCATGCTCGTCGCTGATGTTGCCGACGATTTGTTCGAGCAGATCTTCGATCGTGACCAGGCCAGACACGCCGCCATATTCGTCGATGACGATGCGCATGTGCTGCTTCTCGCGCTGCATCTCGCGCAACAACTCATAGCCGCGCTTGGTTTCAGGAACGAAAGCGGCTTCGCGCTCGATGGTGGCGACCGTGCGGGTGCGGGCCTCTTCGTCGGTAATCTGCAACAGATCGTGCGCAAAGGCGATGCCGGTTACATTATCGAGCGAACCGAAGTAGACAGGGACGCGGGAGAAATTGTGCTCCCGCAACTGCTCCAGAAATTCTTCCAGCGTGATGGTCGAGGGAACGGCGAAAACCTCGGGGCGCGGGGTCATGACTTCGCGCACCAGCTTGTCGCCAAACTCGACCGCGCTGCGAACCAGGTCGATGTCGTTCTCTTCCAGGATGCCCTCTTCTTCGCCGGCTTCGAGCAAGGCCTCGACGTCGACGGCCGCTTCTTCTTCGTCGCTGGCCGGCGTCTCGGCGAGTGAGGCTATGGAAAAGAAGAAGCGCACAAAGACAGTGATCGGCGTCATGAGCCACAGCAGCAAGCGGATGGGCCACACGATGCGCCGGACCCAGCGGCCCTTGGTCCGATTGAAAAGGATCGAGGGAATCACCTGGTTGCAGAAAACGACCACCAGCACAACGCCGAGAACGGCCTGGATTATTTCCGGATAGGTGGGGCGCGCGAGATACGGGGCGCGGTCGAAAAGGACTGCGCCGAATTCGAGAGCGATGATGCCGAGCGCGAGTTGCTGCAAGACTGCGGCGGAGATGGCCGCGTGTTCGCGGCTGAGGCCGAGTTGCGGCTCGATCAGTTCTTCCCAGGAATCGAGGTTTTCTTCGATTTCGTGGGTGAGGATTTTGCCGAATTCGGCGTAGACGCGGCTGATGTAGGAGGCCAGCGTTTCAACCACGGCAAGCAGGAAAACCATGAAGATGGCCAAAGCGCTCATGGGCGCTTTGCCTTGGTGGAATGAAGGGAGCGCGCCTTAGCTCCTTGAAAGGTATGGGCTTTAGCTCCTTGAGCGGTAAGGGCTTTAGGGCCTTGAAGCGAAGGGGCCTTGGCGCCGGGAAGGGTACGGGCTTCAGCCCGTACATTGGCCCGGTCAGAATAATCCTGGGCTTCAGCCCCCGAGGAAACGCTCTCTTCAGCCGGCGTTTTCGAAAGCTCTGTGACAGGGCATGACTTCAGTCGTGCCGAAAATGGTCGAAAAGAAATTTGGGCTTTAGCCCCTGCGGGATGCTTTGCCGCGGTCTTCTTGGCTGCTCGCCTCGGCTGAACCGCCCGCTCAATCAACCCCTGCGGCAGCTTCAGTTTCGCGCGCACCGCCCGCTCCCGCCGCGCCATCTTGCCATCGTCCACTTCATGGTCGTAACCAGCCAAATGCAGGAGACCGTGCAGAACCAGGACCTTGATCTCGGTCGAGAGCGAGTGCCTCTGCTCGGCAGCTTGCCCCATAGCCGTGGTGACGCTGATCGCCAGATCGCCGGCAATTCCCTCCGCGCCCAACCCCTCCGCCGGAAAAGACAGCACGTCCGTCGCCTTGTTCTTCCCGCGAAACTGGCGATTCAGCTTGCGAATCGCCGCATCGGTCGTCAACAGCACCGTAACCTGGCCCTTGAGGCGCACAGCGGCTTGTGCGGCGGCAAGAAAGCGGGACAGCGTGCGCGCCGATGGCAGCTGAATTTCGCTTCGATTTGGCTTGGTTTTGGGCTTCGAAGGAGAGACGCCTGACCGCTTCGCCACAGTTGCCTTGGGCGCGGGGTCAGGGTCCAGATCTGGGTCGAGGATGATCATCGTGCTCAGGGCCGTGGCGCGCACGGCTCCGATTCATTTTCAATTCTACGCTACGGCAAAAACAGGGCGGCAATTGTCTGCATCGGCAGGATCAGGCGCATGGACTCCGGCAGTTGGATGAATCCGTGCGCGGCGTAAAATTTTGCCGCCCGTTCATCCAGTGCATCAACCACAACCATCGAAGAGCCAACCTGCGCCGCGTTTTCATAGGCGCTGCGAAGAGCCTTGGCCAGCAGAATTGCTCCCAGCCCCTGGCCCCGAAATTGAATATCGACCGCAAGCTGGCCCAGCAATGTGGCGCTCACCATTGGATAGCGTGGAATCAGCTTTCGCGCCGTCTCGGGAACGGCTCCTGGAGCCAGCCCGTAGGCGCAGAGAGTAAAGTAACCGGTAATCCGGCTTGGCATTTCCTGTGAGACTAGGACAAACACTGCGTTGGCCTTGCGCCGCATGTCTTGCGAAGCCTGGGTTTTCAGGTAGAGATCGAGGCTCTCGACTCCGCACTGAAACTCGGCCCGATCATGCTGTTTGGCCAGCGCCTCAAGCCTGTAAAGAGCTCCTTGCGGCAAGCCCATCAGGAGACGACCCGCTCCTCAGCCGAGCGGAAGGCCTGCCGCAGCCGAGCGTTGGGCTTCGGGGGATGAACCAGGGCGTCAAAGAATGCCGCGCGGTCCCGCTCGGAAAGGACAAAGGTCTCATGGCGAGCGATGGTGGCGCGGGTCGCTTCGGTGAGCGCGGCGAGGCAGAAGTCGGTCAGGCTGCGCCGTTCGAGAGCGGCAGCGCGCTCCACTTGGCGCTTGGTCTCCGCATCCACGCGAAAGCCCAGGCGGAAGGCTCGTGCGCGGCGTTCGGCGGCTTGTGCGACAGTTGACGAATGCGGCATGGGGTGCTCCTGGGTTTCTGTAACTATTTCATTGTACGTCCAGCGGGAGAACAGGGCAACGGCTGTGCGCCTCGAATGCTGAGGCAGCACCCTAATGACGGAATAGGGGCGATACACGGGATGGTCGGATGCAGAACTCTGGCTCTGCGCAGCGCCCAGGCCCATTCCTGCCAGTGATAGCGCTGCGAGTAGAATCACGCACAATTTCTTCATTTTCATTCGTTATTGCGGTTTCGGCGCGTGCAACGGCTGCGGCTGCGTGCGGTCGTCGTGCGGTTCCGCAGCCACCCCATCCCCAACATTGATTGGGTCGCCGAGCGCCAGCGGCAGCTCCTGCTGTGCCGGTTTGGCGGACTCGTAGGCGCGCACAATCCGCTGCACCAGCGCATGCCGCACCACATCGAAATCTTCGAAGTGGCAGAATTGAATGCCCTCTACACCGTTGAGAACATTGATTGCGTCCACCAGGCCGGACTTGCGCGGATTGGGCAAATCGATCTGCGTGATATCGCCGGTGATGACCGCCTTGGAGTTGGCGCCCATGCGGGTGAGGAACATCTTCATCTGCTCGATGGTGGTGTTCTGCGCTTCGTCCATGATGATGAAGGCGTCGTTGAGGGTGCGGCCGCGCATGAAGGCCAGCGGCGCAACTTCAATGACATTTTTCTCAAGCATCTTGTCGACCTTCTCGGGCTCAAGCAGGTCGTAGAGCGCGTCGTACAGCGGGCGCAGATAGGGATCGACTTTTTCCTGCAGGCTGCCGGGTAGGAAGCCGAGCTTTTCGCCGGCCTCGACTGCGGGGCGCACCAGAATAATGCGGCTCACCTTTTTCGCAAGGATGGCGGCGACGGCCATGGCGACGGCCAGGTAGGTCTTGCCGGTGCCGGCCGGGCCAACACCAAAGGTCATGTCGTTCTGCTCGATGGCCTCAACGTATTTGCGCTGGTTGATAGAGCGCGGCTGGACGGTCCGCTTCACCCCTGCCGACCGCTGCTTGCCGCTGTCGGCCAGCGCACGCAGCGTGGTTGCCGGATCAACCACGACCAGGCGCAGCATCCCGTTCAGTTCCCCGTTGTGCGGATTGATACCTTGTTTTCGCAAGGCCTCGAAGTCCTGGAAGATGCGCTGGACGCACGCCACACCCTGTTCCGGTCCCTGAACGTGGACGGCGTCGGAGCGGAGATCGATCCGGACGCCGAGTGAGTCTTCCATCAGCCTGAGGTTTTCATCGCGAGTCCCGAACAGGGGCTCAAGGTTGGGCGTGATCTCCAGAGCGATCTTCAAAGGAATCGGCAGCCTCCAATGCGGCGATTTTGGGTGGATGTAAACCGGTTGCGGCCTGAAAAGGCCACTGCCGGCGCTTTTGTGAGGTGTATATCGGCAGAATTTGATGGGAGTTCGAAGGCACTCGGCGAGCCAGAGCGGAAGCTCTGGGCTGCCTGACGAAACCGCGGGTTGGTGTGAGCGACCAAATCGGGTATCTGCGCTTGAGACTAGCGCCAAGAACTCTCGGCGTCAATCCATCCTGCAAAAATATTCGATGACAATGGTGTCTCGGCGGTTACCTAAAGGTGGCAGGACGTTCTCTACGCTTGTCCTGCCGGACCTCTAAGCCGCTTCGATCAAGCGCTTTATGCGGCCGCGGCCAGCCCCTGTTCGAGCTTTAACGATTGCAGGCTATCGAACAACGCCATCCATGGGTACATGGCGATTCAGCGTTTGACTCTGGGTTCCAGTGAGTAGCCGCTTAATTGTTCTCAGCGCATTCCTTATTCTCAGGGCACCCTGGAACCACCATGTCACCTTGTGTGAGGACCGCGGGATAAACGGAGAGACGGGTCCCACCATGCATGTGGCCAGAAACCGCTGGTCCTTATAATGCATGAACCGACGAGCAGCCCAGATTGACTGTGCCGTGAACTTTGCCCTCAAGTCCTCACAAAAGTAGAGTGATCCGTCACAAAGAATGAGCGGCGAGATGTCGCGATATAAGAGCAGAGAGAGAATGGCCTGCTCCCAGCGATGTTCCGGCTTGGTCGCCGCGATGAAGCGTTCGGTCCGAGCAACTCTCAGGCACTCCTGAACCACCTGCTCAATCGGCGACCCACGCAGAAACCCAAAAACGGCTGAAGTAACAGTGACTTTGCCCGCGCGAAACTCCGCAGGAACACCGCATCCCTCACACGCCTGCTCCGATGCTTCGATTTCCAATCGCTGATGGTTGGGGAGGGCAAAGTATCCCTGTTTAACGACAATATCGAATATTTCCGGCAGTGGACGAAGCACAAAAACACCGGCATCCAGCCAAAGAACCCGTTCCGCTGGAGCATCGTTCATACACCAGAACTTCCATGTATAGTGCTTCCGCCAGTGCGGCACAAATTGGGGAATCGCCCGGGCTTCAAAGCCAGCCTGCCGCACAAGCTCAAACGTCTCTTCGCTAAGGTCGATACCATAAACCAGGACCTGAGGATGATCCGGCCAGTTGCAACGCAGGGACGCGAGCATGGAAAGCAATTGAGGCCGGTAGGATTCCGATGCCGCTGTAATAATCAGGTTGCCGTGCTTATTTGGCATAGAGATAGTCTAATCGTATCGGGAAAGATGTTTCGGCTCAAAACCTGAGCCGCACCGATAGCCAAACGATCCCAGAAGAAACGACTCTGTTGCAATTGGCCTGCGGGTGTGACCCGGGTGAAGCACAAGTGTCTCCTGGACTTACACCATTGTGGGATTCAGACAGAGCCCGGTTGAATCTATAGTGCGAAGTAGAGGTTGTTGAAGGCATGCAAGCAACCTGCGGAGAGGACGGCGAAAGTGAACACTTTGCTTCTAAGGATCTATATAAAATTCCAGGATTTGGCCAGCCGCGAAGATGGGCAGGACATGGTCGAATACGCTCTGATGGTCGCTCTTCTGTCCTTTGGCTGGGTAGCCGGCGTGAAGGCTGTAGCGAATGCGTTGAACAACGCCTTCAGCAGCATAAGCAGCAATCTAGGCACCTACGTCAGCTAGATTCAAGTCCCGCGAAGGTGTAAAGTGCTCGCTTTCACCGAGCGTCTCTCCACGGAAAAAGCTTAGCTCGACCGACTCGGGAAAATACCCCAGCCAATTGAAGGTCTGCGCGGATGGTGGGGGGAAACCTGACCAGCGAAACCTGACCAGCAAAACCTGTGCGGATGAAAGCACCCGACGCGCCAAGCCGTGATTGACCCGATGCTGGATTTCCCGTAGACTAAGAAATTGCGAGGGATGCGTGTGTTGCTGCATTCTGACCCGCATCATCCCCCCTGACCTGGGCTGGCAAATATGCACCGGGGAAACAGGGTTCAGAGATTAAGGAAGAATAATGGCAAACCATGTATCGTCGCTGAAGCGCGCCCGTCAGACTGTAACGCGCACTGATGTCAACCGCGCCAACCGCAGCCGCGTGCGCACCAGCCTGCGGACTCTGCGCGAGGCTCTTGCCAAGGGCGATGTGAAGACCGCCCAGGCGCAGTATCGCGAGACCGTCTCCGTGCTCGACAAGAGCGTGCAGAAGGGCATTCTTCACGACAACACCGTTTCCCGCTACAAGAGCCGGCTGAACGCGCGTCTGAAGGCGCTGGTTCTCGCCAAGGCGTAAAGACAGGGAATAGGGATTAGGGAACAGGGAATAGTGGGCTGCATGCCCGCTAAAAATTCAAGACCAGCCCGGGTGATCCTCGGCTGGTCTTGTTTTTTGGGGATCAATTTGAAGGCTTCCGGTGTCAAATTGACAGGAGATCCGCGGAGAGATGACAGAGCCTTCTTCAGCCAATGTGGCTCATCCTGCCGACCCGGCGCTGATTGCTTCTCTGGCCAAACTCTGGCCGCATCGTGAGCACGAGTCGAACGCAATCAAGAACTTATCCTGCGCAGTTGGCATGCACCGGTGGCGGCCACTGGATTTGCGCGAATTGTATCCAGGAAAAAACATCCGGTATTGCTTCTGGTGCTCGAAGATCAAGGTCGACGGGATTATTTACGAGCCTTGAACGCTCGACTCGGCCCAATGCGGTGAATTCCTCGCGTTTCTTTCAGCTGAGCCGCTCGAAGATTCCTGCGGCGCCCATTCCACCGCCCACGCACATCGTGACCATGCCGTAACGCACCTGCCGACGCCGCATCTCGTTGAGCAGCGTCGCTGTCAGCTTGGATCCTGTGCAGCCGAGGGGATGGCCGAGGGCAATGGCTCCTCCGTTGACGTTGACGCGGGCAGGATCGATACCGAGGGCTCGGATGATCGCCAGCGCCTGGGAGGCGAATGCTTCGTTCAGTTCGATCAGGCCAATGTCGTCCAGTGTTAAGCCGGCTAGCTTGAGAACCTTGGGAATTGCAGTGATCGGCCCGATACCCATCTCTTCGGGAAGGCAGCCGGTCACTGCGTAGGCCACCAGGCGGCCCAGGGGCTCAATGCCGAGCTCTTTCGCCTTCTCAACATCCATTAGAACTAAGGCGGCGGCTCCGTCGGAGGTTTGCGAGGCGTTGCCGGCGGTTACGGTTCCCTGCGCGTGAAAGGCCGGCTTGAGCTTGGATAAGGCCTCGTTGGAAGTGTCGGCGCGGGGGCCTTCGTCGGCCGAGAAAACCGTCTCCGTTACCACTGGCCTTCCAGCCTTCTTGCTTGGAATAGAGGACATGACGGTGACCGGGACGAGCTCATCGGCAAAGCGGCCGGCGGCCTGGGCGGCGATGGCCTTCTGATGGCTGCGGAGCGCAAATTCGTCCTGGTCCCGTCTGGAGACTTCGTAGTGGCGGGCAACGCGCTCGGCGGTAAGGCCCATGGTGAGGAGCGCGGCGGGGTAATTCGCCGCAAGCCAGGGATTGGGGCTGGGCTTGAGGCCGCCGAAGGGGAGCAGACTCATAGTCTCCGCTCCACCTGCAATGACAACACGGTCGCCGCCGGAGCGGATGCGCATATCGGCGATCGCGATGGCTTCTAGTCCCGAAGAGCAGAGGCGGTTGACGGTGGCGCCGGGGATTTCGACCGGGAGCCCGGCGCGCAAGGAGGCCATGCGGGCGATGTTCCAGCCGGACTCGCCTTCGGGCTGGGCGCAGCCGAGGATCACATCGTCGACCTCGGACTTGCTCAGGCCGGGAACTCGATCCAGCGCCGCGTTGATGGCTAATGCCGCCAGATCGTCGGGGCGCGTGGTGGAAAGGGCGCCTTTGGGGGCGCGGCCAACGGGAGTGCGAACGGCGCTGACGATTACGGCTTCCGACATGGGTGGTACTCCTTCGATTTCATGCGAATTGGACGAGTTAGTCTGGCATATCCAGCAGCGTCCAGGCGCTCTTGACGTAAAAGTGATAGATGGTGCGATGCTCGACGACCGAGTCGGCCAGGGCATCGTGGTCTACGCGGGTAGGGCGAGGCTTCATGCTGATCTGGGCATCGTGAACCTGCTGCGGCGATGCGGGATCGATGCCCCAGTTGAAGCCTAGAACACCGCTGGGGTCGTGGGCTTGCAGACGCTGCTTCTCCGGCGTGGAGGCCAGGATCACGGGCTGGCTGTCGGTTTGAGTGGGGCTCTCTGTCGTGCCTTCATCGAAGAAAATCAGAAGAGACACAGTTCCCTCGGCTGAGCAGAGCACCGCCCAGTCGGAGGAGCCAGCGCGCTCAAGGCTGGCGTGGACTACGTTTTCGGGGTGGTGGGCGGCATAGGTTTGCGGGATGGTGCAGCCGCGGCGGTTGAGCAGGCCGACGATGGGGGCGGGAAGTTCAGGGAACGAGCTGATGGGGAGGTGGTGGATGAGGTATGGCGTGGGGCGGCCCGCAACTACGGCCTGACCGGACTCAGTGAGTGGAATCGCAACGGGCCTCTCAGGCAACGGGGTGGCCTGGCTTTGGGCGGTGTGCGGTCCTAGAGCCAGCGCGGCCGATGCCAACAGAATTTGCGTTGCTTTCATGATTAGTTCCGCAGCGGCTTTCCGGTTTTCAGGGTGAAGCCGATCCGCTCCTGGGTTTTGCGCTCGCCGCAGAGAGAGAGGAACGCCTCCAGTTCCAGGTCGAGCAGATATTGCTCGCTCACCAAGGAACCGGCAGTGACGCGGCCACCTGCCAGGATGTATGCGGCCCACTTCGCGACTTTCTGGTCGTGTTCGGAGGCGTAGCCGGCTTCGCCCATCAGGAAGACACCGGTTTCCAGCGCGGCAAGTGCTGCGCTTCCGGGAGCGGGAATTTGCGTGCGCTGCTGCGGAGCGGTGTACCCGGCTCCGGCGAGGGCGGCGGCCTGCGCCTTGGCATCGAGAAGCTGTCGCTCGCGGTTCATGGTGATGCGGTCGGCCGTGGCGAGCATGCTCATGGGGCGTGCTTCGGCGGCGGAGGTGGAGACCTTGGCCAGGGCAATCAACTCAAACACCCGCTTGAGGGCGGTGGCCATCTCGGCGGATTGGGCAAAACGGGACGGTGGATCCTTTGGGTCGGGAGGGGCCATTGCCGTTGCCTGGTCGACAGCGCGGAGAAGCATCTCCTTGGTGCCGCCGCCGGCTGGAATCAGGCCTACGCCGGCTTCGACCAGACCCATATAAAGCTCGGCGTGGGGCTGGCGACGGTCGGCATGGAGGCAGATCTCAGCGCCTCCGCCGAGCGTTAGGCCAAAAGGCGCGGCTACCACCGGGCGCGGGCAAAACTTGATGGCCGCGGTCATTTGCTGGAAGGCGTGAATGGTCGCGGCCAGCTCGTCCCACTCGCCTTCCTGCGCTGCCAGCAGCAGCTGCATCAGATTGGCGCCGACGCTGAAGTTGTCGCGGTCGCTGGCGATGACAAAGCCCGCAAAGTTGCGCACTGCGTCGGAGTCCGGCTTGAGGACTGAGGAGATCATCGCCAGCACATCGCCTCCAATGGCGTTCTTGAGCGAGTGCAACTCGATGCAGCCGATGCCGTCGCCGATGTCGATGAGCGATGCGCCTGGGTTGGACTTGACGACGCCGTTGCTGCGGCGGAAATCGGCGATGCGCGCGTGGCCGGGCTGCTTGGGAACAGGGTCCCAGGCCTTGCTGACTGGGTTGTAACACTGGGGAGAGTCGGACAAATACCAGGAGACGGAGCCCTGGGCGGAATGGAGCAGCTCTTCGACGGCCGCGCTGACCGGAAGCTCGAGCGACTTCATGCGGGCGACGGATTCACGGACGCCGGCTGCATCCCACATTTCGAATGGACCCAGCTCCCAGTTAAAACCGGCCTTCATGGCGCTGTCGATGGAGACGGCGTCGCCCGATACTTCACCAATGCGGTCTGCGGCGTAGTTCCACAGCGTCGACAAAAACGGCCAGAGGAATTTAGCGGCTTTGTCTTTGGCGGGGTCGTTAGCTAATAAAAGTCGCAGCCGCTCCTCGACAGTCGCGGCGTTTTTCGCCATGTCGAGAGAGGGTAGCGCGGGCTTGGCGGAGGGACGGTATTCGAAGGTTGCAAGATCGAGGACGAGACGCAGATCTTTGCCATCGGCTCCGCGTGTCTTTTTGTAGAAGCCCTGGCCCGCCTTGTCGCCCAGCCAGCCGCGCTTCACGATTTCCGCGAGAACGGAGGAATAGCTTCCCGGCGTAACTCCCTGCGGGAAGTTAGCGGCGACGTGGGCCAGGATGTCGATACCCACCATGTCTGCCAGCCGAAAAGTGCCGGTGCGGGGCCAGCCGATGGCGGTGCCGGTGAGCGCATCCACCTCTTCTATCGTCAGGCCTTGTTCGAGCATCAGAGAAGCGGCGGTAAACATCACGGCCACGCCGATGCGGTTGGCGATGAAGTTGGGCGTGTCATTGGCGAAGACTACCTGCTTGCCGAGATTTCGGTCGGCAAAAGCGGAAAAAGAAGCTACCAGGGCCGGATCGGATTCGGCGGTGGGAATGATTTCGAGCAGCCGCATGTAGCGGGGTGGATTGAAGAAGTGCGTCCCGAAAAAGCGGCTGCGCAGAGCGCCCAGGCCGGCGGCGACCTGGTTCACAGGCAGGCCGGAGGTGTTGGTGGTAAGCACGGCTTGCGGAGCGAGATGGGGCGCGGCCTTGGCCAGCAGCGCTGTTTTGATGGCCAGGTTTTCGGCAACAGCTTCAATCACCCAGTCGCAAGCGGACAGTTTGGGCAGGTCATCGTCGAAGTTGCCGGGGGTGACAAGAGCGGCTAGGGAAGCATCGTAAAAGGCTGCCGGCTTGGCTTTGGCCAGAGCTTCGAGCGCCCCCTTGGCCAGACGATTCCGGTCGCCTTCGCCTGCGGGAACCATGTCGAGGAGCAGGGTCGGGATTCCAGCATTGGCCAGGTGGGCGGCAATGCGGGAGCCCATAGTTCCGGCGCCGAGAACTGCGGCACGGCGGACCAGAAAAGGTTGAACTGAGATATTGGCAGTGGGAGTTGCGGCCAAGGCGGTCGTGCTCATATTGGATCTCCCTCAAGCGGGCTGGAATGAGTGACCAGCCACCGCCCGGAAACTCTCGAAGGATACGGAAGGTAGCGGCGGGGGGTCAAGGAGCGCCGGGACCTGCCGAGGAGCGACACCGCTAAATCCTCCGGCGAAGAGTCTCGAACAACACATGCCCTATAAGCGCGGAAATCACGGCGATGGTGAAGTTTTTGGCGGTAAGAATATCCTGTAGGGCGAAGGCGAGGGTCTTCCCTGCTCCGTTGGACGCGGTATACTCGCCCATCAGCAGGTTGGAATAAAACAGAAAAATAATCGACGCGATCTCAATCACGGCTCGCCAGAGCGGGGTCAGGCGGCGATTTCTCCGATCGTTGGGCATGGGAACTCTAGAGTAGCAAGAAAGCTCTCAGCCCGTTCGCAGGGTGAAGAGCGTGATCTCCGGTGGGCAGTTGAAGCGAAACGGAACCCCGATGGTGCCGATGCCTCGATTTACGTAGAGCTGCAAAGCTCCGATCCGGAACCATCCCTCAACATACTTCCTGCCCATTTCGGGCAATTGCGTCGCGCCCATGAACGGCAGACGGACCTGCCCTCCGTGGGTGTGGCCGCTGAGCATCAGAGCTACAGTTCCACCCGCTGGCTGCTTGAGCAGAAAATCGACGTAGTCCGGGGCGTGGCACATCAAAACGACAGGCTCGTGGGGAATATTTCGTATCGCGGCGGGAACGGCTTGCTCCGGCTCCGGGCTCCCCTTCAAAGGATCGTCAAGCCCTGCCAGCCAGATTCTCCCGCCGGCACGCTCAATGGGCAGATATTTATTGGTCAGTACAGGGATACCGTTGGCGACCAGTGCCGCAGTTACTTCGTCCGCTCCCACGCCAAGGTCATGGTTGCCGAGTACGGCATAGACCTTGCCGCACTCAAGTTTCGTCAGGATGTTGGCGCATTGCCATGCCGCTCCAACGGCGAACTTCTTCGAGCCGACTCCGTCGCTCACGTAATCGCCAGTGAGGAGAACCATGTCGGGTTGTAGTCGATTCACGCGGTCGACCACATGGCGGAGGAAGGCCGGCTCAGTGAATTCGTCGAGGTGGATATCGCTGAGTTGCGCGACGCGGACCCCGTCGAAAGCCTGAGGCAGGCCCGGGAGAGAGATGTCCTGCTCAGTGACTTCAACCCAGTGGCGCTCGACTTCCCCTGCATAGAGCGCCAACCCGCCAGCACCGTACAATCCGGCCTTGAGAAAACGACGCCGGGTGATGGACGGTTTGGGGAAAGAATGAAAAAGTGCCATATCTCATCCTATCGAGTCTGAACGGGTGAGAAGCTGGGTCCAATGAGGGGCTGGCGGTGACGAGCGGGGCAGCCGCGTTTGACCCCCTCTGGTCAAGGGCACTAGCTTGGAAGAGACTGGGGATTGCGGATTTGCTGTTCCCGGACAAGGAGATTGGATGCAAAGCAGAATGCGAACCGCAGCCCTGACGCTGGGACTGGCGGCAATGGCCTTGATTTGTTCTCTTGCGGGACAGGCCCAGGATCTAAAGAGCTTCGAGCAGAAAATCACTACCAAGGTTCTGCCCAACGGGCTGACAATTCTCATCTGCGAACGGCCCGATGCACCGGTCTTCAGCTACTCCACCTTTATTGACGCGGGCGACGTGAACGATCCGTTGGGTGAGAGCGGGCTAGCGCACATGTTCGAGCACCTGGCGTTCAAGGGCACAAGCGAGATTGGCACCACCGACTACGCCGCGGAAAAGGTTGCGCTGGCTAAGGTGGAAGCGGCCAACGCGGCCTACGAGGCTGAGTATTTGAAAGCCGTGGGACGCGACGAGCAAAAGCTTGCCGAGTTGCAGAAGGCTTTCAAAGAGGCACAGACCGAGGCGCACAAATTTGTCATCCCCAACCAATTCACCGATATCGCGGAACGCAATGGCGCCGAAGGCTTGAACGCGGAGACCGGCCTGGATGCGACGCAGTATTTCTGGTCGATGCCGGAAAACAGGCTCGAATTGTGGGCATATCTCGAAAGCAGCCGCCTCGCGGACACGGTACCCCGCGAATTCTACAAGGAACGGGACGTGGTACTGGAAGAGCGCCGCATGCGCACCGATTCCAACCCCGAGGGACGGCTGTTTGAGCAGTTCGCCGCTACCGCCTACGTTGCCCACAACTATGGGCGCAGCAACATTGGCTGGCCGAGCGAAGTAAGCCAGATCAACGCTACCGAGGCCATGGAATTTCACAAGAAGTATTACGTCGGCGCAAATGTCGTGGTGGCCGTCGTGGGCGACGTGAAGGCGTCCGAAGCGATGCCGATGCTGGAAAAGTATTTCAGCCGCGTTCCTGGCGGACCCAAGCCCGAAGAGATGACTACCGTTGAACCGAAGCAGTTTGCCGAGAAGACGGTCGTTATTCGAGACCCAAGCCAGCCGCTCTACCTGGAGGGCTATCATCGGCCGGACTACCGCGATCCGGATGACGCGGTATACGACGCGATCAGCGATATTCTTTCCAACGGCCGCGTTTCCAGGCTCTATCGCAGCCTGGTGCGCGACCAGCAGATAGCCGCCGGTGCCGAGGGCGGGAGCGGTTTTCCCGGAGACAAGTATCCAGGGCTGTTCTACTTTTTGGCCGCGCCCCTGCCCGGACACAAGCCGCAGGAAATGGGCGTCGCCATTCAGAAAGAGATTGAGAAGTTTAAGACCGTCGATGTCACCGACGATGAGCTGGCCATGTTCAAGACACGAGCACGGGCCGACCTGCTGCGTGGGCTGGCCGATAACCAGGGGCTGGCTAATTCGCTGGCCGAGTACCAGACGCGCTTTGGCGACTGGCGCGAGCTTTTTTTGGATCTCGACAAGGTGGATAAAGTGACCAAGGCCGATATACGGCGCGTGGCCAGCAAAGTGTTTGTGGCAAGCAATCGAACGGCGGCATGGATTGAGACGGCTGCCCCGGAAGGCGCACCGAAACCGGATGCGGCAAAAGACGGGGGTGCGCAATGAACAGCCCAATGGGAACTCACGCAACGATCTCGATAGCTCTGAAAGGGCACGACTTCAGTCGTGCCATCAACTTGGCAAAAACGATGTGGGCTTTAGCCCCTGCGGGATGTCTCTCAAATGCCCTCATCGCGCTCGCCCTCACCTCAGCCCTGCTCGCACCCTGCACACTCCCCGCGCAGCAGGAAAAGCCATGGGAGAAAATTCCCGTTCCGAAGCTGCACGCATTCAAGCCGCAGCAGCCGAAACGCATCGAGCTGAAAAACGGCATCGTGATTTTTCTCCAGGAGGATCATGAGTTGCCGTTTGTCTCCGGGTCGGTGCTGATTCCTGGCGGATCCCGCGATGAGAGTCCCGCCAAGGCCGGGCTCATTGGACTTTATGGCCAGGCATGGCGCACCAGCGGTACTGCCAAGATCGACGGAGATGCGCTTGACGATCTTCTCGAAGCTAAAGCCGCGCACATCGAGACCGGGGGGGACGATGACTCGACCGCGGTGTCGTGGGATTCGCTGAAGGGCGATGCGGACCAGGTGTTTTCGCTGGCGCTGGATTTGTTTCTGCATCCCAAATTCAGCCGGGAGAAACTGGAACTGGCGCAACAGCAGGAGGCAACAGGAATCGTCCGCCGCAATGACGACGAAGCCGCCATTGCGGAGCGCGAAGCGGCCAAGCTGGTGTATGGGGCGAATGGCCCGTATACACGGCAACCGGAACTGGCGACCATTGGCGCCGTTACCGTGGACGACCTCAAGGCCTGGCATGACAAAACGATTGGCGGCAAGCTGATTGTGGGCGTGAGCGGGGACTTCGACCCGGTGGCCATGGAAGCCAAGCTGCGCGCGGCGTTCGAGGGTCTGCCGCCGGCCAAACCGGAACCGCCCCGCCATGACGTTTTCCCTGGGCCAACCCCGGGCGTCTACTTCATCGACAAAGAGGATGTGAACCAGTCGAATGTTGAGGTGGTAGGCATGGGCATCGACCGGCATAATCCTGATGTGCCGGCGGTGGCCGTGATGAACCAGATTCTGGGCGGAGGATTTGCGAGCCGGCTCTTCCAGAAGGTGCGCACGGAGTTGGGCCTGTCCTATGCGGTCGATGGTGGCATCTCATTTGCATACGACCACCCTGGCCCCTTTGATGCGATGGCACTGCCACAGAGCCCCAAGACCGTTGACGCAACCAAGGCTGTGCTGGCCGAGATTGCGGGGCTGAATTCCAGGCCATTCACCGAGGAAGAGGTGGCGCGGGCCAAGGACAATCTGCTGAGCTCGTTCCTCTTCCGCTACGACACACGCGACAAGGTGCTGGGGGAGCGGGTGCGGCTGGAGTTTTACGGCTATCCGGCGGACTACCTTGAGACCTATCAGGCCGCCTTGGAAAAGGTGACCGTGGCCGACGTAACAGCGGTAGCCAAGAAGTATGTTCACCCTGACAAGCTGGCAGTGCTGGTGGTGGGCAACGGGCCTGAGATCAAGCCCGGGCTGGATGAACTGGGTCTTGGTCCGGTTCATCCAATTGACATCACCATTCCGCAGCCGCGCAGGCAGGCGGGCAAAGCGGAACCAGCGGAGAAAGAGCAGTGAG
>JBELAI010000389.1:0-3623 GCA_049508975.1 Occallatibacter sp. | reverse complement strand
CTAACGCCTCATTTCTTGATCTACGTGATAAGCTTCCTGATCTGCACAGTTGCGTGGATCTCGCATCATGAATTCATCCATGACCTGGACTATGTTGACCCCCGGCTGCTTTGGCTGAACAGTCTGTACCTGATGTGGATTGCCTTCCTGCCCTTCCCAACGGGCCTGCTGGGAAATCATCCGGAACAACCTGTGGCAGTCGCCGTTTATGGGTCCGTCTGCGCCGTCACATGCTTTTCCTTCTCCGCTATGCGTTGGTACGCCTCCTTCCGAGGCTGCCTCATGAAGAAAGGACTGAGCGACATGAAGCTGCGTCGGGACCTGTGGCTTTCGTTGTGCTTTGCGCTTCTTTACATCGCAGGCGTCGTTGGCGGGTTGTTCTTCCCGTCCCTCGGTTTGTTCTTATACGCTGCTATTCCTGCGTCGTACACCCTCAGCAGACTCGCGAGCTTCAAGCGCACGGTCGGCGCGCGATGATCGTCAGGCCTCGCGGCAAAAATCGGCTATCCCTGGCCCGCGAACCTCATCGCCGACTCCTAGGCAGATGGTGCCCGTTGCTACGACCCAGCCGTGGAAGCACAGCTATTAAGAACGATATCCGAGCTTTCTATCCGGAGGCTTTGCCTTGTTTTATTGGTGGGGGGCCAGTATGCCTCCTGCGTCAATTCCGATGAGTCGTGCGATCCCATTCCCGCGCGCGTCAACACGGATTTTTTGTGGCGGCGCAGCCCGTTTTATTGGTGCGGAAGAGAGGACTTGAACCTCCACTCTCTTGCGCGTAGACGCAACCTCAAGCATGCGCACTTGCCAAGTCCGCCACGACCGCAAAAGTTCCAATCCTTCAAACCAACTAGGTCGCATATCTGGCATCGATCTCCCCGCTCGTACCTGCCCTTACGATTCTTTTCGCGAGCCGATGTTCTAACATTAAAGTCCCCGTCATCCGCTTTCAAAATGCTGCGGCGATTCTCAGCAAGGGCTAGACGAATATTCAATCGATGTGGGTCTCACTGTAACCCCCCGGAATATTCTCCTTCTCAGGGATCGGTCTTTCTCGAATTGAGTTCGCATGAGACGGAAGTGACCATGCGCTAGCGGGAGGAAGGAACGTGGAATCCCCGTTTAATTCCGACCAGTCCGGTGTTTTGTTCTCGGTTGTAGGATGTGAAGCGGACAACCGGAGGGTTCCCGCTCGCCTTCCAGCCGTGGGAACCCTCCCCAGATCCCAATCGGGGAGTCTGCCGACTCCCAAAAGGGAGATCCTATGCAAATCCTACACCGCTTCGCTGGCTCAATCCAACAGTATTCCCAAGAAATCTCCGACCCCAATTGTCATCGGCCGGACCGCTGCCCACAATGCGAGGCCAATCGCCCTCTGATCGCGCACGGCTTTTATAGCCGCACGCTGGTGGATATCGAGTTTGACGGATCGGTTCGCATCCGTCGTTATCTGTGCGGTTGCTGTAAGCGCACGGTCTCGCTATTACCAGAGTTTGCGTTACCTTACCTTCGCTTCGGGATCAGCGTGATCTCGCTGTTTTTGATCGCCCGGCTGCGCGGTGGCTGCCACCTGGGCGCCGCGGCGTCGGCGGCCCTGTCGACGGGCATGCCGTACCAGCGGGGCCAGTTCTGGATTCGCCGTTTCCAAAGGCAAGCCGAGAGCTTGTGCGCGGCGCTGGTGGCGTTGACGGCCCCACCGCCAGCCCCTGACTTCGTCCACCGCGCCCTGGAAATGCTGCAGTCCACCGGATGGATCGCGGCGCATCGTTTCCTGTTTGCCGGTCTGCGATTCCACCTGTTGGGCTGGCCCGCGTTTCTCGCTCCGGCCGGACGTTGTGCCTCGCTCCGCCCGGCGGGCGCTCCCGCCTGAGGGCCCCACACAGCTTTTGCATGGAGCCGCCACCACCTTTGGTCTTATGCTTCGGCTCAGGAGATTTTCTGCATGGATGCCAAAGCCGAAAAAGTCGCCCTGTTCCGTTACGGGCTGATCGCGCCGCTGGTGCTGGAAACGCTGCCTCGCGGCGAGCTCACCCGCCGCGCCCAGGAGATTGCCGCCCGCCACTACGAGATTCCGCATTCCGAACGCACCTCCGTTTCGGTGGATACGCTGCTGGAATGGGCGCTCCGCTACCGCAACGGCGGCTTCGAAGCCCTGGCCCCGCAAGCCCGGCAGGATCGCGGCCTGTCGCGCACCATCACGCCGCAACTGGCCGATCTGATCGAACGCCTCAAGCGCGAAAATCCGCATCGCACCGGCGCCACGTTGTTGCGCGAACTGGCTCTGTCGTCCGGCAAAAACGAACCGGCCATATCCGCCTCGACTCTGTATCGCTTCCTCAAACAGCGCGGCCTCTCGGAAAAGCAACTGCTCGCTCCGCCGGCGCACAAGAAGTTCGAAGCCGAACACAGCAACCAGATCTGGCAGTCCGATATGCTCTTCGGCCCCTATGTGCAGCGTCCCGGCGGAGGCAAGATACAGGCCTACTTGCACGCCACTCTGGACGATGCCAGCCGCTTGATCCCGCACGCTCAGTTCTACACCAGCCAGGGACTGGATGCCTGCCTGGACTGTCTGCGCCAGGCCATCGCCGCCCGCGGCCTGCCGGTGCGGCTCTACATGGACAATGCCAAGATCTATCGCGGTCAGCAACTGGCGCGCATTGCGGCTTCCATCGGCATTCTGGTGGTGCACACGCCGCCTTATCAGCCGGAAGGGCGCGGAAAAATCGAACGCTACTTCCGCTCCGTCCGCCAGCAGTTTCTGGCTAACCTGGACCCCAAGCAAACGCTCTCGCTGGAGGATCTCAACGAGCGCCTGTGGGCCTGGATCGAGCAGGCCTATCACCGCACCGAACACAGCGCGCTGGGGACCACCCCGCTGGTGCGCTGGCAGCGCGACATCGAACACATCCGGCAACTGCCGCCGGCCACCGATCTGCGCCCTCTTTTCTTCCATCGCCTGAATCGCCTGGTGCGCCGCGACTGCACTTTCCTGCTGCAAAACCGCTACTACGAAGCCCCGCCGGAACTGGCGGGCGAAACCATCGAAGTGCGCTTCGATCCGCTCGACGCGGTTTCCGTCGAAGTCTTTTTCCAGGGAAAATCGCAGGGCTTGGCACGGCTGGTCGATCCGGTCGTCAACGGCCAGTTGCCTTCTCTGAAACCAGTTCCACCGGCTGCTCCCGAACCCACCGGCATTAACTTCGTCGAGCTGCTCCACGACCGCAACAACGACGAGGAGGACTCCGTGCCATGGTAGAGACTTTCTTCGGCTTCAAGAAATCTCCCTTCGGCGACAGCCCCGACGCCAAGCAGTTGTTTGCTTCCCAGTCCTGGACCCAGGGGAAGGCGCGGCTCCAGTTTCTGGTCGATCATCACGGCGCCGGTCTGCTCACCGGCGAAGTAGGCGCTGGGAAATCTACTGCGGCGCGCACCTTTACCGCCGGCCTCAATCCGAATCTCTATAAGGTGCTGTACCTGCACTGGACCTGCGGATCCGCACTCGACCTGCTGCGGCAACTGGCGCTGGAACTGGACCTGGTTCCCGCGCACTACCGCGGCGACCTGGTGCGGCAGATCTCGGAAGCCATTGTGCGCCTCAATCAGACGAAGAAGCAGCACCC
>JBELAI010000388.1:0-3766 GCA_049508975.1 Occallatibacter sp. | reverse complement strand
GCCACACCCGATGCGAAGGACGTGAAGACCTCACAACTTTCGCTGGTCTTTACCGATGCAAAGCTAAAGGGTGGAAAGGATGTGCCGATTCAGGCGACGATCGTCGGACTCGCCGATCCGGCGTTTGGAACCGATCTCTCCGCAACCTACGATGGTCCGGCTGCGTGGAACGGCACCACAATGCAGATTGACCTGACCGGCGCGCTCAACAATGTTGACCTGCACAGCACGATTGGCGGTGACAATTCGGGCACGCTGATCGCTTCAGGCAAGGGTAACGTCAAACTGAGTTCGGGCGTACGCCTCTCGCTAGCGCTTGGTGTGAGGAGCGTAAACAACTAACACTCGCTGCAGCAGATTGACGGTAAAGCTCCGACAGCAACGCGCACCAACGCACGGCCTGGCGCACGAGACCTTCGGTTTATCGCATTGATGAATCGCCCAGCGGAATAGGTCAGGGATATCAACTTTGTTGAGCTAGGCTCTGACCACGGTCTGAAGTTCGAAGTAAAACTGAGGTTTGATTTAAGTCGGCACGAGGGAATTAAGCGAGCAATAGTTGATATCAACCTATCCGTTAATTGATGTTTCCCTTTTGGATGTACAGTCAGCCTGCGCGTGAATAGAGGCGACAGTCTGAATGGTGGTCAGAATATCTTTCTTTCGAGATTTGAATATTGCGCTACGAAATCCCTTACAGGAGAACCCAATGAGCCGAAATAGATTCGCAGCGGTCACCGCCCTGCTACTCGTTCTGAGTTCAGTCTTTGGAGCTTCGCGACAAACTTTGGCGCAGGATGCCAAAACTGAATATCCCAGCATGGCGCCGCTTGATCAATATTTGATGGCGGATCGGAATGCCGAGATCGCTCTTGCGCGGAGCGCCGCGCCCACATCGATATCAAGCGACGCAACGGTTCTCGTGCTTGAGAAGAGTGGCTACCAGACCGCAGCCGAAGGAAAGAATGGGTTCACGTGCCTTGTTGAAAGGGCGTGGATGTCTCCATTTGATCATTCCGATTTTTGGAATCCAAAAATGCGTGGGCCGATTTGTTATAACCCAGCCGCCGTGCTGACAATTCTTCCCTACACGTTGAACAGAACGAAGCTGGTATTGGCCGGGCTATCGAAAGCGCAGATGCATGAAAACATCGCTGCCGCGGTCGCGAAGAATGAACTGCCGAAGCCTGAAGCCGGCGCCATGTCTTACATGATGTCGAAAGATGGAAACCTTGGCGATTCGGTCGGACACTGGCATCCACACCTGATGTTTAGTGTTCCCAAGACAAACGAAGCGAGTTGGGGTGCAGACCTGGAAGGCTCGCCGGTATTTTACAGCGGCATAAATGGCGACGTTCCGGAGCCGGAAACCATTTTCATTGTGGCTGTTTTGCATTGGTCAGACGGCACCGCTGCGTCACATCAGGCCGGTGATTAAGTTTCCCCGGTTATAGTTTGCGAAATCGGAGTTGTTCCCCTTCGAAACTCCGAGGAACGCTCAACGTTAATTGAGAAGCCGCCACGACGGTTTCCAGAATAGATCAATTTTGGAGGAGTCTTATGAGGCCAGTCAGTTTCAATTTTCCGCTTTCCCGTGTGGCTACCTTTTCAGGTCAGCCGTGGCGTCGTATTCAGTCACTCATATCGCCTGTGCTCGTCGCTTTCGCCGCCCTGTCCGTTTGCGGCGTTGTGGCTTCTGCACAGGTCGAGACCGGTCAGATCGCCGGCACGGTGATGGATCAAACCGGCGCCGCGGTGCCCGACGCAGTTATTGCAATCAAGAATCTCAGTACCAATACAGTGCGTACCGCGGTCTCTTCAACGTCCGGCGCATACGTGGTACCAGGCCTTGAGCCGGCCATTTATCAGGTAACAGTGAGCTCAAACAGTTTCAAATCCTTCGTCTCCACGGTCGAAGTCACGGTTGGCGGTCACGTGAACCTTGATGCCAGGCTCTCTGTCAGCGCAACTACCACTGAAGTGCAAGTTGTTGGTGAGGGCGGCACACAGGTCAACACTCAGACCCAGGAGATGTCACAGGTCGTCGATAACCAGCAGCTTAGTCAGCTTCCCAGTCTCACGCGCAATCCCTACGACTTTGTTGCCCTGGCCGGAAATGTCTCCGGAGGCGACAACAGCACCAACAGCGGCACCACCGCGATCGAACAAACTGGCAGCGGTCAGAACCAGCAGGATCGTGGCGTGGGTTATGCCATCAACGGCCAGCGCGAATCCGGTACTGAAATCCTGCTCGATGGGGTGGAGAACATCACGGTATTCTCTCAGGCCATTGGCGAAGACGTTCCCCTCGACGCCACTCAGGAGTACAGCATCCTCACCAGCAATTATTCGGCAGAGTACGGCCGCGCCTCCGGTGGCGTCATTAACGTCACAACGAAGGCCGGCACCAATAACTTCCACGGATCGGCCTGGGAATACAATCGCCTCTCCGCATACACCGCAAATACCTACGGCAACGATGCTGCCAACTGGGCTGCAGGCCCCGGCAGCGGCCTTGCATCTTGCGGCAGCCCCACAAGCGCCAATCCCTGCCCCGACCCGAAAGGCATCTACACCCGCAACCAATTCGGATATTCGGCTGGCGGCCCCATTAAGAAAGACAAGATGTTTATCTTTGAGAGCACTGAATGGACTCGCGTGCGAAGCGCTGCCAGTGAAAGCGAAGAGATCTTCGATCCTACGTTCATCTCGATGATGCCGTCGAACATTCAGGCCTATTACAAGACCTATGGCCAAACGACGCTTCCATCCGCAGGCGTAGCCTCTACGGTCGGCCAAGTTGCGGCAAGTGGCGCTAACTTCGGCCTGGTCAACGGTACAACGCCGATTCCCTCATCGACGCCGATGCTCGACACCGTCAACTTCAAGGCCCCATTCGATGCGGGTGGCGGCATTCCTCAAAATACTTACAATCTCGATGGCCGCGTGGACTATAACCCAACCGACAAGACCCAGATGTTCTTCCGCGGAGGTCGTGAGTCTTCTATCCAACTCCCCGGAGCCAACAGTTACAGTGCCTATCCCCAGTACGACACCGGGACCACTTACCTGAACCAGAGTTATCTCTACACCATATCTCACGTCTTCACGCCAAACGTCTATCTTTCAGCAAAGGCCAGCTTTACGCGTTTTAACGAAAACAACTCTTACGACCCGTCGGTCCTTGAAACTCCGAACCTGATGTTTGTCTCGCCTACTGACCCGAAGACCGGTGGACTGATTCAGATGCCGGGCTTGGAAAACTTTAGCGAGCCAGGTGTGGGCGGCCTCCCGGCGGGTGGTCCGCAGAACACCATCCAGATCGAACCCGATCTCGCCTGGACCAAGGGCAAACACTCAATGCGCTTTGGATTCCTCGGAACGTACATCCAGTTGAATTACGCCTCCGGCGCTTATCTTCAAGCCACCGAGGAACTCGGCTTTGCATTCCAGGACAGCCTGAACGACATGATGAACACCGCGGGGAACCCCAACGGCGCACCGCTAGTCGACTTCGAGACGCGGATCGACCCCCAGGGCAAGCTTCCCTGCGCATTCGATCAGTCGTACACCGACGGCAACTTTGGCACCCTCACTCCTGCCCAGGAGAGTTCCTCATGCGGAATTCAGACACCCGCCAGCACCGCCAACTATGCGCGCAGCTACCGCTATAAGGATTGGTCAGGATATGGAGAGGACAGCTACAAGTTGACGGCGCAGTTGACCGTTAATGCGGGCCTTCGCTACGAGCACTACGGCGTGCAGC
>JBELAI010000387.1:0-3796 GCA_049508975.1 Occallatibacter sp. | reverse complement strand
TGGTGATTTCGCCCTGGCAAGCCAAATGGGTCTGCACATGGCGGCGTCCAACCTGCAAAACTGGTATGAGAACACCACGTTTACCAACTCCTCCAGTGGCAATCAGCTTACCTCGCATATTCCGGTCGGGACTGCATTGTGGCAGATGCCGTTAACCTCCGAGGATATCTCGTGGGGCATATCGCCACATGCTTCCCAGCAATCTGAGATCGAACCCTACCACTACATCTGGCAGGTTACCAACAGCAATGCGACGGTGATTGCTACCGGAGATAACGGCTTGCCGTACGTAGCCACAACGCCCTACGGTCAGGGTCAGTTCATCTATGACGCGGCGATGCAGCCCCTGATGGGTTATGGCGGATTTGCGCCTGGAATGTATGCCTACGGCATATTTCGCAATGCCATCCAATGGGCCTTCCAGTCAGCCAACCTACCCCTTGCCAAGGTAAGCCCCTGGCCCTATCAGTACAACGCGGCGTATATGGTGCGGCATGACTTGGAAGACTACCAGGATGATATCAGCGGGATCGAGTCTTCGGCCCAGTTCGATAATTCCCTGGGGGCGCTCGGAGAATATTATTTTTGCACCGGGACACTTCGCGTCGAGATGGGAAACTCGCCTTCGGTCATCGCCGGTTTGCAGCAGGCAGCCACGCTGTACGGCGCGACGATTGGGAGTCACGACGGCGGCCTGCCAAACCCTAACAATTCGAGTCTGATCGTGAGCGACTTCGACTACTGGCATTGGGGGCCGGATGAAGCGTTGGACGATACCGTTTCCGGTTATAGCAGCGGCAGCGCGTATGCCTCCGCTTCGCTATCGCAGTCTTTCTCCGATATCAGCACGTGGATGACTGGATACGAGCCGAATTTGAAAACGTGGGTAGCGCCGTATTTCAATGGAACACGTGAAGGCTCGAATCAGATTTTGCAGCAACTCGGCGTCGCAACTACGGGCGAGCAGAAACTCGGTCCCTTCCCCCACTGGACGCTTTCAACTCAAACCGACGGCCTACGCTACCCCGCTCTCACATTGCCGGTGAGCGACTGGATACTCCCCGCAGGGGCATGCGGTCCTGAATATTGCCTTGCGTGCAACCAATCGAATTGCGTCGCTCAATCCATGGATTACTACGACGCGGCCAATGTGGATGCTGCGGTCAACTACTACTATAGTATCGGGGCGCTCATCAACATTTACATGCATGAACTGTCGTCGGACACAGTCCCCGCCGAGTATATTCAGCATAGCGCAAGCGAGACCGCCATCTGGCCGGTCAATGCGGTGACATTGCTTGGCTGGTGGACGAATCGCTCCCCCGTGCAGATTACTCCCAGCTACACTATTGCCAACAACCGGCTGATTCTTGCGGCAACAATCTCGGGCGCAACCGACTCTCGCACTGCCGTTGAGTTTGTGATTCCTAACTGGGCAGTAAACTCCAGCACCTTGCAGGTGCTGCTGAATGGATCTGTAGCAAGTCCGAGCAGTTACCGCACGTACGGAAACGGCATCAAGGTGAGCGTGGGTACTACCGTCTCCACTGTTCAGGTGTCCTATGCCCTGCCGTCGGCGCCTCTTTCGGTGTCATCTGTGACGTTGAACCCGTCGACGGTTGTCTCGGGAGCGACATCGACCGGCACGGTGACTTTGAGTGGAGTTGCGCCTACGGGAACCGTGGTTACGCTGACCAGCGGCAACGCCTCCGTGGCAACTGTCCCTGTCAGTGTGACTGTTCCGGCTGGAAGCACAAGCACGACCTTTACGGCCACCGCTGGTACCGTTGCCACATCGACCAACGTAAGCATTACCGCAACCTACGTAAGCAAGAGTAGCGCCACCCTCACGGTAACTCCGCAGTTGGCGGTATCGTCTGTGACGTTGAACCCATCGACGGTTGTCTCGGGAGCGACATCGACCGGCACGGTGACCTTGAATGCGGCAGCGCCTACGGGAACCGTCGTTACGCTGACCAGTGGCAATACCGCCGTGGTAACTGTTCCTGCCAGTGTGACCGTTGCGGCCGGAAGTAGCAGCGCGACTTTCACGGCCACCGCCGGTACCGTCGCTACATCGACCAACGTAGGCATCACCGCGACTTACTCGGGCAGCAGCCGGAGCGCAACCCTCACGGTAACTCCGACTGGCACGGGGGGCTCGCCATTCTCGGTAATTGACAGCCCCGCCTCGAACCGAATCGCGAGTGGCAATACCATGACGGTCGCGGCTAAGGCGACGGGGAGCGGTCATGGGCTGGTTGCAGTTGTGTGTGGACAGGACAGCAACAATTACGTGACTTCCTGCAGCGACAACGCTCCAGGAGGATCGAACACCTATCTGTCTGCTTCGCAGGCTAGCTCTTCGGTAAACCAGGCGGGTACCACAGGATTCTGCAACGTCTTTTACGCAACCAGTTCCAATCCTGGGGCGACCTCGGTATCGTGCAGTGTAAAGTGGGGTTACCCGCTGAGCTCCAGCGGGGAGCCTTCTCCGGGAAATCCCGCCGGCGACGCCGAAATGTGGTTTTTCGAACTGAATCAGGCGATTCACTCGCTGGACTCCTATGGCGCGGCCAATCAGCAACTTAACGCTTCCACCACTGCTCTGGCCGGAGCCGCGGTTACTACGCAAAACCCCGATACCTGGATTATCTCGGCGATGTACTTGACGGGTACGGCGAAATCGGTTGCCACGCCTTTCAAGATTGACATCGATCCTGCGTCGGGCAACACCACAGCGTATTACAGCCCGACCTCGGCCGGGACCTATCAACCAGTCATCACCGCGAACGCCAAGGGTGAAAGCTATTGCAGCTCGACGGCGGCCTTCAAGTAAGGACCGCAACGGCCAGGGGTCGTCTCGGGAGAGCGACCTCGACCGGTGCGGTGACCTTGAATGCGGCAGCGCCTGCGGGAGGAGCCGTGGTTACGCTGACCAGCGGCGCTACCACCGTAGCAACGGTCTCTGTGAACGTGACCGTTCCAGGCAGAAGCAGCAGGACGACCTTCACGGCCACCGCCGGTACAGTCACTACATCGGCCAGTGTAAGCATTGCCGCAACCTGCTCCAGCAGTAGCCAGAGCGCCACCCGGACGGTTCAGCCAGACGGATGCAGGGTGTTGTTCAGCGACAACAAACGGCCGAGATCCGTCGTGGACGACAGAGCAGGGCATCAGAAAGCTCTCCTACGTCATGATGGCCATTGCTCTTGCGTGCCGGATGGTGCCCAATGCCCGGCACTGCAAGCGATCGTGGACTGCATCGTACGCCCTACCGATACGGACAAAAAGCGGATTTGAGAAACGTGTTAATTCTCTACGTTGTAAGGACGCACGGAAACGTTCGACCACCGAATTGGCCTAAATTATCCCGGCATATCGTGACGATTCTCATCTGCCGCGTAAACCAAGTAGAATTTCAGCAGCACTAAAACGTAGAAGCTCCCGGAGGTCTCGACGTGGGACGGACGATTCTGGTTACTGGCGGAGCGGGCTTCATCGGCTCCAACTTCGTTTTGCAGCGCATCGCCGCCGGCGATCGCATCATCACGCTCGACAAGCTCACCTATGCCGGCAACCTCGGCAACCTCGCCGCCGTCGGCGCTCACCCCGCTCACATCTTCGTCCAGGGAGGCATCGAAGACGCCGCCCTCGTCCAATCGCTGCTCCGGGCTCACCAGCCCGATGCCCTCGTCAACTTTGCCGCCGAGAGCCACGTCGACCGTTCCATCGCCAGCCCCGAGGAGTTCATCTTCACCAACGTCGTCGGAACCTTCCGCTTGCTGCACGAATC
>JBELAI010000386.1:0-3845 GCA_049508975.1 Occallatibacter sp. | reverse complement strand
GCTGCGATTTCGTCGAGTTTCCCGATCAACTCTTGCCAATATGAAGTGCGCACTCGGACGCTTGCCGGAACGAGCTTCTGAACTTGATTGGCGCTGGCCGTATGCTTCCATTCGCTCGGGACGAGAAAAGCGAGGTGGCGTTCTCCATCACCTTTTAGGCAGCCCTGATAACCTGCCTTCTGACCTTCGGTAAGCTCCAACGTGGGGTCAACCTTTGCCTCGATTAGACATCGGAAGCCGCTGCCCTCGACAAGAATGTCAGGAATCTCGCGGCCATTAGCACCCCAGAATAGACGCTGTGTGCGGAATTCGAGAGAAGCAGCCTCAACCTCAGATACGTCCCTGTTTATTAGATAAGACAGGACAGCCGCAGCCGCTTTCGGATCGCGTTCCATAATGTTGCGCAAAAGCTGTGTGTGGTCGTTCTCTTTTGTCACCACGTTGTCGAAAATCGTGGACAATTTTCACCTCGTATTTGCCTACGATGGCTGCATTGCTGAGACCGCAACTCACTCTTCGCTTTCGTTGTGTATCATGGATTGCAACTCAGCTTCGTTAGCAGCCCCATAATCAGCAAGCATCTGGGTCATCATGATCTTGTTGGCTTCTTCCCGATATTCCGGCTTGACGATCCCAGTCTCTTTATCGAAGTGATCGCAGCCGCCAGCGTCTGCCCAGACTCCGCAGATCATGCATTTGTAGTTGTTTTGCGCTGGACCGCAGGAGGGACATCCGATATCACGGCACATACAGGCCATTAGACTTTATCCTCTCTGGGCTGGGCAACCTGCTCCGACAATCAGGGCACGGGCTTGTTGCAGGGTGGCAATCTCGGCGTCAATGAGGGAGAGGATGTCGGATAGGCTCATGCCGACAAGTGTACTGCACGAAAGCCGACGGCGTACCTGTCCTGTTACAGGCTGACTTCAGACTTCGGAGGCGGGTGGCTTGGATGTGAATATTTCCTAGTTTACTCATATAATCGAGCAGTGAAATGCTTCGCGTACGCAGACGAGTCCGGCAATTCTGGCCTGAAACTCTTTGGAGACAAGCAGGACACATTCTGGACTGGCACCCTGATTTCATTTGCGGATTTGGACCGTAAATACGCTACGTTCCATCGGGAATTGCTCGAAATGGCTGGGAAACCGGAGCTTCATGGCAATGAACTGGGCTTCGGGAGGATTGAGAAAATTGCGGGGCGCTTGGCGTGGTTCATCCGCGAGAAGAATATCCAATTTTCCTTCGTTCGCATCTTCAAGCCATATCTTGCGACGTCGAAGATGTTTGATCTTGCGTTCGATTCGGGCGTAAACCCCGCCGTGCCCCCTCAAGCCTACGGAGTCCGTCAACTCCGTCTGATCAATTTGCTGCACTTCGCGCAGCTTCTCACCACAGAGGATCTGAACGAGTTCTGGGAATTGTTTCAGGCTCAATCTGCGGACCGCTTCGCGAAGCTTTTGGGCACCGTTCGAGACCGCGTGGAGCATATGCCGTATGACAAACGCAGTGTCCAGATACTTACAGAGTCTCTTGATTGGGCTAGCAGGCACCCTGATGCTGTGTTAGATCCCTTCGGAGAGGCGGACTCGCCAAATTTTGTCGCATTCTCAGCGTTGTTTGACCACCTACACTCCCTCCATCAAAAACATGGGCACACAATCGGCAGTTTTGTTCACGACGAACAAGACCAGTTTGTACCTCAGTTCAGGAAGGCATTCGAGCTTCTAGCGAAATTCCATGGGGACGAATCTAGTCCGCTCTCTATGATTTCAGATATCGCGCCAATATCGAGCTTCGACTGCACTTTGGATGTCCGTTCTTCTGCGAACAGCTTTGGCCTTCAACTGATCGACGTATGCATGTGGGTGGCAAGGCGTGTAATAGAAAAGCGCAACGTGCCACGAGGTCAGTGTGCAGTTCTATGGGAGTGCTTGGTAGAGAATAGTTTCATCAAAGATTACGACTTCGACATGCTCGTTCGCGAGATCAAGGCCGGGGCCAATTTCTTGGCCAAACGTGACCTTACCGATGATCAACTTGCAGATGCGCGTCGAAATCTCGAATTGATCGAGGAGGCCCGCCGACAGCGGCTGTTGGAGCAGCCGTAGGTCGGACTCTGGACATAACTCCTCGGTGAACACCCCCAGAGGGCAGCACGGCCATTTGTGTCCTGTGGACATATTCCGCCTTTTCTTCGCCTATACTGGTCTCCATGGCGACGGACGACCGGCACCGGGTGTACATGTCCTTTCAGGACCGCCACGGCTGGCAGTGCCAGTTCCCGGGGGCCGACCCCCAGATATTGAGACCGCAAACGCTGACGCCTTCATTGATCAAAAGGACTGCATTCGTGATCATGGCGCGGTACCGTGGGTCCTGGTTGAACGCGCGGTCGTGGTTGCCAGGAATGACAACCCTGTGGCAGTGGGGAAGTTCGCCGAGCCAATCGTTGAAGTCGTGAATCTTAGATAAGTGGTTCCAAAATGTGAAGTCGCCCGCGTGTATGAGCAGGTCTCCATCGGGTAATGCCAGATCCCGGTGCAATTCATGCGTGTCGGAAATGCAGACGACTCGGACCCGATTACCCTTGCTTGCCATCAAAGTGCCCCCCCAGTTTTGCGTGAACCCCTTGAGCGGGAATTATCAGTTTGCCGCTCGCTTTAGAGCACCGGCGATTTCCCTGTAAACGGGGCGATTTCTTCGCCAATTTTGCAAGGGGTTTTCCGCTCAGTGGATTGAAGCCGCTCCCTTACCGTTCCGTAGCCGATTCCGAGAGCGGCGGCAATTTGTCGCAGACTCAGGCCAGAGGACTGCATTTCTTCAATGCGGTCACGGTCAACATACTGGCGGGGCCGCCCAAGGCGCTTGCCGTTCGCGCGGGCATTACGGATTCCGGCTGTCACACGTTCGCAAATCAGCCCGCGTTCGAGTTCCGCGATGGCCGCGATGATTACGAAGAGAGCTTGTCCCAGTGGTGTGCCGGTATCGATGTTCTCCTGATAGGAGATGAACTGAACGCCCAAGCCACGGAATTCTTCGAGTGCTAGAAGCAAATGCTTGGTTGACCTGGCGAAGCGGTCAAAGCGCCAAACGATGATTGCATCGATCTTTCGCTTGCGTGCGGCGGACATCAGCTCGTTTAGTTCCGGACGCGAATCCTTCGTCCCTGACTGGCCTGTATCAACATATTCGCGAACCACGTCGAGTTGCCGAGCTGTGCAATAGGCGCGCAGGTCTCGCAACTGCATTTCGCAATTCTGGTCTCGTGTGGAGACACGTACATAAAGGCCAACTCGCATGCTATGTTCTACTGTCAGAAACAGTGAATCGGTTAATAATGGGATGATTTCCGCTCATCCGTCCGAGCCGGTCACAGTAAGTGCCGGTAGTGGCTACCAGACTCTGTGGCTTTTGCGGGGACCTATTCGGAACGAGTTCTGAGTGGCCCGGCAGAGACAAGCAAATCCCTACCTCGGTAGATATTCAGGGGGAAAACGCTTGGGTCCTGTTGCTTTTCCATGCCGCGCTCAAAACCGCAGGAATAGAATGGTTGATTGAGTTGTTTATCTGTCGCCGCTAGGGGAAGGCAAATGTCAGGTCGCTTTGCTGTTGCATTTCCACCTCAGCCAATAGCAGGAGTAAGCGGAATCTGCATCCCAGAGGAGCACTTCGAGGAGGTCGCTCGCCTTGAGGCTGAGAAGAAGGTGCGCCTATGGACCGTTCGAGCGATCATCTCCGATCATGTCCCGATGGCGGGCGGAATAGCGGACGCAGTGCAGCGTCCTCTTCAGCATAGTCTGATGCTGAACGAAAACCCCTTAACCATATATGTCAGTCAGAGC
>JBELAI010000385.1:0-3931 GCA_049508975.1 Occallatibacter sp. | reverse complement strand
GGGTTTGCCGAGGAGAAGTGCATCCTGATGCGCGGGTTTGGCGCGGAGGTGATTCGCACTCCGGAAGATGAGGGCATGGCAGGAGCGATCCGGCGGGCGCGCGCGGCGGGGGCGGAGATTCCGGGGTCGTTTACGGCGCTCCAGTTTGAAAACCAGGCTAATCCGCGGTATCACCACGATACGACTGCGGTCGAAATCTGGGAGCAGATGGAAGGGCGCGTAGATGGGTTTGTGGCCGGTGTTGGGTCGGGCGGAACGTTTTCTGGTGTAGCGCGGTTTTTGAAGGAGCAGAATCCGGCTGTGGTCAATGTGGCTGTCGAGACGCAGGGGTCGATTCTGCAAGGGGGAGCGCCGGGCAAGCACAAGGTGGAAGGGATTGGCGTTTCCTTTGTGCCGGAGACGTTTCATCGCGATGTGTGCGACCGGGTTGTTGCCGTGAACGACGAGGATTCATTCGGGATGGTGAAGCGGCTGGCCTGCGAAGAGGGTCTGGTGGGCGGATCGAGTTCTGGTGCGGCGGTGTTTGCGGCGGTGGTGTTGGCGAAAGAGCTGGGCGCGGGGAAGCGGATTGCGGTGATTATTCCGGATTCGGCGGAGAGATATTTATCTAAGAAGATATTTGAGGGTGGGGTGTAACATCGCTCTCACTGCCAAACAAACTGTCATCCTGAGCGAAGCGTACTTCAGCGGAGCCGAAGGACCTGCTTCTCGCTTTTCCGGAAAGCGGCTTTGGCAGAGTGCTTCTGCGGAAAGAGTTTGAGTGTCTAGCCATGAATACTGGGCGAACAAAAATTGCTCTCGGCGACGAGTATGACGGTGCACTCAAGAGCGCACTTCTACGAGTCCTGGCGAAGAATAACGCTCAGGGGATAGGTGAGTCATGGGGAGTTGGCGGGTCGCAGGAAATTGAGAGTCTAATTGTCGGACTAGGAGGACATCGGGTGACAATTGAGACAGAAACCTATGTTGGTCTAACAATTTCCGGGGCAAAGTGCATAGTGGAGAAACTTGCGGCGGAGGTGCGTGCGGAACTTGATTCCGAGTAAGTCGAGTTCAGAATAACTCCAGAGTTGAGCTCTCGGGGGCTTGCAAGATGGACGAGCGGGTCTATTTCGCGTACATCGTGGCCAGCAAAAGCCGCACGCTCTACATTGGAATGACCGGTGACCTGCGAATGCGCGTTTATCAGCACAAAGAAAAGCTGCACGCAGACGGGTTCGCCGCGACATATAACTGCGATCGCCTGGTTTGGTTCGAGCGGTTTATGGACCCGAACAATGCAATTGCGCGCGAGAAGCAGCTGAAAGGCTGGATTCGGGCTAAGAAGATCGCTTTGATCGAGAAAGCCAATCCAACCTGGGAAGATCTCAGTGAAGGTTGGTATCGTTGAAGCAGACTAGCCCATCGAAAGAACAAAAGCAGGTCCATTCGACTCCGCTGAGGTACGCTTCGCTCAGGATGACAGAGTTGTGGGTTGTGTGGGGAAGACAACGACCCGCCGTCCGGGGCACGATAAGCTAGATGCCAGGAGCTAGAAGCTAAAAGCCGACCATGCCTGAATACAAATACTCCACACTTGCTGTCCATGCTGGGCAATATCCGGACCCTCTTACGGGGGCGGTCAATGTGCCTGTTTACCTTTCATCGACGTTTGAGCTTAACGGTATCGGGTCCGACAGGGGATGGGATTACTCGCGGGCCGGGAACCCTACGCGGGACCGGCTGGAAGAGGCTCTGGCGGCACTTGAAGGCGGCACCAGCGGCCACGCCTTTGCAAGCGGAATGGCGGCCATCTATGCGCTGGTGGCCACGCTGCATACGGGCGATCACGTGATCTGCTCGCACAATGTTTATGGCGGTACGCAGAGGCTCTTCAATCAGATCGTCTGCCACTACGGCATCGAGATCTCGTATGTGGACACTGGCGACCTGGCTGCTGTGGAAGCGGCTATCAAGCCGGCAACGAAACTGATTCATATTGAGACGCCGACCAATCCGATCATGTCTTTGACGGATATTGCGGCGGTCAGCGCGGTTGCTCACGCGCATGGGGTTGAGGTCAGCGTGGACAATACGTTCATGTCGCCTGTGCTGCAAAGCCCGCTGGCGTTGGGCGCGGATATCGTGATGCATTCGACGACGAAGTTTCTTAACGGGCACTCGGATGGGCTGGGTGGTGCGCTGATTGGGTCGAAGCCGGAACACAAGGAGCGGTTTCTGCTGGTGCAAAAAGCGGCGGGTGGAATTCTTTCGCCGTTCGAGTGCTTTCTTGTTTTGCGCGGCATCAAGACGCTGCCGCTGCGGATGAAGGCGCATGAGGAAAATGGGCGTGCCGTGGCGGAGTTTCTGTCGACGCAGACGAAGTTGACGCGGCTTGCGTATCCGGGATTGAAGAGCCATTCGCAGCATGAGTTGGCGGTGCGCCAGCAGAAAGGATTCGGGTCGATGATGAGCTTCGACCTGGGAACGCGTGAGGCGGCGGGGCGGTTCCTGGGCGCGGTGAAGCTGTTCCTGAATGCGGAGTCACTGGGTGGCGTCGAGTCGCTGGCTTCCCACTCGGCGACGACGACGCATTTTGCTTTGAGTGACGAGGAAAGGGAGCGGCTGGGGATTACGCAGGGGCTGGTCCGGCTGTCGGTGGGAATCGAGGACAAGGACGACTTGATCGCGGATCTGGAGCAGGCGCTGGCGGCCGTTTGAGGAACCTTTGAGTAGATCGAATCTCTGAATTTGCATTCCCTGGGCGGCTAAAGCCGGCGGAAATTGACTACAGGATGTACGGGCTGAAGCCCGTACCCTTCCCTGAAGCCCGTACCCTTCAGTGAAGCCCGTACCCTCCACAGGTGCTTGTACCCTTCTTATTCGAGCCTCTTCAGTGCCCGACCGGAGCGGGGCCCAGCTTCTTGGGCCGTTTCATCAGGAAGGGTAGCGGGATCAGGATCGCTGTCAGCGCGACCATGATCCAGATGACATCGACGTAGGCGAGCAGGCGGGCTTGCAACTGGGCCATGCCGAAGATCTGTGCGCCGGCGCGGTCCATTGCGTCGGGCATCGCTCCTACTCCGCTCTTCATCAATGCTCCCGCAAGGCCGGTACGCAGTGCATCGAAAGGGCCGTTGCCGGTCACCGTGTGGCTGTTGAGCATGGCCAAATGCTTCTGCGTCAGGCGGACAAGCATCGTGGTCACAAAGCTTATGCCGACTGATCCGCCGAGGTTGCGCATCAACGCGGACATGCCGCTGACCTCGTTGTATTTTTCCTGCGGAACGCCCGCGTAGCACAGAGTATTAATCGGAATAAACAGAAACGGCAAGCCCAGCGCGATGACCACGCGCCAGCTTACGGCCATGCTGAACGGAACGTTGAGATCTAGCCCCGTCATGCGATAAAGGCCGAACGTGGTGATGGTGAAGCCCATGGCTACGAGCCATCGCGGGTCGAATTTGGGCGCGAGTGCGCCGGCTACCGGGAAAAGAAACATGAGCGCCAGGCCGCCGGAAGAGACAGCCATGCCGGCCTGCTCGGCGGAGTAGCCCATGATCTCCTGGAGAAATTGCGGGATGAGCACGGTGGACGAGTAGAGCGAGACGCCGACCATGAACATCACGAACATCGTGGTTCCGACGTTGCGCTGGGCGAAGAGGCGCAGATCGAGGATGGGATGCTCGACATGGAGCTGACGCCAGACGAAAACCACCAGGCCGACGGCGGCGATGACAGCGCAGGTGGTGATGAAGCGAGAACTGAACCAGTCGTCTTCCTGTCCTTTGTCGAGCAGAACCTGCAGACAGCCAATGGAGACGACGAGCAGGCCGAGGCCCCAGTAGTCGACGCCTTCCTTGCGCTTGCGGATTGCGGCGAGATAGGGCGGATCTTCGACAACGCGGTTGGTGAGATAGAGCGACAGAATGCCAACGGGAATGTTGATGAA
>JBELAI010000384.1:0-3967 GCA_049508975.1 Occallatibacter sp. | reverse complement strand
ATTTCGCTTCCGGTTGTGCAGGTGGGTGGCGGACTCATTGTGATTGCGGCGGGCTGGGCGATGTTGAATCAGAAGGACGGGGATAACCGCGACAAAGTCCGGCAAACGGTCACCTGTGCTGACGCGCTGAACCAGGCGTTTTACCCGCTGACGCTGCCTCTGACCGTTGGCCCTGGCTCCATCTCGGTTGCGATCACGCTTGGGGCGAATGAAACACCGCATCATCTGGGAGCGAACCTGCTGTTGCTTTTGGCGGCGGCGATTGGTTGCGCCATCGTGGCGGCGACCGTTTATCCCTGCTACGCCTTTGCAGACCGGCTGGCGCGCGTCATGGGTCCGACCGGAATGAACGTAATTTTGAGGCTGACCTCGTTTTTGCTGGTATGCATCGGCGTGCAGATCTTCTGGAACGGCGCGAGCAAGCTGCTGAGTTCGTTGCCGCAGGCAGCTCTGGCGGTGCATTGAGACCAGCCCAAGGCAAAGGCAAAGATCAGCCGGCATAATCAGATGAAAGTGACGGAATGAAAAATTCAGGCGCTGACGCGCTTACCACCGCGCACTCTCCAGCGAACGCCGCCAATCCCTTGCCCGCGAAGCGTTCAGGATGGGAGCAGGCTGAGGGCAACCCATTGCCGCTTGGCGCGAAGTGGATCGAAGAGGAGCAGGCCTTCAACTTTGCAGTTCATTCGGAACACGCCGAAAGCGTCACTCTGCTGCTGTATTCTCCCGGCGATCTGGTGAATCCTGTGCTGACCTGTCGCTTGGATTTTCTGCACAACAAGTCAGGGCGGATTTGGCATTGCCGCATCCCAGTCACACGAATGGGCGAGGCTCGCTATTACGCATACTCTGTCTCAGGCGAGACTCGTCCTCAACTGCATAGTTTTGATCCGCAGAAGATTCTCCTTGATCCCTACGCGAAGTGCATTTTCTTTCCACCTGGCTTTGATCGGAACCTGGCCATGCGAGAAGGATCCAATGCAGGCTGCGCGCCTTTGGGAGTGCTGTTTGATCACCGATCGACATTTGACTGGTCGGGGCATCGGTCTCCGTATCATGAGTCGGATGCAGTCATCTACGAACTTCACGTCAGAGGTTTCACGAAGAACCCAAACTCGGGTGTCGACCCATCGCGTGCCGGCACATACGCCGGTCTCGTGGAAAAGATCCCCTATCTAAAGGAACTCGGGGTGACGGTTGTAGAACTGATGCCGGTTTTTCAGCGTGATCCACAAGAGGGCGATTACTGGGGCTATATGCCTTTGAACTTCTTCGCGCCCCATGCTCAGTACGCGAGCACACCCCGTGACGAAGACCTGCGTCTTGAATTCAAGAATATGGTCAAAGCTTTTCATCAGGCCGATATCGGCGTGGTGCTGGACGTCGTCTACAACCACACTTGCGAGGGCGACTCCAAAGGGCCGATCTACAGCTTCAAGGGTCTCGACAGCGCCGGCTATTACATGCTTTCTAGCGATCCGGCAAACCCCTACGCCAATTATTCCGGCACCGGCAATACCTTGAATTTCGGCCAGGCACATGTGCGCAAGATGGTGATTGATAGTCTGCGTTATTGGAAGCGAGGGATGCATATCGACGGATTCCGCTTTGATCTGGCGTCGGTATTCAGCCGCAACGCAGACGGTTCTCTCAACTGGGGCGAAGCGCCCATCTTCAGTGAAATTGCCGCGGACCCGGAATTAGGACGGGTGCGTCTGATCGCGGAGCCCTGGGACACAGCCGCTTATCAGCTCGGGCGCGGATTTCCGGGCCTGACCTGGCTGCAATGGAACGGACGGTTTCGCGACGACACTCGCCGTTTTGTTAAAGGGGACCCAGGGATGGTTCCCGAGGTGATGCGACGTATCTATGGCAGCGATGACTTGTTTCCAGATAGCCGCGCCGATGCTTATCACGCATATCAGAGTGTGAATTATGTAACGTCACACGATGGCTTCACGCTGTACGATCTTGTCTCTTACAGCAGCAAGCGCAACTGGCAAAACGGAAATAATAATGAGGACGGTACCAACGCGAACTACAGTTGGAATTGTGGACAAGAAGGGGATGAAGCCATGCCGCCGGCGGTCCGTGCACTGCGCCGGAAGCAAGTAAAGAATTTCTGCTGTCTGCTCTTCTTATCGAACGGTACGCCCATGTTTCGGGCCGGGGACGAGTTCCTGAACACGCAATTTGGCAACAACAATCCCTACAACCAGGACAACGAAATTGGATGGCTGGATTGGAGTCAACTCCGATCCAATAACGACATTTTCCAGTTTTTCAAGAAGATGATTGCGTTCCGTAAAAATCACCCCTCGCTGAGCCGGAGCAGATTCTGGCGGGAGGATGTTTCCTGGTACGGCGTCGGCCCCACGGTCGATTTGTCTCACGATTCCCATAGCTTGGCATTCTGTCTGCATGGCGCTTCTCAAGGCGACGATGACATCTACGCGATGCTCAATGCGTACTGGGAAGAGTTGGAATTCAACGTGCAAGAGGGAACGGCCCAGGAGTGGAAGAGAATCGTGGACACCGCTTTGCCCAGTCCAGATGATTTCTCGGACGATGGAATCTCTTTGGAGCGGACGAAATACCTACTGGCTCCAAGATCGATTGTGGTCTTATGTCGACCGAAGAGAAGCGATGCTCGAGAGGGTCCATGAGCACGCGAATCAGTCGGTACGCCTGGGGGTCGCCGGCCGCCAGGTTTCGGTAACCGCTGCATCCAATCTTGTCGCGAGATCGGCAAAGGCGGGTGTGTGGCCGTTCCAGCGCAACTCGTCCACATCGTCGAAGAGCTTTATGTCGGTTCGGAGCCTGGCGAGCGTGCGAAAGAGCAGTGCGTGTTCCCGCTCACGGGAGAGAGTGTCGGCGAGGGCGCTCGCGTTCGAGACGTTTACATCCAGTCGCGCCAGTCCATGGGAATGGATTCGAGATGGCCGAACTTCGAGAGAACGCCAGCCGACGACTTCGCGCCCCAGCCCTTCAGTCCCGGATAACCATCTGCTGCATCGCCTACAAGCGCAAGGTAGTCGGGAATTGATGCAGGCGTGACGCCATACTTCTGAATTACGCCTGCTTCGTCTATGGTCACGCGGGTCCGGCGATTCAGTTGCACAACGCGCGTGCCGCTCACACATTGCGCGAGGTCCTTGTCCGGTGTGCAGATGATCACCCGTTCGACGCGCTCATCTCGATCGGCCACTGCCGCTGCCGCGGCGAGCGCGTCGTCCGCCTCGAACTCAACCATTGGCCACACGACGATGCCGGACGCCGCGAGGACTTCTTCGAGCAATGGAAATTGTGCCAATAGGGCGGGCTCGATGCCTTCGCCGGTCTTATAACCTGGCCACAGGTCGTTGCGAAAAGATTCGATGACGCGATCGGTCGCGACGGCGATGTGAGTGGCGCCCCCCTTCATCATTCCCAGAACCGAAGCAAGAACGCCTCGGACCGCGGCGACCTCCCTCCCATCCGAATCGCGGGCTGACGGCAGCGCGTAATAATGCCGGAACAACTCGTATGTACCGTCGACCAGATAGATGTCCAAGCGCGTAGTTCCGATATGAGCCCCGGTTACTGCCAGAGGTCCACGAGAGTTTGCCGTGGGCCCAGTTCGAATTCCCTCTCCCCCGTTAATCGTTCCGCTCCCCAGATCCGAGTGCCATGCAGCGCATCGCTACGGTGCAGCAGGACGCAGCGCACAGGCTCTCCCGAACCATTTGTCAGTACGGTTGCGTATTTGCTCCCATTCTGTATCACCCGCAGCAGACATCCGGGATTTTCATCGTCAAGCGTAAACGGGACGGACGCATAGATTGCCGAGAGCGTGGTTCGCAGGTACTTCGCCAGTGGCGCAGAGCTTCCGGTCCACGCACCGATGCCTACCGGCGAGGGAATCCAGATGACGCGCCCACCCCCTGCGAGGTGTCGATCCGTGGCGACGGTTTCGCCGTCCTGCTTC
>JBELAI010000383.1:0-3976 GCA_049508975.1 Occallatibacter sp. | reverse complement strand
GAATGACCGAGTAAACTGTCCTGATTCCCACAGGCACCGAGAAAGGCACTGGGAACCTTGTTCCGGGCGTGATAACGTTGCAACGTGGTTTGGCAGGACTACATTCCCGAAGATGTGCGCGCGCTTTACGAAGTACATGACTTCCGGCACGCCGCGTGCATACTCGCGTCGGAGTTCCCCGAAGAATGCGGCGAAATCATTGCCGCGTTGCGATCTTTTCGGATTACGACTACGGACATCATAATGGGCGGCGGCAACGAGTCGAACATTCCGAAGATTGTCTCGAAGGTTCTGCGTCCACTGGGATGGCAAGAGGCCCAGTTACGGGCTGAGATGGTGGTGGACGGGAGTGTAATTCGTTCCGATACTCATAAGGTTGACTACATCAAGGGCAAAGTTGCGTTTGACCTGGAATGGAACTCGAAGGACCAAACTTTTGATAGAGACCTGTTCGCTTTCCGGAGTTTCCACGATAATCGAAGAATCAGCGTTGGCGTTCTACTCACGCGCAGTGCGGAACTGAATCCCGTTTTCGACGCTTTAGGCAAGGCAGCTAAATATGGAGCGTCTACGACATGGATGGGCAAACTTCTCCCTCGGCTTGATGCCGGACGTGGCGGAGGCTGCCCGGTCCTGGTTTTCGGCATTACTCCGCGCGTAATCAGCGACTGGTTAGAGAGATAGGAAAATATATGAAACTTGCAGGACAAGAGTTATTGCAGCGCGTTGGTCATCATCGGTTTGCCACCGTGCTGGCCGATCCACCGTGGCAGTTTCAGAACCGTACTGGAAAAATGGCCCCTGAACACAAGCGGCTCAATCGTTACGAAACCATGGCTCTAGCCGATATTAAAGCTTTGCCTGTGGGCCAGGTCGTGACGGAAGTGGCCCATCTGTACCTTTGGGTTCCCAACGCGCTGCTTCCCCTAGGACTAGAGGTAATGCAAGCTTGGGGCTTTCAATATAAATCCAACTTGATTTGGCACAAGATTCGCAAAGATGGCGGTCCGGATGGCCGGGGGGTAGGCTTCTATTTCCGGAACGTTACAGAAATGATTCTGTTTGGTGTGCGTGGAAAGAACGCCCGGACACTCGCACCAGGACGCAGGCAGGTGAATATCCTCCAGACCCGCAAGAGGGAGCACAGTCGCAAGCCTGACGAGTTGTATCCGTTGATCGAAGCTTGTTCGTCCGGTCCATATCTTGAACTATTTGCGCGAGGAGGCCGCCATGGATGGACAAATTGGGGCAATCAAGCGGATGAATACGAGATTTCCTGGAATACCTATTCGAATCATAGCCAAAGTAGCGATTTAGGCCTCTTTGCCGAGGGGTAGATAGCATGAAGCAGATTGTTTGTCCTGAGTGCGGAAGCCGGAAGTTGCGCCATTACTCGGATGTGTACCTTGTTTGGACTCCAGTCCTCAAAGATGATGGTACTCTCGGAAAGCTCGACTCCGAAACGGAACAGTACGACGAGTTTTTTGAATGCCGCGACTGCGGACATAAACCGAGCGAGAAAGAGTTGCTCAGTTGGGCAGCCCGACCGGTAAGTGATCGGGTTTAAGCTCTTCTCGAATTTTTCAGACGAATTCGATCGGTTAGAATCGCGGACGCACCTATCGCCCCAGGTACACGCGGTACTGCGTTTCAATAATCCCGGAGGCACGGGCCAGCGCCAGCTTCGACAGGTTGTACTGATACAGGCTCTCCACCAGATTGGTTTCAGCCGAAGCTAAAGTCGCCTGCGCGGTGACCAGCGGCAGGTTATCGTCCACGCCGGCCGCTACGCGCTCGCTCTCATCGGCAACAGTCTGCCTAGCCAGCTCGACATTGGACCGGGCGACCTCAACCAGACTGGCCGTAGCGTTCACGTCCAGCAGCGCCGAGCGCACCTGTTGGTCGATCTTGCCGCGCAGGTCGTCGAGCTGTGCGCTGACCGCGTCCATCTGCGCCTGAGCCGCCTCCACATCGCCGTGCAACCTGGCCTCTTTGAAGATTGGAACGTTCAGGGTTCCCTGGGCGACAAAGTTGCCGTGAGCGCCGACGCCGCCCACCTGGCTGACGCCGTAGTAGCCGCCAAAACTCAGGCTGGGCAGCCGCTGGCTGCGATAGGCAGCGTGGATCGCCTTGTACTCGACGGCCTCATTCTGCAGATTCTGGTAGTCCTGGCGATTCTTGTAGGCCACGGCGCACACCTCTTCCGGCGTCTGCGCGGCCAGCTCGCCGTAGGGCGCTGGATCGGTGAGCACAATCCGTTGGCCGGGATTGATCCCGATCTCGCGCTTGAGCAGAATGAGATATTTTTCCAGCGCGTTCTGGGCGGCGAGGAGCGTCTGCTGCTGAGCCTGAAGCTGCACCTGCGCCCGCAATTCATCCAGATTGGCGACAACGCCCGCCTCGTGGGCGGCGTGGGCCTGACTGAGCTGCAACTGATCTTCCGCCTCCAGCGCTCGGGCATTTTCCACCTCGCTAGCCGCGGCAATCGTATGCAGATAAGCCGTCGCCACCTGCTGGACCACTTCGCCGCGCGCCGACATCTTTGCGAAGTGGGCAGAGCGCTCCGCCGCGCCAGCCGCCTTCCAGCCCGCGATCACCGGACCGGAGAAGAGCGTCTGCTTGAAGTGAATCTGCCCCTCGGTCAGCTCGTCGCGGGTGATCTCCGGGATCTTCGTGCCGGGAGGGAGCAGTGAGCTGAACTCTTTGACGACCGCCGGCCCAAAGCCCTGCGCGACCAGATTTTGCTGGTGCACGCCGGTGTTGCCGGTGAGGGTAATAGTGGGCAGAAACTCCTGCAACGCCACATTTTTCTCGCCCCGCAGCGTCTTTTCGCCCTCTTCGGCCTCCCTCAGGCCCAGATTGTTTTTAAGTCCGAGCGCGATAGCCTCATCGAGCGAGAGCCTCTGAACCGCATCGCTCGCCGGCAACGCGGTCACGCTGCCGAAGAAGGGATTGGCCGCGGAGCTTGGGTTGGGCGCCTGCGCAAGGAGCGCCGCGCAGGCGTTCGCCAGCGTCAGGATCATTGGAATGACCCTCCCCGCCCGTAACAAGCGAAATTGTTGCGCTCGTTCCACTGACCCTATTCTCTCAGATGAGTAAGTCATCGCAAGGTTTCCGATTTCTGGCGGGATCGGCTTTAGCCCCCGCTATGGCAAGACCTGCCCGCAACGCCACTCCTGAGAGCACACTCAGTTCCTCGCGCACTTTCGTCGCTACCACAAAAACCAGCATTGTCTGAAGCGGGAGTGCCAGTATTTGGGCGAAGTCTGGCAACGTGGGTTTTCCGAGACGCCCGGTGCCCGTGCCCGTGCCCCATCCTCGCCGCTGTCCTCCTGAGCGAACAACAATTGGCTGTCATCCTGAGCGACCGGACCCTGACCCTGAGCTTGTCGAAGGGGAAGGGGATGGGAGTCGAAGGACCTGCGTTTCGTTCTTCTTTGTAAAAGGATGGAATACCAAGAATCCCCGTGCCCCATCCATCGCGTACTTTACGATGGGTGGGATTCCACGAACCCCGCGCCGTAGGCGCAGTGTTTGTTAGCCCCGCGCTTCTCCGGGCTCCCCAACGACAGGTCTTCGTCGTTGGGGTGGTAGCGTGGGGAAAAGGCATTTCAAAAAGCACACATCCAGAGTCCCGTAGGGACGGCGCAAGAACATGATTCATGCAGGAATCAATGCTTGAAGGGTACTGGCTTTAGCGCGAAAGGTACGGGCTTTAGCCCGTACATCAATATCTGCAAAATGAATTCGGGCTTTAGCCCCGACATTGACGGGCTCTAGCGTGAAGGGCACGGGCTCTAGCGTGAAGGGCACGGGCTTTAGCGTGAAGGGTACGGGCTTTAGCCCGTACATAAACACCGCAATATCAAAGTGGGCTTTAGCCCCTGAGGGAAATTACACTGCCGGGTGCCCGCACCTTTCGCTCAATCGGAATGGCTGGGAGACCACGAACCCCATGCGCGAAGTTCGCCCGCTC
>JBELAI010000382.1:0-8604 GCA_049508975.1 Occallatibacter sp. | reverse complement strand
ACAGATACTGATCCACCATCCGCATCCACGTCGGCCAGTCGTGCGCGTTGTACGAGTCCCACACAAACAACTTATGCGGAATCCCCTTGCCATTCATAACTCCGTCCAACCGCTGGTTCTGCCCCAGGCATTGGTCGTCCCACCCCGTAGCCAGCACATAACTCGATCGCCGGTAGCGCTCCAGAAACCAGTTATCCCCCAGGTTTGGAAGGTAGTCCAACGGCTGGTTGAAATAGCAGTCCTGATCGTAGTAGCCGTTCAGAAAATTACGCAGATCGAACGCCCCGCTCATCGACAGGAATCCCGTAAAAACGTCTGGATGCTTGAGCGCCACATTGACCGCGTGGAATCCGCCAAAGCTGCACCCAAGCGTCACCAGGTGCCAATCGTGGTTCTTCAAACGTACCAGCGGCACCACTTCGTGAATGAGGTAGTCGTCGTATTGCACCTGCCGCGCAATGCGCCACCGCGGCGGCACAGCCTTGTTGTACCAGCTCTCCATGTCCACCGAGTCAACACAAAACACTTGCAATTGGCCCGCATCGATCTTGCCGCCCAGTGCCCCAATCATTCCGCGGTCTTCGAATTCGTAAAATCTTCCACCGGACGTAGGAAACACAATCACCGGCAACCCCGCGTGGCCAAATACCAGCAGTTCCATATCCCGGCCCAGCCGGCTTGAATACCACTTGTGATACTCGCGATTCATGATCATCCCCGCCTTGCCGAGCAGCCCGCCTCAAACCAGCCAATTGGAGAACTGCTAATTTCTTGATACTGTAACAGCCTGGGTTGCTGTTTTTTTATCGCTGCCTCGCTTCCCCGAGCCGATATAAGAATCTGATACACCATAAGGGATCGCAAAGCTTGAATCTGGAGCAGCATCACTCGGACGACACTCCCTGGGCGAACCTGCCCAAGGGCCTGCTCGCCTCTGGCCAGGCAACGCCCCATCCCCGTCTTCGCCTCCATCCCGGCTTTCCGAGCCACTATCTTCCGGACAAGCGGGATCTGATCGTTTACGTTCCGCCCGGCTACGATCAGGACACGGGTCGCACCTACCCTGTCCTTTATTTGCAAGACGGGCAAAATCTCTTCGACCCGCGCACATCCTACATTCCCGGCCGCACCTGGGAAGTGCGCGAGCAAGCCGACGCAGCCATCCGTGCCGGCGAAGTGGAACCGCTGATTATCGTCGGCATCTACAACACGCCCGCGCGCATCGCCGAGTACACCCACGAACGCGACCGGCAGATGGGCGGCGGCGAAGCAGCCCAATACGGCCTCACGTTAACCCGCGAAATTCTGCCCTGGATCGCCACGCAGTACCGCGTCCGCACCGATCGCGACTCGACTGGCCTGGGCGGATCGTCGCTCGGCGGGCTGGTTTCGCTCTATCTCGGACTGCGGTATGCAACCTGGTTTGGCAAGCTGGCCATCCTGTCGCCCAGCGTCTGGTGGAGTCGCAAGAGCATTCTCGGCTACGTCAACGAGCATGCCCCATCCATCTGGGACAGGCCGCGCGTGTGGCTGGATGTCGGCGACAAGGAAGGCAAGCGTACCGTGCACGACGTGGAGATGCTCAACTGCCGCCTGAAGGCCAATCACTGGAAGCCTGGCGAAACTCTCCATTTCGAAAAGGCGCACGGCGGCACGCACGACGAGTCCAGTTGGGCAGCGCGTGTGCGGCCTATGCTGAAGTTTCTTTTCCCGTCAGAATCGACCCCGGAGAGAACCGGGCCCCAGAATGAAGTGCATTCATCTGAGGCCTTCAGGTCCGGATCTTTGCCATCGCGAACGAAGATTTAATGAGTCCTGGCTTCAAGTTCAGCGGCAATTTCCGCTTTGAGGGCAGTCAGATCTTTCCCCGCGGGCACACGGCCTTCAAAGGATTCACGTGCCGCCACTGAAACGGCCGCCGCTTTGGCCAGAATGTTATGCCCGTGAGTGGTCGGATGCAAATCGTCCCAGAAAAGATAAGTGTCCGGGTCCACCGGCTCTCCCTGGGAACTCTTCGTCACGTTCACAAGCGAGTATGTTGACGGCGAAGCTATGATCTCATTGAACAGAGAAAAGACGTCAAGCTCCGATATATCGAGTTTTTTGCCCGGATTGATATCGCGAATAACCGTGATCGCGATGCCCAGAACTTCGTTGTAGAGGGCGCTTGCCTCGGTGGCAGGAACCGAGGTGACAGGAGAGCCATTGAGGCGCGGCACCGCGCCCAGCGGAGGTAAGTTGGGAATGAGGAAATGGGTAGCTCCGGCGTCAACGAGAGTTTGAATGTCGAGTGCCTCGTAGGCGGCCGCGAAGATCACATCATCCTCTGAGGTAGCGCCGAGAACGTCGTTGGCGCCGCCCCAAACCACGAAAAGCGTCTCATCCGTGATTTTGGGCCTTGTCGCGAGGTAGTCGGAAATCTGCTGGCTGACATTCTCCACGTCGACCGAGTACTCATTCGAGGGACCGAATGGGAAAACCCCGAGGCCGTATTCTGTGGTCGCGTATCCATACGCGAAGTTCGTTCCGCCGTCGAGCGAATCCTTCACTTTCGGCTTCGTGGGAAGGCTGGCGGCGTACTGTTCAATCCAAACGCCGAAGTACTTTTCCGCGGGCGGCAGCGTATCTTTGCCGTCGGTGAATCGGCCATCTGTGTAGTCGGCGATGGGCCCTGGAACCCGGAAGCCGAATTCTTCTTGCGTTTCGTGCGCCACGTTGCCGGTGTCGGAGAGCGAATCTCCGAAGACGACGATGGCGTCGATATTTGGGGGTGTGGATGTGTCTTGAGCAAGCCCCGCAACCGTGCCGATGGCGAACAGAAGCGCGGAGGAGAGCAAGAGGGCCAAGCGCCCACGGCGTGCGGAATTTCCAGTTGACTCGGTAGGTACCTGCGGGTGAATTAGGTGAAAGCTGGTGGAGGCGAAGACGGACTTGCTGAAGTGCTTCAATGGCATCGGGACCTCTCATTTTGGGAATTTGAGGAAAATAGCCCGGATTTCAGTCATTTGCGGCACTGCGTGAATCGCAGCGACTTGCGCAGAGTCCAGCTCATGACTGCCGCAGTCTACTCTCTAAAAGAGTCGACTGTGAATATTTTTCTGTGAAGCCACAGAAACTCGACACTACCACTCTGGTGGAATGCGGACGATTCGCTTGCGTGTGCGGCCTATGCTGAAGTTCTTGTTTCCAGCGGCTGAGCAGGCTTGAGGAAATGGCAGCATTGTTGGTAAACCTCCCATTTTTCGTCCGGCCCAATCCAGAACTCAGCAACATAGCCGTTGCTAACAGCCAAAACCTCTTCAGTCTTCCGTTTAGCGCCCGCAACATCTCGCGTGTAAAAAATGAAATCCCGTAGGCCATTATTCGTAACGACCAGGACACATATCGAGTCGTTGCCCGCTTCCAGTATCCCACACACCTTCATCTCCAACGTTGCCAGGTCCTCGCCCTCTACCGGGGATGGAAATCCATCCGGCCTTGGATTCCGCAGGCGAACGGAGATAACCAGATGGTGGTCGTAAGTGGGGATTGGCGCAAGCTCCCGAAACGCATTTGCCATGCGAACAAACATGGGAAAGCCCTCTCGCACTCCCTGTCCCAAGAGCCAACCGTCCTGTTTTGAAGTGGGAGGAGGTTCCCATGCCCGATTGCAAAGTGGCCACATTTCCGAGTCCTCGTTTCAGCTTTGCCGTCAGTCTACCCAGCCCGCCCCCCTTTGACACTTGCTCCAAAGCGTCATTTCGGTGATACTTAGGTGTTGAGTCTTGTGTGGCCGGGCGCACATGCCTGGCCGTTTATTTGGACGGGCGCGCCTCTGGATCGCCGCCGCCGGCCGGAAAACGTATCGCCGTGGTGATGATTCGTTTGGCGCGTTTCGGCGCCCGCAAGCAGCCCTACTACCGCATTGTGGCCATCGAGAAGGATCGCGCCCGCAATGGCCGCTCCATCGAGGTTGTCGGCACTTATAACCCCCGCACCAACCCCGCCACCGTGGACCTGAAGCACGACCGCATTGCCTATTGGCGCAGCGTTGGCGCGCAGTTCTCTGAAATCGTGGAGAAGCTGGTCGCCAAGAACCCGGCCAAGCCAGTTGAGGCTCCCCTTACGCCCGTGGCCCCGGTAAAGGCCGCTGTTGCAGCCCCCGCGGCCGCCGTAGTTGACGCTCCCGCTGCAGCTGTTGCGGAGGCCCCCGTCGAATCCGAAGCCGCCGTCCAGGCCTGATTCACCCCGGCTCTCCCGGGCATTCCCACGTAACAAATTATGCGTGTGTGAGCCGGTTCCCGCCCCGGCCCTCACACATCCCCTTGCGGCGGCCGGTGCATGCTGATACTATTCTGCGGTCGCCGAACTGGTCCGCGAAATCGCCCAGGCGCTGGTCGATGAGCCATCAGCGGTCGAAGTTGAATCCGTAAGCCGGGACGAAAGCACCATCCTCAAGCTCCGCGTCGCGCCGCAGGACGTTGGCAAGGTTATCGGCAAGCAGGGCCGCACTGCCCGCTCGGTGCGGACGATTCTCGGTGCCGTCAGCATGAAGCTCCATCGCCGCTATACGCTCGATATCCTGGAAGAAGACGAATAGCCGGATGGCTATTCCTGAGCCATCCGGTCCTGAGCCATCCGGCCAATCCCCGGAGGCGGCGATGACTAAGTCCGGACAAGCGGAACAAGTCGCCCAATGGGTCTGGCTGGCTCGCATACGTCGGCCACAGGGGCGCAAAGGCGAAGTCTTCGCCGACATTCTCACCGATTTCCCTGAAAAATTCTCTGAACGCCGCCGGTTATGGCTTGTAGCTAACCCCGATTCGCCGCGCGCTAAAACCAGCCCGTCCCCGCGCGAAGTCGAGTTGATTGGCCACTGGCTGCATAAGGGCGGCATCGTGCTCCATTTCGGTATCTCCAACTCCATCTCAGATGCAGAAACGCTTGCCGGCCTGATCGTCGCCATTCCGTTCACCGACCGAGCTCAGCTGTCCGACGACGAAGTCTATGTTGGGGACCTGATTGGCTGCACACTGTTTGATGTTGGCGGCCAGAAGCCTGTTTCCGTCGGTGTAATCGAAGACGTAGACCGCGCCGCTGGCCCCGTAGCGTTGCTGGTCGTCAATGCCGCGGGCTCAGAGGATGAGATCCTCGTCCCCTTCGCGAAGAGCTACATGCGCGCCGTCGATCTCCCCGGAAAGCGCGTGGAAATGGCCCTCCCCGGAGGCCTGATAGACCTGAACGCACCGGCCAAGCCCTGATCCAGTCACAACACTACCAACTTGTCATTCTGAGCGAAGCCGGAGAACCTGCTTCTTGCAATCCTTTCTGCAGTCTTATCGCAGAAACCACAGAGGCCACAGTCCTTCCATCCCACAAATCCTCGAACCGCTATGATTGGTAAGTATGCGCTTTGAGATCGTCACCATCTTTCCCGGCTTCTTTTCCAGCTTTTTCGAAAATGGAATTCTGCGCCGGGCCCTCGCGGAAGGGCTGCTCGAGGTGGGCGTCCACGATCTGCGGGCGTTTACGCACGACCGCCACCGCACCGTAGACGACCGTCCGTTCGGCGGCGGTGAAGGCATGGTCCTCAAGCCCCAGCCCATCGCCGAGGCGCTGACCTTGCTCGGTATCGAACCCAAATCAGCAAGACATTCGGCACAAGAATCGAAGGGTACGGGCTTCAGCCCACCTACAGAATCGCAGGTTTTGAAGGGTACGGGCTTCAGCCCGTACATCCAATCCACCGAAGAAGCAGGGGCTTTAGCCCCCGAGGGAATGCCAAGCCAAACCCCGCCAACCCTCCAGCGCACCCGCGTAATGCTTCTCTCGGCGCAGGGACGTCCCTTCACCCAAGCCTTGGCCCGCGAACTCGCCGGACTTGACCGCGTCGTCCTAATTTGCGGCCGCTATGAAGGCGTGGACGAGCGCATCAACCAGCTCTATTGCGACATGGAGCTTTCTATCGGCGACTACGTTCTAAGCGGAGGCGAACTCGCCGCCGCCGTGGTCATCGACGCGGCAATGAGGCTGATTCCTGGCGTCCTCGGCAACGAAGCCTCCGGCGAGTTTGAAAGCTTCGGAGTCGCCGACACAGAAATTACCAGTAATGCAGATGGCGTTCCCCGCTCTCAGCACGGCGCCGGCGGGCTGCTCGATTACCCTCATTACACGCGCCCAGCCGAGTTTCAGGGGCTGCAAGTGCCGGAGACGCTGCTAAACGGCGACCACCAGGGAATTCGCCGCTGGCGTCGCGAGCAGCAACTGCGCAAAACCCTGGCCAACCGGCCGGATCTGCTCGAAAACGCCGTCCTAAGCTACGAAGACCGCAAGACTCTGGATTCCATACGGATGCAAGAGCAACGGCCTATTTAAAAGGTTGCACCGGCGCCGGCTGATCCGCTCCCACCTGCCCAACCTCAATGGCCGCCAGGTAGAAATTCTCCCCGCGCGTCGGGCTCCCCGACAACCGCCGCATCATTGCCAACTGGCCCACATGCGTCAGCGCATCGGTCACAGGACCCTGCATCAGTCTCTCGATCGGGGCCTTCAACTCCCCGTCCGAAGCAAGGAAAGAGTCGAAGGCCTGCAGCGACTGAAAGAACCTTTGCTTCTCCTGTTTCCATTGGGAGGGCTGCGAAGTTTGCCAGCGTTCCTTGCCGACCGCCGCGCTCAGAGCCCATTCGAACAAGTCGCCCATGTGGGCCAGGATCTGCACCGGCATCCGGCCCGTCAAAGCAAACCCTGCAAAGTGATCCGGCGCGCCGTCCAGCGCCCGTGCCGCCCGATAAGCCAATGTCGCCAAAGTATGCCGCAGCAATTCCCGCTTCTCATCCATACCCGGAACTATAGCGCATCCCCGCGAACCGAACCGAGCCAGCCCATTTTTTGGAAGCCGTTGACAAAGCGGGGGGCTGCGCTTCTCACCACGGCTTTTTGCGCAGAAAGGCCGCAGAAAGCAGGATCATCAACAGCCCTTGAGAAGGTGCCGACTGACGTTTAAAACTAAAGTAACATTCATTGCACAAAAGTACTCTGATTAATCTTGAAATTCGCGATTCCCAGGGGTACGCTGCGGCCATGAAGAGCTTCCTCACTACAATCATGGGTGCCTGGTGGCTGTTCGCAACGAACTCGGGGTTTACCACGGTTGTCGACTTGCTGGGGCTGCTGGCGATCGGGTTTATCGTTCCGTTTGGCGTGGAACAGCTGATTCCGCGATAGCGATCGGGCCCTAATTTGCTTTCTTGCCATCTGTCCCGTTGTAGTTTACGCATTTCATCGCATTGAATTCCCCGGCGATGTTGGGATTAGAGAACGGACGGCAGAACCTTGTGAAATGCCTTACGTGGAAGATGTCGTCGTACCAAATAGTGCCGTAAATGGCTATCCAAGACTTTCCGCTATTGTAGGCAGTCCGTTCATCGTTAGTGAACGGGGCCTGCTCTTTGGTGGTTCTGTCCTTGAGTCTGACAAGCGTCTGTGGTGCCGGATCGTGAGGGACGAGCTCTCCAGAATCGAATCCCCAGTCATACGTCTTTTCCTGAAGACGGGGACCGGAATCGTGGGAAAGTACTTCAATCTGCGCCATTCCGTGGATATGAAGAGCTGGAGTCTTCCCTGTGTTGACGATAACCATTTCTCCTGTCGGCACGGAGACTTTTGCGATGTCAGGCAAGAGAGGCGACACCACGATCCATGCTCTTTCGTCCAGACGCGTTGCACCGGTCTGTTGGTTCAGCTGCTTCTCCAGGATTGCAAGTTGCTCGGCTGTCACTACACTCGAATTTGCGGAATCAACTCGAGCCTGTCTGGCTCCTCTATTCAGCAACTCGGTCTGAGCAGCCATTTCCTTGAATTGCTGAAAGACAAAAAATGCAGCACCGGCAGCCAAAACAAGGGAAACAAAGCCAAATACAATACCCCAATATCCGAAAAAGACAGTTTTTCTCTCAAAAAGGCTGAGTTCATTATTCACATCCTTGCCAAGGGGAGGTGGAACGCTGTGCAGTTCCTCCTCGCCGCGCTTTCCTTGGACAGGATCAGCGGCGACCCTATTCTGGATTGCTGGCGGAGCGGGAGGATCGGCGGGCTCTACTGGAAGCGGACTGGGCTTAATCTCAGCGACCGGGAGCGGGTGGTCATTGGGTACGGGTGTAGCATTCTCGCCTTCTGCCCGGCTGTTCATGCGCTTATCCTCTTGAGCAATGGCGGAAATGTATCACAACAACCTCGACTGGAGACGTGAACACCGCTAGGACCTGATCTATGATTGGTCCGACCCTTTACGGGGCGGAAGATTCCAGGTGAGTCTGGTTCCCAAGATTGCGCCTCGCTTCATCCCGTGCTATTTTCGTCCTCTCCCTCCGGGAAGCCATGAACCGCGAGCTCGCCAAGAGGGGCGTGAACCCAGGTTAATCGCATGAAGAAACCCGCTGACAAAACTAATCTCAGATATCTTCCTGGAGTTTGCAGTTTAATTCGCGAAAGCGAGCACAATGGACTTGACCTTGCCCGCGTAAAACGTATCCCTTAGCGAGCTGCTTTAATAGCGAAAGGGAAACGCAGATGAGGAATGGGAAGCGGGGCAGGTACACGCTTGAGTTTAAGCAAGAGGCGGTTCGA